>CAZSAE010000175.1:0-1508 GCA_964604765.1 uncultured Dechloromonas sp. | reverse complement strand
GCGGCATCAAGCTGTGGTTTGAGCGCCGGAGTCTTGAGCAGAGTGACACCGATGAGGGTGCCAAGTACCTGGCCGGAGCGCACATCAAACGGATGGTGCGCGCCGCAGACGACGCGATGGCGGCCATACTGTTCGGCCCGCGTCATGATTGCTCCAGCATAAGCTGGCAGCAGATCGGCCAGAACGACGGCGCTGCTAAACGCCATAGTCGTGTGGCCGCTCGGGTCACTGGCGTTGATGTCGAAGTTCTTCGGCGGCAGGCAGGGTGTGATGCTGGTATCGACCTGGTATGGCCGCTGGCGATGGAAGTGGCGTTTGAAGCTGCCGGTCTGCGCGTTCTCGTTGGCGCGGATAGTTTTGAACAAGGCCTTGGTCGCGGGCAGTTGGTCGAGGTTGAAGCCCGGGATAGTGTCGGCGAACAGGCGCACGCTCTCGTTGGCCGCATCCCTTTGCGCCTGGGCGCGTTGCTCGGGTGTCGCATCCGCATAGGCGGCCTTGATGTAGGCACGTTCGGCGGCCGCTTCGGCAGAGTCGTCGGCGGGGGGTGCGGGCAGAATCTGTGCCGGGTTGAAGGTATCTGGCGGCAGAATCAAAGGCTGCTTGGCCCAGCTTGATGTGCTAAGGCAAGTGAAGGCGATCATTAAGAGTGCGGTGCGCAGTCGATTCATGGATCTCTGTAGGCTGAAATGGGGTGCGCTCATGGTATCCGGAATTGCTGATGCTTGCCCCGGCGGTTGCTGCGCCGCAAAACTTTGTGGGCGGTAGCCTTGGTACACTCTTACGCGAAACTGACACCATTCATTGTTATCTAATTGACGCCTTCGTGGGGAGACGCAGGGTATGCGCATTTTGTTGGCCGAGGATGATTCGATTATTGCCGATGGGGTCGCCCGGGCGTTGCGCAAAGCAGGTTATGCAGTCGATGTTTCCGATAACGGCATTGATGCCGATTCGGCCATGCAGGCCTGCAATTACGATTTGGCGATTCTGGATATCGGGCTGCCGCGCATGACGGGTCTGGAAGTGCTGCGCCGCTTGCGTGCGCGCAACAACCCGGCAGTGCCGCATGTGCCCGTGCTTATGCTTACGGCGCACGATGCGCCGTCGGATCGAGTGAAGGGCTTGGACCTCGGGGCCGACGATTACATGGGCAAGCCGTTTGATCTGGACGAGCTCGCGGCGCGCGTGCGTGCACTGATTCGACGCAATTCGAACAGCAGCCCCAGTATGGTGTGCGGCAATCTCACCTACGATCAGGTCGGTCGTGTGGCAACATTGAACGGCCAAACCCTGGATCTATCGGCGCGCGAAGTCGGGCTGCTCGAAATTCTGCTCACGCGCGTCGGGCGCCTGGTCAGCAAGGATCAGCTGGTGGATCATCTGTGCGGCTGGGGCGAAGAAGTCAGCCACAACGCGATTGAAGTTTACGTGCACCGGTTGCGCAAAAAGCTCGAAGCGGGCGGCGTGCAGATCGTAACGGCACGCGGTTTGGGCTACTGTCTTGAAAA
>CAZSAE010000174.1:0-1544 GCA_964604765.1 uncultured Dechloromonas sp. | reverse complement strand
GAAAACCCACCTCCCCTCTACAGAGACTACAACACAGAAACTACTACAACCACGGGCAATAGCGGTGCTATCGATTCGGGTGGTTGTGGTGAGAATCTGATTTTTCCAAAATGCACGCAAAACGAGAGCATCGCTATTCGTCAGCTTCTTTCCGAGTGCCCTGCTGAAATGCAGCAGGCGGCCTTGGATGAGATCGAAGGTGCCCGTCAGGCAGGCGTGATCAAGACCAATCTGGTGCCTTTTGCCCGAGGAATCATGACGGCCATCTCTCGAGGAACCTTCACCGTAGGCCATGGCCCGACGGTAGCCGCTCAACGTATGCGGAAATCAAGCCGCCGTGAACAACCAAATGCAACCGATATGCCCATGGATCCTGAAACATTGAGAAAAGGCAAAGCATTGCTGGGGAGCTTAGGTCAATAGCGTTTAGCTCGGGGGATTTTCTACACTTGAAACGTTTTCCTGTAATATCAGAAAAACCGGTTTTTACAGGAAAATGCTATGAAGCCTCTTTCTGACCAGCAGCGCCTATTCATGGTCGATTCTATCCAGCTTTATGAAGCTTGGCAGGCTGCAGCCATGCAAGTGCGATCGCACCGGTATGGGATGAAATGGCTTAAAAGCGGGAATGGTGAATATCTGGTGCGATTGACCGATGCTAAGGGCAACGGGAAATCATTAGGCGTACGCTCACCTGAAACTGAAGCGCTCTACGAGAAATTCAATGAGGGCAAGGCCCGGGCCGAAGCAAGGTTAAAAGCAACGACTGCCCGCCTTAATGACCAGGCAAAACTGAACAAGGCGCTTCGCCTCGGTCGCGTCCCAGCTCTTCCAGCCAAAATACTGCTGGAACTGGATCTATCACTAGCGAAAGATGATTTCCGGGTGGTTGGAACGCATGCACTTTATGCGTACGAAGCCATGGCCGGCGTTCATTTCATGCAGGAGCTTCTTGCTTCTGGCGATATTGATCTACTGTATGACCCTCGGAAAAGCCTGACCGTCGTTTCATCTCGACTTGATGGAGATGGCTTGCTCGGCATACTTCGTCGAGCCGACAAATCATTTGAGCCAATGGTGGAGAACGGCTACCAGGCCGTCAACGATGACGGCTTCATGGTCGATCTCATCATCCCGAAGCGGGATATGCGCGACACAGAACCCGTCCGTTTTGCACCCATAGACCTGACGGCAGCAGAGGTGCCTAATCTTCAATGGCTATCCAATGCGCCAGCGGTGTCAGAAGTCGCCATAGCCGCCAATGGCTTACCGGTGCGTTTGAAAGTTCCGGACCCAAGAGCATTCTTGATTCACAAAGCATGGTTATCAGCCCAGGTAGATCGGGATCCACTCAAAAAACAACGGGATCTCCACCAAGCAGAAGTCGTTTTCGAAGCTATTAAAGAACACCTGCCACAGTACGAGATCCTCCCGGCGCATTTGAAATATCTACCGAAAGAGGTCGTACAGAATTGGATCGGCAATCACCAGAAAACTCTTCGGCGCTGAACCCATAGCAGGCAAGGCAGATAATCGGCCGAAGC
>CAZSAE010000173.1:0-1545 GCA_964604765.1 uncultured Dechloromonas sp. | reverse complement strand
CCAATGCGCTGGCCTATGTGCGCGCGTTGCAATCCGAGCCGATGATTGGCGAGGTGCGTGTTGGTGCAGCTGGCGCGCGTAACGATCACTCGACGCTGGCGCTGGTCGGCCCGGGCATACCAGTATCTGCAGCAATCAAGCTTGTGCTGCCGGTGTTGGTACGCGGCGGTGCGGTCACCTTGATCCCGTCGCCGGACGCGCCGTCGTGTGCGTTGGCGCTGGCTGAACTCTGTTCTCAGTGTGGTCTGCCCGATGGTTTGTTCAACGTGGTATACGTCGATGAGGCGACTGCGTTGGCGCTCGTTAACGAAACCGGTGTGCGTCAGGTGCGCCTGTTCGGGCCGAGCGCCTGGGCGCAACGTTGGCAGACGGCCGCCATGGGTTGGTCGATTCCCTGCGAGTTGGTTCTACCCTAGTTGCCCAAAGTCAACGCGTCGCGGCTGACTACAGCCAGGGCTTGATACAGCTGACCAAGCCGGGCAGGGCAATGGCCGTTAGTAAACCGTTGAGGCCCATGCCGAGGGCGGCGAAGGCGCCCATCGTTTCGTTGATCTGAAATGCGCGTGCGGTGCCGATGCCGTGCGCCGCGACGCCGAGAGCAAATCCGGCCACGGCGTCGTCACGAATGTTCAACCAGTGATAAAGCGTCTGCGCTACCATGGCGCCGAGAATACCTGTCACGATGACCATCACTGCCGCCAGCGAGGGGTGGCCGCCGATCTGTTGAGCGATGCCCATGGCGATGGGTGTCGTCACCGATTTGGGCGCCAGCGACAGCAATGTCGGCAGCGTGCCGCCAAACCAGTCACCAACAAAGAGGGCGCTCAGCATGGCGGTGAGCGAGCCGCCGAGTAGCGCGATGACCAGCGGCCCAGCCATGTTGACGAGCCGTCGGAACTGGCCGTAGAGTGGGATCGCCAGCGCCACGGTGGCCGGGCCCAGCAGGAAGTGCACAAACTGGGCGCCTTCGAAATATTGAAGGTAAGGCGTGTCGGTCACGGTCAGCAGCGATACGAGCAACAGAATGGCAATGAGTACCGGATTAGCGAATGGTCGTTGGCCGCAGCGGCGATAGATCACGACCGCCAGCTGGTAGGCGACCAAGGTCATGGTCAACCAGAATAACGGCGAGGCCGATAGATAGACCCAGGTCTGATTCAGCCGTTCAGGCATCGCGCACGCCCTTCGTGTGAGGCTGACGACGCAGCAAAGCCCGGAGAATCATTGCCGTTACGGCCATGCCACCGATCGTGCTGACGATGAGCGCGGTGGTAATCGGCAGCCATTCGTCGGCGATGAGCTGCAGATAGACCATAACGCCCACACCGGCTGGGACGAAGAGCAGCGACAGGTGCTGTAACAGGGTATTCGCCGTCTGTTGCATGCTCTGCGGGAGCGGGCGTCCCATATGGCCACGGATGACCAACGTGCCGAAGAGCAGCGCCATGCCGATCACCGGACCGGGCACTGGCAAAGACAGGATGCGTGCAAGAAACTCGCCCGTCAGTTGGTAGAGCAACAACCAGGTCAGCGCAGCAATCATCG
>CAZSAE010000172.1:0-1555 GCA_964604765.1 uncultured Dechloromonas sp. | reverse complement strand
GACGGCAAAACAGCCGGCGTCGCTTCTTCACCGACGCCGATTTCCGGACGGTCCGAAACGACTTCGTCCTCGATGACCGGCGATTCGCTGAGCGGCCCACCCAGTTTGACACCCAAAGCTCCGGCACCGGCCGCGACGATGACACCGGCGGTATGATCGCGCCAGGTACCTGCCTGTTCGCGCCAGCAGTTGATGGCATCTTCAAAATTGCCGACGATGGCAAAAGCCACGGCCGTCATGCGCGCCGGCAGCCAGTCGACCAGGGCAAAGGCCTGACGTGCGAAAGCGCCAAATTGGCGACGCTTGACCTGGACTTCTTCGGCAGCGTGCTCACCGACCACCTCTTCGTCTTTGCGGTCACTACCGTTCCAGTGCGTGGCGAGAAAAGCGCTCAAGCGGTAAAACACGGCACCGACCGGACCAAAGATGACAAACCAGGCCAGCACGCCAAAGACATGGCGGTGCGACGCCAGCACACCGGTTTCGATGGCCAAGCGGGCGATTTCGTCGGAACTGGCGTTATCGGGGCACTCGCTGTTCCAGGCTTTCATGGCTTTGCGCGCGGCCGGCACATCGTCGGCCTGCAATGCTTCGTTCACTTCAGTGAAGGCATGACTGAACTGGCGGAAACCCAGTGTCAGGTAGAGAACGACGACGCCGAAGGCCATCCCGAGCAGCAGATTGATGCTGGACAGCACCCAATCGAGCATCGTGGCCAGCACGACACCACCACCCACGATGAGTAGCCAGGCCAGAAAGCCGTGCTGGCGGTTACCGGAATCAAAAACACGCTCCACCCAATCGGCCAGCCGCGCCAGTGGGGCGCCAACAACACGCACATAAGGGAGCGGACGAACCTGTTCGATCAGCAGGGCAAGAATCAGTACAACCAGCTTCATAAATCGTTAAACCTGTTAGTGCCTGTTAAAACGCACGGCGTCTGTCCGAAAGTGGTGTCTACACCCCGAGACTGTATGACGCCAATCATTGAATCACGATATCACAATTCAAGACCGGTTTATGGCGTTGGCCGGCGCCCCGTGCATAATTCTTGAAAGCTGCGCCAGCATGCCTGCCGTGGCGCCCCAAATGTATCGTTCGGCCCAGGGAATCGCCAGGAAGGTGCGCCAGGCGCCCCGATAAAAGCGGGTTTCCTGGCGGAAGTTTCTGGGGTCGAGCAAAAAATCCAGCGGCACATCAAAAATTTCGGCGACTTCACCCGGATCCGGTGTGAGTCCGACCCCCTGGGTGACAAAGCCAATCATCGGCGAAACGCTGAAGCCGGTACCGGTATGGTACTGCGGCATCTGCCCGAAAACGTCGATAGCCGAGCGCATCAGCCCGATCTCTTCCTCGGCTTCGCGTAGTGCCGCCTCTAACGCATTTTCGCCCGGTTTCAAGCCACCACCCGGAAAACTGATCTGGCCCGCATGGTCGCGCAGGTGGTCGGTACGTTGCGTCAACAGCAGCCGTAGCGGCCCCGCCTCGGCGCCGAGAACGGGTAGCAGCACCGCGGCCGAACGCCGACCGGATTGCAGACGCTGGCGGATCTCGG
>CAZSAE010000171.1:0-1557 GCA_964604765.1 uncultured Dechloromonas sp. | reverse complement strand
GCGACCGATGAGCAGCTCGATTTTCCGATCGTTTACGCTTCGGGTCTGAACGGCTGGGCCGCCATGTCGCTGGACGCGCCGCGCGAAAATATGAAGCCGCTGTTCGACACCGTACTGTCGCACGTGCCGGCACCGGATGCCGATGCCGATGCGCCGTTGCAGCTGCAGATCTCGGCGCTGGATTATTCGTCGTACGTCGGACGTATCGGCGTGGGCAAAATCATCCGCGGCCGCGTCAAAACCGGCCAGAACGTCATCGTGATGTTCGGTACCGAAGAAGAGGCTGCCGAGCACGACCGCAGCCCGATCAAGGCCAAGATTGGCCAGGTGTTTGGCTATAAGGGTCTGAATAAAGTCGAAATGAACGAAGGCCTGGCGGGCGATATCGTCCAGATTACCGGCATCGAGGATCTGGTGCTGGGTTGTACGGTCACCGATCCGGACCAACCGGAGGCGCTGCCGCTGCTCAAGATTGATGAGCCGACGCTGTCGATGCAGTTCATGGTCAACACCAGCCCGCTGGCCGGCACCGAAGGTAAATTCGTGACCAGCCGTCAGCTGCGCGATCGTCTGCACAAGGAACTACTGACCAACATGGCACTGCGCGTGCACGATACCGCTAACGGCGATATCTTCGACGTGGCCGGTCGTGGCGAACTTCACCTCGGCATTCTGCTCGAGAACATGCGTCGCGAAGGTTACGAAATGGCGGTCGGCCGCCCGCGCGTCGTGAAAAAAATAATCGATGGCGTGGAATGCGAACCGTATGAAATGCTGACCGTCGATGTCGAAGAAGAACATCAGGGTGGCGTGATGGAAAGCCTCGGTCTGCGCAAAGGCGAAATGCTGGATATGGTGCCGGACGGTCGTGGCCGCGTGCGCATCGAATACAAGATTCCGGCGCGTGGCTTGATCGGTTTCCAGGGTGAATTTATGAACCTGACGCGCGGTAACGGCCTGATGAGCCACGTGTTCGACGAATACGCCCCGGTGAAGGAGGGCGGTGTCGCCGAACGTCGTAATGGCGTGCTGATTTCGCAGGACGATGGCGAAGCGGTGGCCTACGCCCTGTGGAAACTGCAGGATCGCGGTCGCATGTTCGTGAACCCGGGTGAGAAGCTGTACGAAGGCATGATCATCGGCATTCACAGCCGCGAGAACGATCTGGTCGTCAACCCGATTAAGGGCAAGCAGCTAACCAACGTGCGCGCCTCGGGTACCGATGAAGCCGTGCGTCTGGTGCCGCCAGTCCTGTTATCGCTGGAAGCCGCCATTGAGTTCATCGCTGAAGACGAACTCGTGGAACTGACACCCAAATCGATCCGTCTGCGCAAACGCTATCTCAAAGAGCACGAGCGCAAGAAAGCCTCGCGCGAAACGACCGCCGCCTAAGTCGAGTTTTTCTGCGGTAGCTCTCTGAGCAACTCGCAGAACATGGGCAACAAAAACCCGCCATTTAAACTGGCGGGTTTTTGTTGGGCGCGGTGAATTACTTCACGCGGGCGCGGTACTCGTCCGTACGGGTGTCGATTTCGATCTTGTCACCGATTTCGACGA
>CAZSAE010000170.1:0-1591 GCA_964604765.1 uncultured Dechloromonas sp. | reverse complement strand
GCGGTCAATCTGCATCTAGGGCAGACCCACGCAAACCGGTAGAATCTTGGTTTCCCGCTTTTCGGATAGACCCATGGTTCGCACGCGTTTTGCCCCTTCCCCGACCGGTTTCCTGCATATCGGCGGCGCCCGCACCGCCCTCTTCTCCTGGGCCTTCGCCCGGCATCACCAGGGAACCTTCATTCTGCGCATCGAAGATACCGATCTGGCCCGCTCAACGCCAGAGGCCGTACAGGCCATTCTGGACGGTATGCAGTGGTTGGGGCTAGAACACGACGAAGGCCCGTTCTATCAGACGCAGCGCATGGATCGTTACAAAGCGGTGATCCAGCAGATGCTGGAAGCTGGCACGGCCTATCCTTGCTATACGACGCCAGAAGAGCTGGAAGCCATGCGCGCCGAACAAATGGCCCGTAATGAGAAGCCCCGTTACGACGGCCGCTGGCGGCCCGAAGCCGGAAAAGAACTACCGGCCGTACCGGTGGGTGGCAAGCCGGTGATCCGCTTCCGCAACCCGAGCGACGGCGTCGTAGCCTGGGACGATCTGGTTAAAGGCCGTATTGAAATCAGCAACGCCGAACTGGATGATTTGATCATTGCCCGCGCCGATGGCACGCCGACGTACAACTTTTGCGTCGTCGTCGATGACTGGGATATGGGTATCACGCAGGTCATCCGCGGCGATGACCATGTCAACAACACGCCACGTCAGATCAACATTCTGCAAGCCCTGGGCGCTCCCGTCCCGCAATACGCCCACCTATCGATGATTCTCGGCGATGATGGCCAGAAGCTTTCTAAACGCCATGGCGCAGTGTCGGTGATGCAGTACGACGAAGAGGGTTATCTCCCGGAAGCCGTGAACAATTACCTGGCACGTTTGGGCTGGTCACATGGCGACGATGAAGTCTTCAGCCGCCAGCAGTTCGTCGAATGGTTCGACCTCAATCACATTACGCCGTCGGCCGCCCAGTTCAACACCCAGAAGCTGAACTGGCTGAATGCGCACTACCTCAAACAGGCTGACAACGACCGGCTCGCCGCCGAGGTACGTCGCCGTCTGGCCTCACGAAGCGCCCGTGATACCGGCATTCCGACCGTCGAAGCGATCGTTGCCCTGTACAAGGAACGCGCCCAGACACTCGTCGAACTGACCGATGCCGTCGAGCAGTTACAAGGCCATCCGCAACCAAGCGCTGAACTCAAGGCGCAGCATCTGACGGAAATCACCCAACCGATCCTGGTCGCTTTCCGATCGGCGCTGACGAGCGTCGAATGGGACGTGCCGAGCATCGCTGCCGCGCTCAAAGCGACGCTCGCCGATCATGGCGCCAAGATGCCGGCACTCGCTATGCCAGTGCGCCTCGCATTGGCCGGGCAAACGCAAACGCCGTCGGTCGATGCATTGATCGCACTTTTTCCGCGTGAGGAAGTGCTCAAACGCATCGATCTCCTGCTCGCCTGCGACAATTAAATCAGTCGCTTGTGTGTTGCGTGTCGTCAATCGAAAAAAAGCTTTGCAATGCAGACGAAATCTCTGTATAGTCACGCCCTGTTCCTGCTGTACCGCTACGGGGGTATAGCTCAGCTG
>CAZSAE010000169.1:0-1598 GCA_964604765.1 uncultured Dechloromonas sp. | reverse complement strand
CTGCCTGTTATAAACATGAAGAATTGCCGACAGAGTTCACTCACCAACCAGTGAGTGCTGAATATCTTCAGCACAGTCATGAGGATAGTCAGAAGCTTGAGAAAACCTCATCCCATGCCAAGAAAGACCAACAGACTGAAAAACACACGGCACATTGTGATGCCTGCCACGCGCACTTAATCATTATCTTAGAAGGCCATCAGTCATTGGTATTGAAAAGAGCACCACACGACGCTTTGCCTTCTCACGAATCCCTTTTAATCTCGGCTCTTTCGGATCCACCCTATCGTCCAAAGTGGCACAACTCCTGACTTAGCAAAATTGCTGATTATCAAACGTAATCAGCATTCGATATATGCCCATATGTGGGCTATTCAGGAGGTGCATGGGGATGAATACGTTCTCCATCAGAAAGCGATTATGCAGTCGCTTCTTATTCGTCGTAAGCGTAACGCTGTTGGTCTATCCAGCATATGGTTTGGAGCCAACAAAAACTTCTGACGCATACACGCTTAAAAATCTTTTCGAAGACACATGGTCTAGGCAACCCGAGGCCAAAGCGTACACAACGCGCCTTGAATCACTTCAGGCACGTCAGAAAGTGAGCCAAAGCCTAGTCGCACGCCCCCCCACATTAGAGCTTGGTGGCAAGGGTGAGAAAGCCCAAAGCGGCGGGCTTGCCGCGGGTGGTGCCGGTGAATTTATCGCTGGATTATCAGTTCCAATCTGGCTGTGGGGTGAGCGATCTGGTTCAATCGCTTTTGCTGACGCAGAAACTGCACGATTAGTAAAGCAGCAGGCCAGTGTCCAGTTGAAAGTCTCTGCGCAACTTCGGGGCCTTTTCTGGGAATTCGAACTGGCCAAGCTTGAATATAACCTGGCAGTGAGTCGTCTCAACAATGCCAAGAGTTTGTTTAAGGACGTTCAGGCTCGCCACAAAGTTGGAGATCTATCCAGAGCAGATCTTTATCAGTCAGAGAGTGCCCTTGCCAATGCTGAAGGCAGCAAGGCGGAAGCGAAAGCTAATCTGATCCTAGTTGTACAGAATCTCAAGGTTCTGACTGGAAAGCCTACAGACATTGATAGTTTTTTAAATAGTCAGTCTGTTGAGAATTCTGGCACTTTATCAAGACTATCCGAGCGGCTACCGAAGCTACCAAGCTCGTTTGCGGACTTAGATACGACGCATCCAGTCATTCAAGATCTGATCGCTCAAGTTGATGTTGCAAGGACAGCAACTGAATTAGCCCGCGCACAGACCCGTCAAAATCCGGAACTGCAAATTTACGGCACCAGCGGTCGTCCTGAAGTTGGCGTACCTATTCAACAAACCGTCATGCTGGGCATAAAAATTCCATTCGGATCTGATGCGCGCACCCAGGCCCAAACGCTCTCCAATAAGGCCAATCAGATCGAAGCGGAAGAGCGTCTGATTTTTGAAAAGAATAGGTTACTCTCGGAGTTGGATGGTGCAAAAGCTCGGGTTGAGACAGCTGGCATACGCCGTGACGCCGCCATACGAAGAGCCAAACTTGCTAATGAGACTCGTAGATTTTTTGAAAAGTCTTTCAAGTTCGGTGAAACAGACCTCCCCACAC
>CAZSAE010000168.1:0-1623 GCA_964604765.1 uncultured Dechloromonas sp. | reverse complement strand
TTTCGCAGCGACACCAAGTTTGATAGCGGTACGGGTTGGCCAAGTTTCTTCCAACCCGTTCCTGACGCGATCACGCTACATGAAGACAACAGTCACGGCATGCGGCGCGTCGAGGTGCGCAGTGCCAGCTCCGGTATCCACCTCGGCCATGTCTTTGATGACGGCCCGGCGCCAACCGGCAAGCGCTACTGCATTAATGGCAACGTGCTGAAGTTCGTACCGGATCAGTGACGTAAAATGGCGCGATGAGTTCAATCCAAGCACCGCACACGCCACCTGCTCCTCCGCCCAAGCTGATGCAATACTGGCGTCTGATGCGGGCACATCGCCCGATCGGAACGCTATTACTGCTCTGGCCGACGCTATGGGCGCTGTGGCTGGCGGCCGATGGCATGCCCCCGTGGAATGTACTGATCATTTTTGTGCTGGGCACCTTCTTCATGCGTTCAGCCGGCTGCGTGATCAATGATGTGGCCGACCGCAATTTCGACGGCCATGTGGCGCGGACAAAAGATCGGCCGCTGGTCGCCGGCTGGGTCACGCCGCGCGAAGCTGTGGCTGTGTTCGTGATTCTTGTGACCCTGGCTGCGGTGACCGTACTGCCAATTATCACGCCGTTGCTGGCCGGGTTGGCGTTGATCGCGGCATTTCTGGCGGCCTCCTACCCGTTTACCAAACGTTTCTTCCCGATTCCCCAAGGTTATCTGGGCATTGCCTTTGGCTTCGGCATCCCAATGGGCTTTGCCGCGATTCTGGGTACGGTGCCTGCCGTCGGCTGGTGGATGCTGGTGG
Organism: uncultured Dechloromonas sp.; assembly: GCA_964604765.1. Classification (GTDB taxonomy): domain Bacteria; phylum Pseudomonadota; class Gammaproteobacteria; order Burkholderiales; family Rhodocyclaceae; genus Fluviibacter. Next base: position 831 of record CAZSAE010000168.1, on the reverse strand, counting down.
CGAATGTCTTCTGGGCGATCGCCTACGACACCGAGTATGCGATGGTGGATCGCCCCGACGATCTTAAAATCGGCATCAAGACTTCGGCAATTACCTTCGGTCGCTACGATGTGGCGGCCGTAATGACCTGTTACGGGTTGACGCTGGCGATTCTGGCGGCGGTCGGCCATACCATGCATCTGGGCTGGCCTTACTGGGTCGGTCTGCTGGCCGCCGCGCTCATTGCGCTTTACCACTACCAACTCATCAAAGACCGGGACACGGGCCGTTGTTTCGCGGCCTTCATGCATAACAACTGGTTCGGCGCTGCCGTTTTTGCCGGCATCGTGCTCGATACGCTGATCTAAGGACTATCGATGAATTACCATGACCTGCGCGACTTCATCGCCCAACTGGAACGCATGGGCGAACTGAAACGCGTGACCACGCCCGTCAGCCCGCATCTGGAAATGACGGAAATCTGCGACCGCGTCTTACGCCAGGGCGGGCCGGCCATTCTGTTCGAAAACCCGACGGGACAGGGGAGACCTTACAACGTGCCCGTGCTCGGCAATCTGTTCGGCACGGTGCGCCGCGTCGCATTGGGCATGGGTCAGGATGTGGCAACGGACGCTGAAGCCTTGACGAAGCTACGCGAGGTCGGCCAGGTGCTGGCAATGCTCAAGGAGCCCGAACCGCCCAAGGGCTTCAAAGATGCCTGGGAAAAGCTGCCGCTACTGAAGCAGGTGCTGACGATGTCGCCGAAACAGGTATCGTCGGCGCCGTGTCAGGAGATCGTTCTTGAAGGCAAGGATGTCGATCTGAGCCGTTTGCCGATCCAGCATTGCTGGC
>CAZSAE010000167.1:0-1663 GCA_964604765.1 uncultured Dechloromonas sp. | reverse complement strand
GTGACGAACGGGGCGAGATCGATCTCGCCTTTCATTGCGTCTTCCACCATGCCCGGGAGTTGGGTGCGCCCCTTGACCCCGCCGAAAGCCGACCCCTTCCAGGTCCGGCCGGTGACCAACTGGAACGGACGGGTCGAGATTTCCTTGCCGGCCCCGGCGACGCCGATGACGATCGACTGGCCCCAGCCGCGGTGGGCAGCTTCCAGAGCCGAACGCATCACGTTGACGTTGCCGATGCACTCGAAGGTGTGATCGACACCCCAGCCAGTCATCTCGATCAGAACCTCGTGAATCGGCTTGTCGAAGTCCTTCGGGTTGAGACATTCGGTCGCGCCGAAGGTACGAGCCAGTTCGAACTTCGCCGGATTGGTATCGATGGCGATGATGCGGCCCGCTTTGGCCTGGCGTGCACCTTGAATCGCAGCGAGACCGATGCCGCCGAGGCCGAAGATGGCCACCGAGTCGCCGGGCTGTACCTTGGCCGTGTTGTGCACGGCGCCGATGCCGGTGGTCACGCCGCAGCCCAGCAGGCAGACGTGCTCGGGGTTCGCGTCCGGGTTGATCTTGGCCAGCGAGACTTCGGCGACGACCGTGTATTCGCTGAAGGTCGAGCAGCCCATGTAGTGGTAAAGCGGCTGACCGTTGTACGAGAAGCGAGTCGTACCATCGGGCATCAGCCCCTTGCCCTGGGTTGCGCGAACCGCGACACACAGGTTGGTCTTGCCGGACTTGCAGAACAGGCACTCGCCGCATTCGGCGGTGTAGAGCGGAATGACGTGATCGCCAGGCTTCACGCTGGTCACACCTTCACCCACCTCCACGACGATACCCGCACCTTCATGACCCAGCACGACCGGGAAGAGACCTTCGGGGTCGTCGCCCGACAGGGTGAAGGCGTCGGTATGGCAAACGCCGGTATTCGTGATCTTGATGAGCACCTCGCCCTTGCGCGGCGGCTCGACGTCGATCTCGACGATTTCCAGCGGCTTTCCTGGCCCGAAGGCAACTGCTGCACGTGATTTCATGATGTCGCTTCCTTTACTAGCTAACTAAATTTGCCCTCACCGAGGGCACCCTGGTGCCTCTATCGCAGATAGGAGCGGACGATAGAGATGGTCTCGTCAATGGACTTGTTCTGCGAATCGCTCCTGATTTCGCTACTGGGAAATTCTTCCCGCAGATAGCTCTCCAGAACGGTTGCCATCAATCCGTTGACTGCCCCACGAACGGCCGCAAGCTGCTGAAGAATTGCAGGGCATTCCGCACCTGCATCAAGCGCTTGCTCAAGAGTCGCTACCTGACCTTTGATGCGCCGGATGCGCGTCAGTGCTTGCTTCTTTTCTTCCGGACTGTGTGGCATCGAACACCTCTCTACTTGGGTACACCGCCGCATTATACAATACTCCCCCATAGTATATGCGGCCGAACTTCGCCACAAATTCTGTGCTCTTCGAGCACTCTTACAGGCTAGTACAGGTTTGTTCCCAAGAAGCGCAAAACATTCAAATCAATGAATATTTCTTGCATGTATCGACAGCATCGGGGCAAGTTCAAAACTGGTCAAACTGGAAAAATCTATGCGCAGATAGATATGACCTATCTAAGCCGACTCATCGAGTTGAAGCTATCAAGATGAGACCGGCTAGGCGACCTGATGACCCGA
>CAZSAE010000166.1:0-1681 GCA_964604765.1 uncultured Dechloromonas sp. | reverse complement strand
TTGTAGGCTTCGCCCAGGGCTTTGATGTAGTCCAGCGGATGGTAGTAGCTGATGTACTGAAAGGCATCGGCGATGGACTGGATAAAGTCTTCTTGCTTGATCGTGCTCATGTTTTTTTCCGGGCTGGCGAAGATGAATTGAGAAGGGCGCTATGCGCTCTTGCGATTGTAATGAAAAGCGAGGAGTTGCGGTGAATGTGCCGTGATCGAGTTTTGTTGCGACGCCGCATGCAAGCCGCTTGAATAAAGGCTTTTGCGTGTAAGCAGGGTGTAAGGCTGAAGACATTAAATGATCCCGTACCCAGCGTACGGTCCGGTTTCCGACAAACGGCGACCGGTGTCGAAATGCCGGCCCAAAGCGTGATCAAACACCTCTGGCGTAAACAGGCAGGATCTAACAATAGCGAGGAGATGCAACATGTCGAATGAAAAGGTCTACCAACCGTCAGCGGATTTCGTAAAGAACGCCGCCGTTTCTGGCATGGATGGTTATAAGGCCCTGTGTGCTGAGGCGGACAAGGATTACGAGGGTTACTGGGGCAAGCGTGCCAAGGAACTCCTGAGCTGGCAGACGCCGTTCACCAAGATCCTCGACGAGTCGAAAGCGCCGACCTACGGTTGGTTCGTCGACGGCAAGCTCAATGCTTCGTACAACTGTCTAGATCGTCAGATCGAGCGTGGCCTGGGCGACAAAGTTGCTATCATCTTCGAAGCCGACGACGGCCAAGTCACCAAAGTTACTTACAAAGAACTGCTGGCCCGCGTTTGCAAGATCGCCAATGCCCTGAAAGAGCTGGGCGTACAGAAAGGCGATCGCGTTATTATTTACATGCCGATGACCATTGATGGCATCGCCACGATGCAGGCGTGTGCCCGTATCGGTGCGACCCACTCGGTCGTGTTCGGCGGCTTCTCGGCTCAGTCGCTGCGCGATCGTATCGACGATGCCGGCGCCACTGTGTTGGTGACCTGTGATGGTCAGTTCCGTGGTGGCAAGGCGCTGCCGCTCAAGCCGATCGCCGACGAAGCATTCGCCATGGGCGGCTGCGATTCGTGCAAGAAGGTTCTGGTGTTCAAGCGAACTGGTTCGGACGTCAACATGACCGCCGGCCGCGACGTGTGGGCCAGCGATGTCGTCGATAAGCAGTCGGATCAGTGTGATCCGGTGTGGGTTGATGCCGAACATCCGCTGTTCCTGCTCTACACCTCGGGTTCGACCGGCAAGCCGAAGGGCGTTCAGCACTCGACGGGCGGTTATCTGCTACACGCCATGCTCACCATGCTCTACACCTTCGACCTGAAGAAAGACGATGTCTTCTGGTGTACGGCCGATATCGGCTGGGTTACCGGCCACACCTACATCACGTATGGCCCGTTGGCCTGCGGTGGTACCGAGGTGGTTTTCGAAGGCGTGCCGACCTTCCCGAACGCCGGTCGTTTCTGGGACATGATCCAGAAGCACAAGGTCAGCATCTTCTACACGGCACCGACGGCGATTCGTTCGCTGATCAAGGCGGCCGATGCCGATCCGGCGATCCATCCGAAGAAATACGATCTGTCGAGCCTGCGTCTGATGGGTTCGGTCGGCGAGCCAATCAACCCGGCTGCCTGGGAGTGGTACTACGAAAACGTCGGTGGCGGTCGCTGCCCGATCGTCGATACCTTCTGGCAGACCGAAACCG
>CAZSAE010000165.1:0-1705 GCA_964604765.1 uncultured Dechloromonas sp. | reverse complement strand
CCGAGAAAAAGCGCATCCGCAAGAGTTTTGCGAAGCGTGACACGGTGCTCGAGGTACCTTACCTTCTAGCGACCCAGCTCGACTCCTTCCGCGACTTTCTGCAGCAGGGCATTACGCCTGCGCAACGTCGCCCCCAGGGCTTGCAGGCTGCGTTTTCGACGATCTTCCCGATCACGTCGCATTCCGGCAACGCGCGCCTCGAGTTCGTCAGCTACAACCTGGCCGAACCAGCGTTTGACGTCCGCGAGTGTCAGCAGCGCGGCCTGACCTACGCGTCGGCACTGCGCGCCCGTGTGCGTCTGGTCATTCTGGATCGCGACACTGGCGACATCAAGGAAGTGAAAGAACAGGAAGTCTACATGGGCGAAATTCCGCTCATGACCGACACCGGTTCGTTCGTCATCAACGGCACCGAGCGTGTGATCGTCAGCCAGCTGCACCGCTCGCCGGGTGTTTTCTTCGAGCATGATCGCGGCAAGACCCATTCGTCGGGCAAGCTGCTGTTCTCGGCGCGTGTGATTCCCTACCGCGGCTCGTGGGTGGATTTCGAGTTTGACCCGAAGGACACGCTGTTTTTCCGCGTCGACCGTCGTCGCAAGATGCCGGTGACAACGCTGCTGCGTGCGTTGGGCATGACCGACGAGGAAATCCTCGCCCGCTTCTTCGAATTCGATCAGTTTTCGCTAGGCAAGAACATCGAGTTCGCGCTGGTACCGGAACGTCTACGCGGCGAAGTTGCCCGTTTCGACATCTGCGACAAGGCCGGTAAGGTCATTGTTCCTAAGGATAAGCGTATTACCGCCCGTCACATCCGCGAACTGGATGCCGCCGGCCTGAAGAGCATCGTCGTGCCGGAAGATTTTCTGCTCGAGCGCGTGCTGGCCAAGGATGTGATTAATCCTGAAACCGGCGAAATCGTCGCCAAAGCGAATGATGAAATCGACGCAACGCTGCTTGCCAAGCTGCTAGAGGCTGGCGTCAAGAGCATCGAAACGCTGTATGTGAACGATCTGGATCGTGGCGCCTTCATCTCGAACACGCTGCGCGCCGATGAAACGCGCGACCGTACGGCTGCCCGCGTTGCCATCTACCGCATGATGCGCCCGGGCGAACCGCCCACGGAAGAAGCGGTTGAAATCCTCTTCAACGGCCTGTTCTACTCGGACGACCGCTACGACCTGTCGGGCGTCGGCCGCATGAAGTTCAACCGCCGCATGGGCCGTAACGACATCCAGGAATGGAAGGTCATGATGACCGCGTTGCCGTCGAAGACCGATGACGTCGTGGCCTATCTGGCCGAGCGCAACGGCGTGCGCGCCTCGCTCGTCGTCGATCAGTTGGCCGAAATGCAATTCGGTCCGCGTGCTGCGGCCGAAAACCTGACCGAAGCCGAAGCCAAGGAAGTCGCCGACAAGCTGAACAAGCTGGGCGTCAAGACGGAAGTTCGTGAGCAGCTAACGCTGTCGCCGCGCGATCTGATCGAAGCGATTGCCGTTCTGGTCGAACTGCGCAACGGTCGTGGCGAAATCGATGATATCGATCACCTCGGCAACCGTCGCGTGCGTTCGGTCGGTGAACTGGCCGAGAACCAGTTCCGCGCCGGTCTGGCCCGCGTGGAGCGTGCGGTCAAGGAGCGTCTGAATCAAGCCGAATCCGATAACCTGATGCCGCATGACCTGATCAACGCCAAGCCGATTTCGGCCGC
>CAZSAE010000164.1:0-1739 GCA_964604765.1 uncultured Dechloromonas sp. | reverse complement strand
GAAGGCGGTCGTACCGTCGGCGCCGGCGTCGTCTCGAAAATTATCGAGTAATTCTGCTGGATCCGGATGCCTGGTGATTAACCGGGCATCCGAGCGGCTTTGCAGAAATGCCTAATTTCTGTATAGTGCGCCGCTCAATGCTCTTTACTTGTTCTTTTACTGCTCTTTGGATGTTCACATGCAAAACCAGAAAATCCGTATCCGCCTGAAGGCATACGACTATCGCCTGATCGACCAGTCGGCACAGGAAATCGTTGAAACCGCCAAGCGCACTGGCGCTGTAGTTCGTGGTCCGGTTCCTCTGCCCACCCGCAAGCAGCGCTTTGACATTCTGCGTTCGCCGCACGTCAATAAGACCTCGCGCGACCAGCTCGAAATCCGTACGCACCTCCGTCTGATGGACATCATCGACCCGACCGACAAAACGGTTGATGCGCTGATGAAGCTCGATCTGCCGGCTGGCGTCGACGTCGAAATCAAGTTGCAGTAACGTCGGGAACGTAGTATAGTTTCCGGCTTTCTCGGCGCCACTCCTGTGGCGCCATCGTGGTTCCTGTTGTTTTTGTAGTACCTATAACCGACGCCAGCCAATCGCAGCTGGTGATTAGGAGAATAATAGATGAGTCTAGGCCTTGTAGGACGCAAGGTCGGCATGACGCGCATTTTTGCCGAGGATGGTGCTTCCATCCCCGTCACAGTGCTCGATGTGTCGAACAATCGCGTCGCACAAATCAAGACGCCCGAAACGGACGGCTATGCCGCTGTTCAGGTTGCATTCGGCCAACGTCGTGCGACACGCATGACTAAAGCCCTGAGTGGTCACCTGGCAAAGGCTGGTGTTGAGTCCTCGCGCGTTCTCAAAGAATTCACGGTAGCAGCAGATGCGCTCGACGGCTTCAAGCCGGGTGACGCCATTGCCGCAACCATTTTTGAAGCTGGCCAGAAGGTCGATATCACCGGCGTTACGATCGGTAAGGGCTTTGCTGGCGGCATCAAGCGCCACCATTTCAGCTCGAACCGCGCTTCGCACGGTAACTCGGTGTCGCACAATGCGCCCGGTTCGATCGGTATGGCGCAGGATCCGGGTCGCGTTTTCCCGGGTAAGCGCATGGCTGGTCACCTCGGTGATGTTCAGCGCACGGCTCAGAACCTTGAAGTGGTTCGTGTCGACGCAGAGCGTCAGCTCCTCCTCGTCAAGGGTGCTGTTCCTGGTGCCCGCGGATCGGACGTTGTTGTACGTCCTGCCGTTAAGGCCTAAGGAGAGACCATGGAACTGAAGATTATTAACGATCAGGGTCAGGAAGCCAGCCGTCTGCAGGCCTCCGATGCGCTGTTCGCTCGCGAATACAACGAGAATCTGGTGCATCAGCTGGTCGTTGGCTATCAAGCCAATGCCCGTAGCGCCAACTCGAAGCAAAAGGGTCGTGACGAAGTTGCGCACACCACCCACAAGCCGTGGCGCCAGAAGGGCACGGGTAACGCCCGTTCCGGTATGACGTCCAGCCCGATCTGGCGTGGAGGCGGTCGCGCTTTCCCGAATTCGCCGGAGCAGAACTACTCGCAGAAGATCAACCGCAAGATGTATCGTGCCGGCATGGCGACGATTCTCTCGCAGCTGGTTCGCGAAGACCGTCTGGCTGTGGTTGATGCATTTGCTGTCGAAGCCCCGAAGACCAAGCTGTTTGCGCAGAAGGTCAAGAACATGGGTCTCGATCAAGTGCTCGTGATCACGGACAACC
>CAZSAE010000163.1:0-1740 GCA_964604765.1 uncultured Dechloromonas sp. | reverse complement strand
GCAGGGCGTGAGCAAATATGTGGAGTGGCTGCATGACCACCCGCCCCAACTATAAAACGCTAGCCGATACCGTCGGCAATACGCCGTTGGTGCGCATCCAGCGTCTGGACGCGAGCGCATTGACGGCCCAGGACAGCATCGTTCTCGCCAAACTGGAAGGCAACAATCCGGCCGGTTCAGTCAAGGATCGGCCGGCGTTGTCGATGATTCTGCACGCCGAGGCGCGCGGTGCGATCAAACCGGGCGACACGTTGATCGAAGCCACTTCGGGCAATACCGGCATCGCACTGGCCATGGCTGCCGCGATGCGCGGTTACAAAATGATTCTGGTCATGCCCGAAAATCAGACCGTGGAGCGTCGCCAGACCATGAAAGCCTTTGGTGCCGAGCTGGTCCTGACGCCGGTCAGCGGCAGTATGGAACTCGCCCGTGACGTGGCCAACCGGTTGGTGAGCGAAGGCAAGGGCGTCGTCCTTGATCAGTTCGCCAATCCGGATAATCCGATCGCTCACTACGAAGGCACGGGCCCGGAGATCTGGCGTGACACGGCAGGGCAGGTGACGCACTTCGTGTCGAGCATGGGCACGACCGGCACGATCATGGGGGTGTCGCGTTTCCTCAAGGAACAGAATCCGAATATTCGCATCATTGGCGTGCAGCCCAAAGACGGGGCGCAGATTCCGGGGATCCGCAAATGGCCGGAAGCCTACCTGCCCAAAATTTACGACAAATCGCGCGTCGACGAACTTGTGTACGTTGGTCAGGCCGAAGCCGAAGCTCTGACGCGTCGCCTGGCGGCCGAAGAAGGCATCTTCGCCGGCATCTCGTCGGGCGGCGCCATGCATGTGGCGCTGGAAATTGCGCGCACCACGCCGAATGCCACCGTCGTTAGCATCGTCTGCGACCGTGGCGACCGTTATCTGTCGACAGGCGTCTTTCCGGAGTAAGCGTTATGGTGCCTGTGCTGGTTTTTGATATCGAAACCATTCCCGATGTGGTGGGGCTGCGTAATCTCAACGATCTGCCAGCCGAATTATCGGACGATGAAGTTGCCGAGCTGGCCTTCCAGCAACGTCGTGCGCAGAGCGGAAGCGATTTTTTGCCACATTACTTGCATCGTATCGTCACCATCTCCTGCGCCTTTCGCAGTGACGCCGGTTTCAAGGTGTTTTCACTGTCGGCGCCCGAGCTTGATGAAGGCGCCATCATTCAGCGCTTTTTTGATGGCCTCGAACGTCTGACGCCAACGCTGGTCTCGTGGAACGGCGGCGGATTTGACCTGCCGGTGCTGCATTATCGCGGCCTCATGCATGGCGTAACGGCGCCGCGTTACTGGGATCAGGGCGAGGGCGACTTTGGCGACTCGCGCGAATTCAAGTGGAACAACTACGTCAGCCGCTACCACAGTCGCCACACCGACCTGATGGACCTGCTGGCGCTCTATCAGCCGCGCGCTAGCGCACCGCTCGATGCCATAGCCAAGCTTATGGGTTTTCCGGGCAAGGTCGGCATGGCCGGCAATCTGGTGTGGCCGACCTGGCAGGCGGGTGAGCATGGCAAGATCCGCGACTACTGCGAGACTGACGTCGTCAACACTTACCTGGTCTACAACCGCTTCCGCCTCATGCGCGGCGAATTGACACGCGAACAGGCGGACCAAGAAGAAATTCTGGTGCGCAACTCGTTGAAAGAGCTGAGCGGTAGCCACTGGAGCGAGTTCCTGGCTGAATGGCCGGAGCG
>CAZSAE010000162.1:0-1749 GCA_964604765.1 uncultured Dechloromonas sp. | reverse complement strand
CGTTTCGAGTCGGACTGGCGCTATTTTGGCGCAGTTTTATGAACTGCGCCAAAATTTTAGCGATGGCGTGAGGCCACCGTATTCGGTTTGTTCCGGCCCGGTATCCAGCTGTTCGACATCCTGATTCTTCGCTGCGCATGGGTCGGAGAGCAGCAGATGCCTGATAGCGGTTATCCAGGTGCTTGGCTGATTACTGCATTGCTACACTGCGGGATTCCATTCTGCCTCCGCTGCGACTTTTTGTCCTCATTCAAGGCGGTGACCACGTTCAGAAACGGGGTTTGGCGTCATGACAAAACAGTGCCGGAAGAGCGATATCTCTTGTTAACCTGAGTAAGGCTGTGCATAACAGCAAAAAATCCGGCAATCAAAGTAATGCCCAGTTGATAGGTCAAGGAGCAAATTCAGGCTTTCAGGCTGCCAATGCTCGTAAGACATCCGGATGCGACTGCGCCACCCGAAGTAGTGTTTTTGCCGCGCCAGAAGGCTCACGCCGGCCTTGCTCCCACTCCTGTAGCGTGCGTACCGACACGCCCATCAGTTCGGCAAATTGCGACTGCGATAACCGGGAGGTCAAGCGGGCCTTGGCCACCGGCGAGTCCACAACCCGACCATCCCGGCTCACCATCGATACCCGGCCAAGCTTGCCGGACTGCATTTCCTGCGCGGCTTGCCGCAATTCGGCATCAAGATCGCGCCCTGCATCGCGGGCCATCAATTCGGCTTCAGTCAATTTCGGCATGATCTGCCAGCTCCCGTAATAAATTTAGCGTTGCCGCAGAAATGTTCTCCTGAGCACTCTTGGCATAAACCGTCAAAAGCCAGATACGCCCCTTGGCGTCCTGCACGTAATAGAGCACCCTCACGCCACCCCGCTTGCCCATACCGGCCCGCGACCAGCGCAACTTGCGCACCCCGCCGGAACCCAGCACCACATCACCCGCTTTACTGTCTTTCGACAGGTGGCGCTGCAATGCAGCCAACTCTTCGTCGCTAAAATAGTCCCTCGCGTAGCGGGTGAAGAGGGGGAGTTCGATGAAGGTGTGCATGTAGGCATTATACGTCGTTGCCGTATATGTACAAGCTATTGCCATGGGTGCGGCGCACACCAGCCTGTCTTCCTGTTCCTCAAGCGTCATGTTCGATACAGTGATCGGTTCTAGGGATGAAATACCGCTCAGCCTGAGGCAGTTTGATCAAGCTGTGGCCTGCCTTGCTCTCATGACTGCGAAAGCCGCATAACGAGAACCGCGATTCCTTTGTTCAGGCTCACTCGGCTGGCATTGCGGCTGCCCGAGCTGAACACCTGTGCGGCCGCTTTCTGGCGTCATCTTGTACGCGGGCTGTCGGCCAGAAGCGGAAGTTCAGCTGATTCCGATAGCTGTCATCTGAATGGCCGTTGTGCTCCAAAAACTGCCTGATGGCCAATTCCGGCTTCTCGGCCTTATGGAAAGCTTTCCATAAGGCCGAAGCCCTGTCGGTGAGAAGTCGCCACGAACGGCCGGTCTACTCTGTCACCAGTCGTAGCAGTCGGGATACTGTTTACCATGAAAGAAATGCCCTAATCGACAAAAGGTCCCCTACCCCGTAGGCGTGGGGTGCTGAAGTTGGGACGGATTCATGCAGCAAACAATGGCGGTGCGCAACTTCATTGCCAAGCAAACCAAAGATGCCTACGTATCGTTGAAGGTACGCGGCCTGTTTACCGTGCGTGCTCAAAGGCGACAATATGGGGTACGAGTGATGCGC
>CAZSAE010000161.1:0-1757 GCA_964604765.1 uncultured Dechloromonas sp. | reverse complement strand
TCTTCATCATGCGTGCCGACAACCACGGTGAAGGCGGCATCATGGCCCTGATGGCCCTGGCACTGACCAAATCCGAAACCCAGCCGAAACTCCGGTCTACATTGCTCATTCTCGGGCTCATTGGTGCCTCGTTCTTCTATGGCGATGGCGTCATCACCCCAGCCATTTCCGTGCTCTCGGCAGTTGAGGGGCTTGAGCTGATTTCCCCGGACTTAAAAGACCTGGTGTTACCCGTTGCCGTGGGCATTCTTGGTCTCCTCTTCTGGTCACAGCGCCGCGGCACGGGTCGGATTGGCCTCTTCTTTGGCCCAGTCATGCTCATCTGGTTTGTCGCGATAGGCGCGTTGGGCTTGTGGAACATCGCCCATCACCCGGCAATTCTGACCGCGCTCAACCCGCTCTACGCCATTGAGTTTCTGACGGCCCACGGCATACTTGCCTTCTTTGCCCTGGGCGCCGTCGTGCTCTGCCTGACGGGTGCCGAGGCCCTCTACGCCGACATGGGTCACTTCGGCCGCTTGCCGATCCGTATTGTCTGGGTGGGTCTGGTACTACCGTCACTTGTGCTCAACTATTTCGGTCAAGGCGCTCTGCTCCTGGATCGTCCCGATGCCTTGAGTAATCTGTTCTACCTGATGGCGCCTGCATCGCTACAAACACCCCTGATTATTGTGGCAACCGTGGCTACCGTGATTGCCTCTCAGGCGGTGATTTCCGGTGCGTTCTCGATGACGCGACAAGCCATACAGCTCGGCTTTCTGCCGCGTTTACGCATTCTACAAACCTCTGCCGATGAAATTGGCCAGATCTACCTGCCCTTTGTGAATGGCGTACTCGCCCTTTCGGTGGCTGCCGTCATTCTCATCTTCCAGTCATCCAATGCACTCGGTTCGGCCTATGGCATTGCCGTCACCGGCACGATGCTGATTACCGATTTTCTCGCTATTGCCGTCGCCATTCATCTCTGGAAGTGGCAACCACTGCGGGCATTTCTCGGCGCAGCATTTTTTATCCTGATGGATAGCGTCTTCTTCAGCGCGAACACGCTCAAACTGTTTGATGGCGGCTGGTTCCCGATCCTGCTGAGCATTGTCATGATTATTATCATGACAACCTGGTACCGTGGCATTCAGCTCGTCGAAGCGGCATCACAGGAAATGAGTTCACCGCTGCTGGACTTCATCCATAATGACATCACCGACAAGACTCAACGCGTCCCGGGCAGTGCCATCTATCTAGTCGGCAATGCGCATTTTGCTCCGGTTGCACTCAAACGCACGATGCAACATTTCAGTGTGGTTCATGAAACCGTGGCCGTCTTGAGTGTGCAGTACGCCTTCACGCCTTATGTCGATGATGCGTCACGCGTCAACATCCAGCTTTGTGACAAAGGTTTTCTGCAGATTCGTGTGAACAGCGGTTTTATGGAAACCACTGACATCCCGACGATTCTCAAAACACACTGGCCCTCATCCCTCCATATCAAAGCCGACCCGCTTTCATACATCCTCAAACGGATTATGTTGTATCCCGATGGCTCACAAGGTATGGCACTCTGGCGCAAGAAACTGTTCCACATCATGTACCGCAACGCCGCCCTACCTCTGGAAGTTTTCAAACTACCCGATGCCGATGGCATCGCCATCGGCATCCGCATCCGCTTTTAAAGACATGCTCACACCATGAATCAACCGCGTAAAAAACGCATCGCCATCGCCTGTCAGGGGGGTGGCAGCCAAACGGCATTTACCGCCGGT
>CAZSAE010000160.1:0-1784 GCA_964604765.1 uncultured Dechloromonas sp. | reverse complement strand
AAGAAAGATGATATTTGCTACGCCACGCAAAACCGCCAGGATGCGGTACGTGTCCTGGCCCAGAGCTGTGACCTGGTGCTGGTGGTCGGCTCGGTGACGAGTTCCAACTCCAATCGATTGCGCGAAGTCGCCGAACTGATGGGGCGTCAGGCTTATCTGATCGACCGTGCCGAGAATATTGATCCCGCCTGGTTGCAGAATCAGCCGCGCATCGGCGTGACGGCCGGCGCCTCGGCGCCCGAAGTATTGGTGGAAGAAGTCATTGCACGCCTGCAGGCGCTCGGAGCCGGTGCCGTCGAGAATCTGGATGGCGTCGTCGAAGACGTGAAGTTCCCCCTGCCGAGCGGACTGCGCTAACGCGTGTCAGTGACGGGTTTCTGAGATGTCCGAATTGTCCTCGCGTCACGATTGTTATCACTGTGGGTTAGCGATTCCCGACGGCGTCGAGCTGTCGGTGTCGATCAGCGGTCAGACGCAACCGATGTGTTGCGAAGGCTGTCGTGCCGTCGCCGAAGCCATTGTGGCAAACGGGCTGGAGGCATATTACACGAATCGTGATTCACTGCCGGAATCACCGCGTGAAGCACGGCCGGATATTCTCGATGCCCTTTCGCTCTACGATCAGGCCGAGTTTCAGAAGAGCTTCGTGCGCGCCCTGGGCGAGCATGAGCAGGAAGCGGCGCTGGTGCTCGAAGGCATCACCTGTGCCGCCTGCGTCTGGTTGAATGAACAGCATGTGGCTCGGCTGCCCGGTGTGCTGGCCGTCGAAGTCAACTATACGACCCGGCGCGCCCGCGTGCGCTGGGATGATCGGCAGATCGCGCTGTCGCGCATTCTGAAGGCCATTGCTGATATCGGCTATCGGGCGCATCCTTTTGATCCGGCGCGTCAGGAGGCCGTCGCTCAGAAAGAGCGCCGCGCCATGCTCTGGCGCTTGGCCGTCTCCGGGCTCGGCATGATGCAGGTCATGATGTATGCCTACCCGACCTACGTGGCGAACGAAGGCGAACTGACGCCGGACGTCGAAATGCTCTTGCGCTGGTCCAGCCTGCTGTTGACCCTGCCGGTGATTCTGTATGCCTGCGGCCCGTTCTTCCGCAACGCCTGGCGCGATATCAAGCATCGCCGCGTCGGCATGGACACGCCGGTGGCGCTGGGTATCGGCGCGGCCTTTGTCGCCAGCGTCTGGGCGACGCTGACCGGGGCGGGGGATGTGTATTACGACTCGATCAACATGTTCGTGTTTTTTCTGCTGGGCGGCCGTTATCTGGAGTTGCTGGCGCGTCAGAAGGCTTTGCGCGCAACCGAGGAGTTAGGTCGGTTGGCGCCGGCTTTTGCCGATCGATTGTGTGCGCCGCACGGAGCTGACGATGAGGTCAGCGTCGAACGCGTGTTGACCTCGGCGCTGAGCGTGGGTGATCGCGTACTGGTCAAGCCGGGGATGCAGATCCCCGCTGATGGTGTGGTGATCGACGGCGCGTCCAGTGTCGATGAGTCATTGCTGACGGGCGAAAGTCAGCCTGTGGCGAAGGCCATGGGCAGTATGGTGACCGGCGGCTCGGTGAATGTGGATAGCCCGCTGACGGTGCGCGTTGAACAGGTCGGCGAAGCAACGCGGCTGGCGGCGATTTTGCGCCTCATGGAGCGCGGTGCGCTGGAAAAACCGGTGGCGCTGACCATCGCCGACCGGGTCGCTTCCTGGTTCTTATGGGGCTTGCTGGGGTTGTCGGCGCTCACTGCCGTAGCATGGTGGATCATTGACCCGGCGCAAGCCTTGCCGGTGA
>CAZSAE010000159.1:0-1794 GCA_964604765.1 uncultured Dechloromonas sp. | reverse complement strand
CTGATCGAGCACCGCGAGATTTTCCATGAAGAAATGACCTCGCTCATGCGCCAGATCATGTCGGGTGAGGTGTCGCCGGTCATGATTGCGGGCATTTTGATCGGTCTGCGCGTTAAAAAAGAAAGCATTGAAGAAATTGCCGCGGCGGCGGCGGTGATGCGCGAGTTCGCCACCGGCGTTTCAATTGCCGATGCCGACAACTTATTGGATATCGTGGGCACGGGCGGCGATGGTGCGCACACCTTCAATATTTCCACGACCGTGATGTTTGTGGCGGCGGCCGCGGGTGCCAAAGTGGCCAAGCATGGCGGTCGTTCGGTCTCCAGCCAGTCTGGTAGTGCGGATGCCCTGGAAGCCCTGGGGGCTAAACTGGACCTAACGCCTGAACAAGTGGCCCGTTGCATCGAACAAAGCGGTATCGGCTTCATGTTTGCGCCCAATCATCACAGCGCCATGAAATATGCCGCACCCGTGCGTAAAGAGCTGGGCGTGCGCACGCTCTTTAATATCCTCGGCCCACTCACCAACCCGGCCAATGCCGGCACGCAGTTGCTGGGCGTGTTCCACCCGGATCTGGTGGGGATTCTGGTGCGCGTGCTGCAGCGTCTGGGCAGTCGCCGAGCCCTCGTGGTCCATGGCGTCGATGGCCTAGATGAGGTGTCTCTGGCGGGGCCCACACTCATTGGTGAACTCAAGGACGGCGAGGTTCACGAGTATCAGATCAAGCCCGAAGATTTTGGTATCTCGCCGGCCCCCATCAGTGCATTGCAAGTGGCGAATCCGGCGGAATCTATTGCCCGTATGAAAGCGGTATTGGCGAACGAGCCAGGCCCCTCGCAGGATATCGTGCTGCTCAATGCGGGTGCCGCGCTGTATGCCGCAGGCCGTGTCGACAGCATTGCCGATGGTATTGCGCAAGCCCGCCAGGCCATTGCCTCCGGCGCGGCCCTGAATAAACTCAACGAATTCGTCGCCTGCACGCACGCGGCATAACTGTCATGACTCAAAAAAGCGACATCCTCGCCAAAATCATCGCCACCAAAGACGCCGAGGTTAAAGCCGGCTACGCGCAACGTAGCCTGGCCGACATGGAAGCCCTGGCCAAAGCACAGCCCGCCGCCCGTGATTTTGTCGGCGCCATCCGTGCCAAGCTCGCGGCAAATCAGCCCGCAGTGATTGCCGAAATAAAAAAAGCCAGCCCCTCCAAAGGCGTCATCCGTGCCGACTTTGATCCGGCGGTCATTGCCGCATCGTACGCCGCGCACGGCGCGGCCTGCCTGTCGGTACTAACGGATGTGGATTACTTCCAGGGCGCCAATGCCTATCTGCAAGCCGCGCGCGCCGCCTGTGCGCTGCCGGTGATCCGTAAGGACTTCATCATTGATCGTTGGCAAATTGCCGAAGCACGCGCCATGGGCGCCGATGCCATTCTGCTGATTGTGTCGGCGCTGACCGATGCACAACTGCATGATCTGGAAGCCTATGCCTTCAGCCTCGGCCTTGCTGTGCTGGTCGAAGTGCATGATGGCGAAGAACTGACGCGTGCGCTGACGATGCAAACGCCGCTCATCGGCATCAACAACCGTAACCTGCGCACCTTTGAGGTCTCGCTCGATACCACGCTGACCCTCAAAGACCGCATCCCGGCAGAACGTATTGTCGTGGCAGAAAGCGGTATCCTGGCTCCGGCCGATGTCAAAGTATTGCGTGATGCCAACGTCAACACCTTCCTAGTCGGCGAAGCCTTTATGCGGGCACCCGAGCCGGGCGTGGAGCTGGCGCGGTTGTTTGCCT
>CAZSAE010000158.1:0-1797 GCA_964604765.1 uncultured Dechloromonas sp. | reverse complement strand
AGGTCTTTGAGTTTGAACCAGGGCATGCCCATGGGCACGCCAAGCGCCTTGACTTCAGCGCTACGGGCAACAACACAACCATCGTTGTTAGACAGGACGACTACAGGCTTCCCCTCGAGTTCGGGTTGAAATACCCGCTCACAGGAAACGTAGAAGTTGTTGCCGTCGATGAGAGCAATGGCAGTCATTGTCACAGGCTATGTATGACTTTGGTAACCACACCCCAGACCTGGAGCTCCTGTTCGTCTTTCAGTTCAATCGGCTTGAACTCAGGATTAGCCGGTAATAGGCGGATCTTGCCGCGTTTCTTTTCGAGCGTTTTGACGGTAAATTGACCATCAAGGATAGCAATCACGACCTTGCCGTTTACTGGCGTCAGCGAACGATCCACCACCAGAATATCCCCATCATGGATACCCACACCAATCATGCTTTCTCCGCTGACGGTCAGAAGGTAGGATGCCTCTTTTCTGGGCATGAGGTGTTCATTCAGATCCAGGCTTTCGGCCACATAGTCATCAGCTGGGCTGGGGAAACCTGCCCGAATGGTGTGATTGAACAGGGGCACCTTGAACGACGTCGGGTTCTCACACAGTTTGACCGGAGTCAGATGACTAGGCCACTTTGGCTCCACCTGTCGCTTCTGGGCCAATTCGTTCAGAAAGTCGATGACCACAGGCTTGGCGCTCTCGGGTACCCGCATGAGGGTAGTCGGTTCACCAAACTTGGCTTTACGACCGGATCCAGGGCGTTTGCCGCCGTGTGCTTTGTTGGGGGTAGATGGTTCCATGGTAAAGACTCTTGGTTTTGTACAATATCAAGAATAGCCTAAAACAACTTCACTTGAATAGTCTTATCAATCGGCAATCGCCAGGGGCTCCTATCTAGCGACAGGGATACAATCAACACCTGATACCGTTGTAATGCACTTCACCGGCCATAAATCCATGCTCTCTATTGACCTGTTACTGAACCAGCCCCTGCCCTTACTGATTCTGGGAGTCTTCATTATCCTGGCTGCTGCCTCTGAGATCGGATTTATAGCCGGCCGATGGATTGCCAGGAAATTCGGCAAGGCTAAAGAATTGACACTTGATGTCGACAACAACGTCTCGACCATCACAAACTCCTCTCTGGCCCTGCTGGCTCTGTTTCTGGGCTTTACCTTTTCATCAGCACTCGACCATTTTGAAAAAAACCGCGAAGCCGTCACAAATGAGGCCACCGCACTGACCACGGCTTACCACGTCATCAAACTTCAGCCACAAGAGTACCGAGACACTTTGCTTGGCCAGTTGAATACATATATTGATGTACGCTTGGGGGTAGCAGCACTACCCAATGACTCTAAGGCCATCCGCACCCTACAACAGGACAGCCAGCAGCAACAGGAACAGATGTGGAGTACGGTAAACAGCATGGTCACCAACCATCCAGATACCCCTATGCTTCCGCCACTGATTGATGCTCTAAATAGTGTCGTTACCGCTGAAAAAAACCGGACAGATAGCCTAATCAACGGGGTACCTAACGGACTATTCATGCCGGTAGCCCTCTTTCTGCTATTCAATGGCGTCCTGATGGGTGTCTCTCTTGGAGAAGGCGCGCGGCGGCATACACTGCTCTCGTGGGGACTTTACTTCCTAGTTGCTCTGGCTGTGGGCATTATTGTTGATCTGGACAGACCTCTAAAGGGGTACATCAACGTAGACCAACAAGCCATGATGATTCTCAAGGATTCATTACAGTAGGCTTCATACTGAGTCGCTACTCCGTAATCAGTCTGTATATCTGCTT
>CAZSAE010000157.1:0-1819 GCA_964604765.1 uncultured Dechloromonas sp. | reverse complement strand
GCGCTCACTGCCGTAGCATGGTGGATCATTGACCCGGCGCAAGCCTTGCCGGTGACGGTCGCGGTGCTCGTCGTCAGTTGCCCCTGTGCGTTGTCGCTGGCGACGCCCGTCGCACTGACTATTGCCACGGGTCGGCTCGCACGCGAAGGTCTGCTGGTCACGCGGGGACATGCGATTGAAGTATTGGCGCAGGTGACGGATGTGGTTTTCGACAAGACCGGCACGCTGACAACGGGCGTGATGCAATTGGCGCATGTGTCGCCCATGGCCGATTTGGATCAGGCGGCTTGCCTGGCACTGGCGGCCGGACTGGAACAGCGTTCTTCCCATCCGTTGGGGCTGGCGTTACTTAGGGCGGCGCAGACCATGGGGCTGCCGCTGACGGAGATCAGCGACGAAACGCACGAAACGGCGGGTGGCATCGAAGCCACGGTTGTCGGACGTGGGGTTCGTCTGCGTATCGGGCACGCGACCTATGTCGCTCAGTTGGTCGACGCGCCGTTGCCGCCGAGCGCGACGGCAACGGGATCCGCCGTGACGACGTTATATCTGGGAGAAGCCGGTCGTTGGCTTGCCCGATTCGAAATTGCCGACGAAATCCGTCCTGACGCGCATACATCAATCGCTCGACTGCAGGCGATGGGTTGCCGTGTGGCGTTGTTGTCGGGCGATGATCCGGCCGTCGTAGCCGATCTGGCGCAGCGCTTGGGCATCGCTGAGGCGCATGGCCGGGAAACGCCGCAAACCAAACTCGAACGTGTCGCCGCCTGGCAAGCGGCGGGTAGGGTGGTCTGCATGGTGGGCGACGGCGTCAACGACGCCCCCGTACTGGCGCAGGCGCAGGTCTCGGTGGCCATGGGCGAGGGCACGGAGTTGGCGCGAACGCAAGGCGATTGCGTGCTGCTCGGTCGACATCTGGGCGTGCTGCCGGATGCGATCGCGCTGGCCGGGTCGACCCGGCGGACGATTCGCGAAAACCTGTGGTGGGCGATTCTCTACAATGCCGTGGCGTTGCCGGTGGCCATGGGCGGGTTCCTGACACCCTGGCTGGCCGGTGTTGGTATGTCGCTCAGTTCGCTCTGCGTGGTCTTGAATTCTCTGCGCTTACAGCGCAAAGTGATCAGTCAACCTTAACCGCAGAGGATTTTTAGTGGAATCGTTGTATCTGCTCATTCCTTTATCGATCGTGCTGGTTTTTGTCATTGCCGGCCTTTTCTGGTGGTCGGTGCGTTCTGGTCAGTTCGATGACCTGGAAGGGCCGGCGCACCGGATTTTGATGGATGGCGAAAAAAACGCTGAGATGCCGAGGAAGTTGACTGAAAAATCGGATCATACATCGACTAAATCCCTGCATGGAGGGGCTGAGCGCTTGCCTGACTGATGTTGCGAAGCGACATAATTTGACTATCGTCAAGAAAACCTCAAATAACCGAATTTTCTCAGGATCGGGTCTTGTATCAGACATGAGATCTGGAGATACTAGTTCTTGCAGAGTCACAGGACTCGGTCCTCACTCTGCTTCTCTGTTGGGGTTGGGGTGCGCTGTTTAGGCAGTGCACCTTTTTTTTTGCCTTTGGGGTACCCATCAGTGGTGCATGGGCTTGATGGGACCGCTTTCCTGTCTATTGCCCTGCAAAATTTGATCTAGATCAAACAACTCATATTCAGTTAGAATTAAGCCTTCGTTAAGGAATGGTTTTCGTGCAAAATCATGCTGTTTGTTCAATCAAAGAGGTGCGTCCAATGTCTGTAATGTCGGATACACAATCTGTATACAACTACAAGATTGTTCGGCAATTTGCCGTTATGACGGTGATCT
>CAZSAE010000156.1:0-1837 GCA_964604765.1 uncultured Dechloromonas sp. | reverse complement strand
ATTGGCGCCGAACATATCCCAGCACAGCCCTGCATCATCATTTCCAATCACCAATCCGCCTGGGAAACCGTCGGCCTGCAGACGCTCTTTTCTCCATGTGTGTTTGTGCTCAAGGAAGAATTGCTGAAAATCCCTTTTTTTGGTTGGGGTCTATCGGCCGTCAAGATGATCGCCATTGATCGAGAAGCCTCGAAAAAGGCACTGAAGAAAGTGACGGAACAGGGAATCGATCGCCTTCAATCCGGCATTTCCGTGGTGGTCTTCCCGGAAGGGACGCGTGCGGAAGCCAACAGCCTGCTTGACTTTCAGATTGGCGGCGCCTATCTGGCGAGCAAAAGCAACGCGCCGGTCATTCCTGTGGCGCACAATGCCGGCACGGTATGGCCCAAAGGCGCCTCGATAAAAGGGCCCGGCGTGATTCGCGTGGTGATCGGCGAACCCATCATGCCTGGACTACGGCCTCAGGAACTGAATGAACGCGTCGAATCCTGGATGCGGCAACAGTTATCGATATAAATATAGGCCGCACCATTGTAATATTCATACCTTTGGCTCATGTTCCACTGTTATGCTGTCGTAGTACAAATGCGTTGCGCAAGGGGTAGCAATGAAATGCGTTGATGATTTCCGATTGATGTTCGGAAAAAAGGAAATAGTGCCCATTATCGTGGGCGGGATGGGGGTTGATATCTCCACGGCACAGCTTGCCCTGGAAGCCGCCAGACTCGGCGGGATCGGACACATTTCGGATGCCATGGTTCCCGACGTATGCGACAAACGTTTCAAAACAACGTATGTCAAAGACAAAACCAAATTTTACAAACTCAATATTTCAAACCCTGATAAGTCACTCATCAAGTTTGATCTGGGTCTGGTCGCGGAAGCGACGAAACTGCATGTGGCCGCGACGATGGAAGCCAAGCGCGGCGACGGGTTGGTTTTTGTCAATTGCATGGAAAAGCTCACCATGAACGCGCCGCGCGAAACGCTGCAGGTGCGCATGGCATCGGCACTCGATGCGGGCATTGATGGCATCACGCTCAGCGCCGGCTTGCATCTGGGCTCATTTGCCCTGATCGAGGATCACCCGCGGTTTCGCGATGCCAAATTAGGCATCATCGTTTCCTCCGTTCGTGCCTTGCAGATCTTTCTGCGCAAGAACGCAAAACTCAACCGTTTGCCGGATTACATCGTCGTTGAAGGCCCACTGGCCGGCGGCCATCTGGGATTTGGCGCAGACTGGGCGCAATACGACCTGGCGAACATCATCGCAGAGATCGTTCAGTATCTGAAAAACGAACATCTGGAGATTCCCGTCGTGGCAGCAGGCGGCATCTTCACCGGTAGCGATGCCGTGTCATTTTTAGAGAACGGGGCTTCGGCTGTTCAAGTGGCAACGCGTTTCACGGTCGCCGATGAGTGCGGTCTCCCCTACAAAGTAAAACAGGAATATTTCAAGGCCAGTGAGCAGGATATCGAGGTCAACAACATCTCGCCTACCGGCTATCCGATGCGCATGTTGAAGAGCTCACCGGCGATTGGCTCCGGCATTCGCCCAGGTTGCGAATCATATGGCTACCTGTTGGATGGCAATGGGAACTGCGCCTACATCACGTCCTACAATCGTGAGATCGCGCTTCATCCGGACGCCAAGAACATCTCGGTCAAAGACAAGACCTGCCTGTGCACGCATATGAGTAATATGAATTGCTGGACTTGCGGGCACTATACGTATCGACTGAAGGACACGTCGCATCGTCTGGACGATGGCAGTTACCAGATCTTGAGTGCCGAGCACATTTTTAACGACTATTTGTACAGTACCGATCAGAAGATT
>CAZSAE010000155.1:0-1842 GCA_964604765.1 uncultured Dechloromonas sp. | reverse complement strand
CCATTGATAAAACGCAAACGAACACGTTCACCAGGGGTAAATAGCCCCGTCCAGTTACCGGCAGGAGTGGTGCCATTCATCAGATAGGTAAGGGTTTCAGCAGAAAGATCGGATAGATCGGTTGGGCTCATGCGCATCTCGTTCCACATGGCTCGCTTCTCATAGGCTGATTTCAGACCATCGTTAGCCACATCACGGAAAAAGTCGATAACGGTTGGCTTGTTGTAGTTGTAATAGCCGCTCTCAGACTTTAACTTGGCGTAGATCCGCATTGGATCTTCATCAGTCCAGTCGGAGAGCTGCACCACATAATCGCGCTGGGCTTTAATCCGCTCGCCATTTCTGGGAACAACTTTAATCGCACCGTACATGCCGGTTTGCTCTTGCATTCCCGAATGGGAGTGATACCAATAGGTTCCAGTCTGTTCGAGTTTGAATTTGTAGGTGAATGTCTCCCCGGGAGGGATGCCTCGGAAGCTGATGCCAGGAACGCCATCCATCTGGAATGGGAGAATAATCCCGTGCCAATGTATGGAGGTGTCTTCTGAAAGATCGTTTTTGACATGAATCGTCACCTCATCGCCTTCCCGGAACTGGAGGGTAGGTGCTGGGATCATGCCGTTAATGACCGTCGCTATGCGTGGTGACCCAGTAAAATTGACCATGGCTTCTGATATGGTCAGATGAAATTCGGTACCAGTCAGCACCGGAGCAATCCCAGTAGTAGTTACCTGATTTACAGTGCCGTACATGCCAGACATTGCATTCGCAAGCGGGGATAGCGTTGCCAGAACACCCCCTGAAACTAACCCCTGCACAAATCTGCGGCGGCTAATCAATTTTTTTGCTGAAAATGGCGCGGGTTGTCGCATAAAAATTGCCTCTAATAGACTGAAATTATTTAGATCTCATTGTGCACGCACGATTCTGTCCTGATGCTGATGCTTAGATTACATCTTTGTAATCTTGGCCTGAGGTGCTTTAGCCGTGGCAAACTACAAAAAAATTAGGGGTTTAGCGTGAAAATTCTGATTGTCGAAGATGAACTTAAAACTGGCGACTATCTACGGCAGGGGTTAACCGAGGCCGGGTTTACAGTCGACCTGACCAGAGATGGCGCTGATGGCCTGCATCAGGCAATCAGTGAAGACTACGACCTTATGATTCTGGATGTCATGCTACCCAAGCTGAATGGCTGGCAAGTTCTGGAAATGCTACGCAAGGCAGACAAAGAGACGCCCGTACTATTCCTTACGGCGCGTGACGAGGTGGGGGATCGTGTCAAAGGTCTTGAACTAGGTGCGGACGATTACCTAGTCAAACCATTCGCATTCTCGGAGTTGCTGGCCAGAATCCGGACGATCCTTCGTAGAGGCAAATCCAATTCTGAAGTTACTTACCTACAGATTTCAGATCTGGAACTGGATATGCTGCGCAGGCGTGCACAGCGCGGTGGTCAAAAAATAGAGTTAACAGCAAAGGAATTTTCTTTGCTGGAACTTCTTATGCGGCGTAAGGGGGAAGTGTTGTCTAGATCCCTTATTGCGTCTCAGGTATGGGATATGAACTTCGACAGCGATACTAATGTGATCGAAGTCGCCATGAGACGTTTGCGTAACAAGGTTGATGATCCATTTCCGACCAAACTCATCAAGACTGTTCGTGGAATGGGTTATGTGCTTGAAGAGCCCGTCTTAGCATGAAAAAAACGCTATCACTGACATCCCGGCTGACTTTGTTGTTCGGCCTGATTTTGACATGTGTGTTAGCGGCGCTTGGCTTTTATATATTCGGTGCCATGCGCTCACACTTTGTCGAACAGGATCAAGGGGTGTTAAAAAA
>CAZSAE010000154.1:0-1849 GCA_964604765.1 uncultured Dechloromonas sp. | reverse complement strand
ACTAAATCAACCGCCAGGTTAGGACCAAAGTGGTAATTAGGTACGATCGTACCTGTTTTAGGTAGGCCTTTTCAAAGAATAGCACTCACGGTTTATCAATCGTTCGCCAACTTAAGACGCTGCTTCTTCATTCCCTCGAAGATCGCTTCTGCGAGATCTAACGGAAAGTCCACTGGCAGCAACTGGCAGACACGATCAATCACCGCCTCCGTTTGACTAATCACTTCTTCAATCAGTTCTTCGGTCATCTCGGCACTCAGTCCAACCTGTTGCCCCTGAGATATCCAATGCCGCCGCTGGATCTTATCAATCAGGTAATGGTTCGTTGAGCCGCGCACCGCCATCGCCAGCTTGGCTTTCTGATACGGAATCCTGTTTTTACCAGTCCCTATAACGGGGTGCGCTGATAACACATCGTAAATGGAGGTCGCACGATATGCCCCGCCCGACAAGTGCGCGATGCTGAAATTCTTTCCATGACCATCTGTGGCTGCCAATAGCCAGAATAGAATCTGCGTCTTAAAAAAGTTACGTCGATCTTCGTCTTTGCTTTCCGATCCCAGCAACAAATTCATAGACGAAGTGATGCCCGGCCCACCATCGGTTTGATACTTGTGCAGCGGCGAGACGCCCATGGCTTGGCAAAAATCTTCTTGAGGAAGACGAACGATCCATCGCCCATCGGTTGATAGCTGCCGATCAAACCGCGCTACGATCAGCGCTTTCTGATCTTCAAAATGTGCAATCTCGCAGGAGGCAATCGGTACGCCATAGGCTTCCATAATCTTTGAACAGAGCCATTCATTCTCGACTGAGGTGCGCATATCCGCCTGCATATGCCCTACCAACCCCAGTGGCAGTTTAAAGATATGTGTTGTTGGCGTGCTGCCCTTTGGGAGTAGCCACTGCCCCTCATGGCGCAAGAAGGCGGTCTTTTCCTGTGCACCGGCAATCGACAGTCTCAGACCATCGTCAGCATCAACCTCCCCCAGCACCGCATTGGACGATACCCCACGTAACTGTTGTGCAATTTCCGCAGCACTCAGTTCTTCACCTTTTATCTGGTAAATGTCAGCTGGCGCTTCCCCCTCGGGTAAAAACTGAATCGCACCGACGCAATCACGGCCAATTTTTGCCAGCAATTGAAAGGCATCTGTTCCCTTTGCCTGATAGCGATGTGCCAGACGACGGCGTATCGCGTCACTGTCAGGTAACAGGTTGTCAAAATAATGCGTAACCACCTCGCCTTGATAAGGCGTATTACCCGGTACAAATGGGAGTGACAAAGACAGCGCACGAGCCTGCGCGTTGGCAATCCAGGTGTCAGCATAGGTAAAACGCTCACCTTGCCTCGCGATCTCCCACACGCCGACATGAATGCCATTCATCCACACCATCAGCTTTTGCGACATAGGACTGCGCCCCATAAGTCACCAAGGTTCTTTCGTGTTGCTAGCAACATCAGCTTGCCTGGTATCCGAACGCGCTAACGAAATCTCGACGTCCAACGTCCGCAACACCAGAAACAACCGCTCCAAGGTTGCCGTCTCCGGATTAGCTTCGAAACGCGCATAAGCTTGCTGGCTGATGCCAAGTCGCTCAGCCATGGCCGCTTGGGTCAGACCCTTTTCTTTCCTGAATCCCTTTAGGAACAAAGGAAGTTGCTTGAGCGTCTTAATGGAATAGATCATGACCACCTCCGCAGATGATCACAATAACAACACAAAAGTTGTAAATTGTAAATACAACCTACGGGTTGTATACGCAGTTTACAATCCATAGGTTGTAAAAAAGGCGTCAGTTGAATACGGCCTAACGTGAAAAAACCACGATTACCAGCATCACTGCC
>CAZSAE010000153.1:0-1857 GCA_964604765.1 uncultured Dechloromonas sp. | reverse complement strand
ACGGCGATGTGGCCGCTTTGGGTGTTCAGTGCTGCCGGCTTGATGCCGGGTTCGACGCCGACAACCGGAACAGCGGGATGCGCCGCACGCAGCGCTTCAATGGCTTCGGCCGTGGCCGTGTTGCAGGCGACGACGAGCGCGGTACAGCCCTCATCGATGAGCGCCTGGCCCATCGCCAGAACGCGGGCGCGAATCTGTTCAGGCGTTTTATTACCGTAGGGCACATGTGCCGTGTCGGCGGCGTAAACGAGATCTGCCGCCGGACAGGTTTCGGCCAGCGCACCGAGCACCGACAGCCCGCCCAGACCGGAGTCGAAGACGCCGATCACGGGACGCGTGGGCTGTTGGGTTGCCGGCACCCGGGTGGGTTCCTGCGGGAAGCTTAGGACTTGACTGGAATCTTGCCGATCTTGACCTGCCATTCCTTGGGGCCGGTTTCGTGCACCGAGGTGCCCGACGAATCGACCGCCACAGTCACCGGCATGTCTTCGACCGTGAACTCGTAAATGGCTTCCATGCCCAGATCGTTAAAGCCGACGACCTTGGCTTCCTTGATCGCTTTTGATACCAGATAGGCGGCGCCGCCGACGGCCATGAGATAGGCCGCCTTGTTGTCGCGGATAGCGTCGATAGCGACTGGGCCGCGCTCGGCCTTGCCCACCATGGAGATCAGACCCGTCTGCTCCAGCATCATGCGCGTGAACTTATCCATGCGCGTGGCCGTGGTTGGGCCGGCCGGGCCGACGACTTCGTCGCGCACCGGATCGACCGGGCCGACGTAGTAAATGACGCGGTTGGTGAAATCGACCGGCAGCTTCTCTCCACGGGCCAGCATGTCCTGAATACGCTTATGGGCGGCATCGCGACCCGTGAGCATTTTGCCGTTGAGCAGCAGGATGTCACCCGGTTTCCACGAGGCGACTTCGTCCTTGGTCAGTGTGTCGAGATTGACGCGTTTGGCTTTCTTGGCGTCCGGCGCCCAGGTGATGTCGGGCCAGTCTTCGAGTTTCGGCGTCGGCAGATGAGCCGGGCCGGAACCGTCGAGGTGGAAGTGCACGTGACGCGTGGCGGCGCAGTTGGGGATCATGGCAACCGGCAGCGACGCGGCGTGGGTCGGATAATCGAGAATCTTGACGTCGAGCACCGTGGTTAGACCGCCCAGACCTTGTGCACCAATACCAAGCGCATTGACCTTTTCGTAAAGCTCGAGACGGAGTTCCTCGACACGGGTCAGGGTATGACCTTCGGCCGCCTTGGCTTGCAGTTCATGAATATCGCACGGGGCCATCAGCGATTCCTTGGCCAGCAGCATCGCCTTCTCGGGAGTGCCACCGATGCCGATGCCCAGAATACCCGGCGGGCACCAGCCGGCGCCCATGGTCGGTAGGGTCTTCAACACCCAATCAACAATCGAATCCGATGGATTGAGCGCGTAGAACTTGGTCTTGTTTTCCGAACCGCCGCCCTTGGCGGCACAGATGACTTCGAGTTCGTCACCCGGCACGATTTCGTAGTGCACGACGGCGGGGGTGTTGTCCTTGGAGTTCTTGCGGGCGCCGGCCGGATCGAGCAGCACCGAGGCGCGCAGTTTGTTGTCTGGGTTCAGATAAGCGCGACGCACGCCTTCGTTGATCATTTCCTGGACGCTCAGGGTGGCGTCCCACTTCAGATTCTGGCCGACCTTGAGGAAGACGACGGCAATACCCGTGTCCTGACAGATCGGGCGGTGCCCTTCGGCAGCCATGCGCGAGTTGGTCAGGATCTGCGCGATGGCATCCTTGGCGGCCGGGCTTTCTTCGCGTTTGTAGGCTTCGCCCAGGGCTTTGATGTAGTCCAGCGGATGGTAGTAGCTGATGT
>CAZSAE010000152.1:0-1878 GCA_964604765.1 uncultured Dechloromonas sp. | reverse complement strand
CCCAAGGAAAAGGATCGAAAGAAACTTACGGACAACGTGTTGCATACAAACCTCCGAATTCAGAATTGTTACCGTCAGACTTTGACGTCAACCTCACAAACCATACACCTTAAATGGGCCTCGTACAAACAACCGGAGCCCTGTACATTGAGCCGAAGACTCTTCAGAGCCATTTCCATGACAGAGCAATAAAAAAACCCGCAAAGCCATGAGCGATGCGGGTTTCTTGTATTTGGCGGAGACGAGAAGATTCGAACTTCCGATACCCTTTTGGGGTATGCTCCCTTAGCAGGGGAGTGCCTTCGACCACTCGGCCACGTCAAAGAATCGATAAATCAGTTGGTTACAAACACTGCAGGGTTTAGTTGTTGATGCTTGACCACCGGTTGACCACCGGAGCGTTAAATATGGCATCAATTCGCAAACGCGGCAACTCATGGCAAGCGCGCGTAAAAAGACTAGGCACTGAAGTCGAACACTCATTCAAGTCAAAACAAGCTGCCGAACGCTGGGCTAGACAGATCGAGGCAAAAATCGAACTCGGCGAGTATGCACCATCCTCCCCGTCACCGGAACCGGACCTGACCGAGACGAGTTTTGAGAATGTTCTTGCTCGGTACAGCAAGGAAGTAGCTCGTCATCACCGATCACCGACCAGCAAGATCAACATACAGATCCTCATCAGGGATCTCGGACACCTGCGTCTTAACGAAGTTGAACCTAAGTCCATAGCACTATGGAGGGATTCCAAGCTTCAAAAAATCAAGCCAGCATCGGTAAATCGGCTGATCGGCACATTGGGTGCGGTCATCAACCACGCACGCAAAGAGTGGCAGCTACCGATCGATAATCCTATTCTCAACATAAAGCGGCCAATCTCTCCCCACCCACGATCACGCAGGTTTGAGGGCGACGAAGAAGTAAGGCTGTTGGCTGCGCTGGATGGTCGATACGCGCAAGTGGTTAGATTTGCTATCGCAACCGGAATGAGGCGAGGCGAAATACTAAATCTCGATTGGTGCCATGTGGATGTTGAAAAGCGGATCGCGCAGTTGTTGCTAACAAAAAACGGCCACAGTCGAACCGTACCGCTATCGACTGGAGCAGTAGCAGTACTCAAAGAATCTGCTGCTGGTGACATCACTCCAACAAGCGGGCGCATATTTGACATACAACCCATTGCTCTGGACAAAGCATGGCGTCGAGCCTGCGTGAATGCAGAAATTTTTGGTCTTCGGTTCCACGATCTGAGAAGGGAAGCAATAAGTCGTTTCTTCGAATTGGGCCTAAGTGTTCCGGAAGCGGCAGCCATCAGCGGCCACCGAACTTTAAGCCAACTGCAGGTATATACAAAGCTAGATGCGAACAAACTGGTGCCGAGGTTAGGCTAAGCGGAATATTTAAACCACACAACATAATCTACTTTGAAGGATTACTTGAAGCTAAATGAGTCCAAAAGAAATTCAAGTTCACTGTTAAATGAAACACTGTTTTCTATCTTAAATTCAATGCGTTGCGACTTGCTTTCCTGCAAATTTGTCATATACTGATTTCAAGTACGCCACACAAGGCGGGGTGATCACGATTAAGGCAATACGTCCGACAAGTTCAGCCCCGACGGGACCGACCGATACGAGTAACCACTTGGTCTACACAAGGCCATTTTGTTCACTTGTCCGGTCGGTTTTTCTTTTGCAATCGGCCAGACTAACCTAAGGAGTTAATCATGACCGACGCAATTATTAACGAAGAAAACGTACTTGATGTCCTCGCAGTTGATCCGTTTACATGCTTACCGATGTGGTTCATATGCGAAGCAATAGATACCCCCGACCTGCCAAAACCTGTTCACTATAGGCTACTTGACGCTGGCGAACG
>CAZSAE010000151.1:0-1893 GCA_964604765.1 uncultured Dechloromonas sp. | reverse complement strand
TTGCAGTACGCCTGATTTCGAGTCAGGTACATTCGACCACTCTGCCACCTCTCCGGGACGCGCATTGTAACAATGTTCAGCCCACCTGTACAGCCGGCGCCGGGCTCTGATCGTGCTAAAGTGAGCCGCTCCCGCTTGGAGAAGGTTGACCTAATGTCGCTCCCGGAAGCATCCCCCGCAGAAAAACACCCGCGCCTGGCCGCTATCGCCCAGCGTGCGCAGGGCGTTCTGCGTCGGATCAATGCGGCGCCGCGCTGGTTGTTGTGGCTCAAGGCCG
The DNA here is from genome assembly GCA_964604765.1 of uncultured Dechloromonas sp. Classification (GTDB taxonomy): domain Bacteria; phylum Pseudomonadota; class Gammaproteobacteria; order Burkholderiales; family Rhodocyclaceae; genus Fluviibacter. The sequence goes on along the minus strand of CAZSAE010000151.1, from coordinate 1,616 downwards.
CGCTGCTGGTATTGGGGCTGGTTCTGGGGGTGCTTTATCTGTTGCCGCATATCCAACCCCTGGCGCTGTCGCGCGAGTTGGTCGTGGGCACGCGATCGACCCCGACCAGCTTTATTCGCGAGAACACCAATGACCAGGCGGGCAAGGCGATCATCCTGGAGTCGGGCTTCGATCATGATCTGGTCACCGCTTTCGCCGAGTCGATGGGCAAGAAAGTCCGTTTCGTCGTGGCCGAGGACGAACAGGCGCTGCACCAGCTTCTAGAACGCGGTGAGGTGCATATGGCGGCGGCGTGGCTAACGCGCCGCTTTGTCAACGCGCCGACCAGCCGAAATCTGACGGGCGCCGACGACGAGCAAAAGCCCGGGGGGTCTTTGCTGATTGCCTCGCGCCCGTATGCGCACGATGCGCTGGTCTTGGTTCAACCGACGCAAACGATTCCGCTCACCCAGCTCTCCCAGCTGCACAACCAGCAAATCCATACCCTGCAGGCCAATAGTTACGCGCTGTGGTTCAGCCGTTTGTCTCAGCAAAAAATCTCGCCGCGCCAGGAGACCCACCCCGGATGGTCCGAGATCGATCTGCTTAAGGCGGTTGGTCAGGGTCAGATCAAACTGGCTGTGGTGCCGGGCGCGGCCTTCAAGATCGCCTTGAACTTCACCCCGGGCATTGATAGCACGCTGGATGTGGGACCCGAGGAAGAAATCGTGTGGGCCTTTCCCAAGCGTCATGGCGAAAGCCTGGCGCTGCAGGCCGATCAGTTCTTGCTGACCGCCGAGAAGGACGGCACCCTACGCCAACTGCGTGATCGCTACTTTGGCGCCATTAGCCGGTTGCAGGAAGCCGATCGCAGCGATTTTCTGGCAAAAGTAAAAACCCGTCTGCCGCAATATCTATCGCAGTTCAAACGGGCCCAGATCACCAGCGGTTATGACTGGCGTTTACTGGCCGCATTGGCCTATCAGGAATCCAAATGGGATGCGGGTGCCGTTAGCAAGACGGGCGTGCGCGGTTTAATGATGCTGACCGGCGACACGGCCGACCGCCTGGGGGTACGCAACCGACTCGACCCCTACGAGAGCATCATGGGCGGCGCCCACTATCTGGATCTGATTCGCGACGAGCTTCCGCCCTCCATCCCCGAGCCCGATCGGACCTGGATGGCGATTGCTTCTTACAACGTGGGGCCCCAGCAGATCCATACAGCCCGCTCCTTGGCCAAATCCATGGGGCTGAATCCGAACTCCTGGGCCGATATCAAGAAAGCCCTACCGCAACTGGGTCAAACCAAAAGCGGCGTCAAGATTCGCGGCGGCGAGGCGCTGGTGACGGCAGAAAACGTGCGGATGTATTACGCGATTCTGTCACGGCTGTATGCAACGTCGGCCGGGTTCTCGCTGTCGGCGCCGACGCGAACCTACGGCTTAAGTACACCGTCGAAGCCCGGATCAAACCTGCACTGACAGAACCTTAAGACCGCCCATGTAGGGTTGCAGCGCTTCGGGCACGCGCACGCTGCCGTCGGCCTGCTGGTAGTTCTCCAGAATGGCGACCAAGGTCCGGCCGACGGCTAAACCCGAGCCATTGAGCGTATGCGCCAATTCGGGTTTGCCCTG
>CAZSAE010000150.1:0-1904 GCA_964604765.1 uncultured Dechloromonas sp. | reverse complement strand
GAGCCAGATCAACGCCAGAAACGTCACCATCGGCAACGCGGCAACCAGCCCACCGAGCTTGTCACTGCGCTTGGCAACCTCTGACACAAGAACCACCACGGCAGCGGTGATCAGATATTTAGTGACAATCCAGGCCATGGTGCTTTCTATTTCCAGAACCGCATATAAAATCACCCTCACAAGTGACGCGTTGCGCCGACGCCTCAACGCGCCGCCATTAGTAGTGAATTTTATCGTAACGCCGCGTTCTACATGATGCAGTCCAAACTCACCGGTAGCCAGATTTCATGCGATATGGTCAACAAATAGCCGTCTTGGTCACCAGTTTTTTCTGTTGTGCCACATCCATGGCGGGCGTTGACGTACAGGCTTTCTGTCAGGCCAACATCGAGGACAATACGGATAGAGCCGCCTGGGGCTTACGCCTGCGCGCCGACATGCTGGCCACCTGTGCCGGACAGGATATGCGGCTGTGTTCCCAGCCCTACACGGATCAAATCATTGCGCGTGAACGCGCCGACCAGCAGGCATTGCAGTTTGATTTACGCAACCAGGCTGCTGCGCCGCAAACCCGCTTTTTGAAAGAAACGGCTGCGCAACAGAAAACATCGGCGGCCTATATGGCGCTGCGCGGCGTTGCAGACACCCCTGAAGCCATCGCCAACGAAATTTATCAGAACTGCCTGACCCAGATCGCCACCGATTTGCGGGCGGCGCAACAAGCTAATGCCACGGGACAACAGGTCGCCCCCCTTTGTTCCAGCCTGTCTGACCAGGACCCGGGATACATCGCTCGTTGCTGCACGCCGGATTGTTACTGCGACGTTTATTGCCAATAAATGGCATTGATTGGGTCTGCCGCAACCGACCCCAATCATTGGACTTCCTAACTCTTACTTTGCGATCAGAACAACAAGTTTGTCACTGCGCTTGGCAAGCTCTGGCATAAGCGCCACCACGCCAGCGGTGATCAGTAAAGACCTAAGTTACTTGCATTCGATAGCCATCTCATGCCTTGGCGAGGCGACCACCCCTCCAGTAGAACTATATACCGGAACTGCCATAGTCCCTGATGCTTGATTGATCATGTTGTATCCGTTAGGGCAAAGCTCCCCAGCTTTCTCCAAGCAGTACCCCATCTTTGACCCGCAATTCATCGAATAACCGACTTTGCCACTAGGCGCAACAATGTTTGTCACGCTAGGAGCACAACCAACAATCAGCAGGCACACGCAAATCGAAACAAGTCTTGTCATTTATCAACCCTTCGCCACATAGAAACCACTCTCAAAATAACATATTCAGTAGAGGCAGATCGTCGTTGCCGACTGTAAATTACTTCCCAATACAAAACTTGGAAAAGATATCGCCAAGCAAATCGTCCGGCGTGTACTCCCCGGTAATGCTCTGGAGTGCTTTGTGCGCGAGACGTAGTTCTTCGGCAAAGATTTCCAGCGCGGGCAAGGCGGCAGTGGCCGTTGCCAGATGTTCTGCCGCGTCGCTCAGTGCGCGGAGATGACGTTCGCGGGCGATGAACAGGCTTTCGCCCGGTTGCCAACCGGCGATTTCCAATAGCTTCGCGCGCAGCGCATCGATACCGGCTCCGGTTTTAGCGGAGAGCTGCAACGCATCCACAGCGGATGCAGCCGCACCCAGATCAATTTTGTTCTGCACGGTAACGCGTGTCATGCCCTGCGGCAGTCGATCAATGATGGCTTGCTCGGCGGGCGTTAGGCCATGCTGTGCATCGGTGAGCAGTACGGCGACATCGGCTTTTTCGATTTCTTTCCAGGTGCGTTCGATACCCAGGCGTTCGACTTCGTCGGTGGTGTCGTGCAGACCGGCGGTGTCGATCACATGCAGCGGCACGCCTTCGATCTGCAGATGCGCCCGCACGACATCCC
>CAZSAE010000149.1:0-1948 GCA_964604765.1 uncultured Dechloromonas sp. | reverse complement strand
TTGCGCCACTCCCGCCAACCCTTCAGGCCATCGCTCGTGAATAATCCGGGCTAGACATTTACATCAAAGGATGATCAGTGACTGCGTCACCTGGGTCAACCAACCAAGCTGCGAACACACATACGTGCAATAAGCGCATGTGAGCGCACAGCATCATTTTGAAGAAGTTTTATGTCGGGTCCACAAGTTTTGACGCGAGACGAGCTGCTAGTCGCGGCAGTGGCCTTCTTGGCCTCTGCATTGCTGACTACTATCATGTGTCTTGCCGCTCGGCCCATAGGCCAGTTCCTTGGCGTCATGGATATGCCGACCAAAGGTGATGGACACAAACGACATGCAAGGCCGACCCCGGCAGTTGGCGGGGTCATTCTGGCAATCGTGGGGATCCTTGCTTTTTCCATCACGACAAAATTTAGCGCCCATGGCGGCACCGAAGACAGGTTTCTTCACATCGCTTGCTTCGGCGCCATCCTAGCAACAATGATCGTCGGGTTATTTGACGATCGCAAGCACATTCCAGCACTTATCAGGCTCGCGACCAGCGTCGTAATTTTGACGATAATGCTGCTTTTGGTGCCAAATCTTGAACTTACACATCTCGAATTTCCATCGATAAACTTCAGATTGGATACGGGATTATTGGCCCTGCCCTTAACAATTCTATGCCTTGTCGCGCTTAAAAATGCGATCAACATGGCTGACGGACGCAATGGCTTGCTGCTAGGCATGACGCTTATCTGGAATACTTTCTTCCTTCTTCATGCCCCAGCACACATGGTCCCGTTGATCCTCAGCCTCTCAGGCTCAGCCGCCGTTATTTTTGCTTTCAACGTACGCGGTAAACTGTTCTCGGGTGATTGCGGTGCATATGGGATTGCTACCTACTTCGGGATACTAGCCCTTGCGCTCCACTCAAGCGCCTATGGAACCGTCAAAACTGCAGAAATCGTTCTGCTTTTCCTGATCCCAGTCCTCGACACGTGTCGATTGATCATAATCCGTGTGGCCGCAGGCAGATCACCGTTGGCGCCAGACAGGCACCACCTGCATCACTTACTGGAACGTGCGATCGGATGGAAACGCGGATGGTTTGTCTACATGGCACTGATCATACTGCCGATCCTGACATATCAGTTTATCGCAGGTTATGGCGTCCACTTTATCGTCGCCACCTCAGCAATATACGGCCTGGTTGTCAGCTATTGCTCAAAGACCGCACCGACGGTCTCTGACCAGTATGACACCGATGCAGTTCACCCCGCACAATCGGATGCCACCCCGCCTCATGATGGTGATCGAATTGCAGCATAGTGGCTTGCGCGAAAGCCAACTGGTGAGTGCTGCGGCGCAGGAAATTTAGGCCAAAAAAAAGGGGCGCTCGCGCACCCCCTTTTACCGTTATCGCCGGTAGTATGATCTTAACGGCTATCGCCACCACCAGCAGCAGCTGCCGCAGCAATCCCACCAGCTACAACCAGCACGCCAATCAGCACACCTGCACTGACCGCCTTGCTTTCACCAGCTTTGGCCGATGCACGCACGGCCTTAACCGGGGCCGCCTTTACGGAGAGTGCCTTTGCGGCAGGGGTCGAAGCCGAGGCCATCGACGGTGCGATCAAAGCCATCGCTACAAGTGCAGCTGCGATCTTCTTCATAACAATCTCCGAACCTTGCCTTCAAACACATAAGGCATCAGTTTTTATCTAGGACATCCCAACGAGGAATGTCAATCCAGCCAAAGCCGAAAATGGCATAGAATCGCTAAGCCTTTCCGCGTATGAGCCTCAGGTGGACTTACCAAGAAACGGACCCATGACTGTCAGGTTTGGCCGCCGCCAACGCCTTCCCCTAAATCCACCCTGGCGTTCGCCGAATTGCACTTTTTCGCTCTAATACTACAGTTGCATTTGCAGTCGCTTTCTGATTCTCTGCGCGTGGTCAGCGAAGG
>CAZSAE010000148.1:0-1950 GCA_964604765.1 uncultured Dechloromonas sp. | reverse complement strand
AAGTCAAGGCGCTTGGCGTGCCCATGGGCATGCCCTGGTTCAAACTCAAAGACCTGGCCAAACAGCACGGCATCATCGCCAAGAGCAGTAACTACACCCTCTATGGCGACATGAGCCAACGCATGCACTCAGTTATCGCCCAGTTCTCTCCGGAGCAGGAGATCTACAGCATTGATGAAACCTTTCTCGACCTGACGGGCTTTAACCGGGACCTCGTGGCCTATAGCCAGGAGATACGGCAGCGGGTCAGGCAATGGACGGGTATTCCTGTGTGCGTTGGCATTGGTAGCTCCAAGACACTCGCTAAGCTGGCCAATCATTGCGCCAAAAAAGCACATGTGCCATCGATGGCAGATGGTGTCACTGATTTGAACCAATTATCTGCTTCCGGACTTCGTGAGCTTTTCAGTCGGATTGAAGTCGGAGAGGTCTGGGGCGTTGGACGAAAGATCCAGGAACGCCTCGGCGGTATGGGTATTGAAACCGTACAACAGCTCAAGGATAGTTCGCTCAGCCGGATTAAAAAAGAATTCAACGTCGTCCTGGCCAGAACCGTTGCTGAGCTGAACGGGGAAAGCTGTCTGGCACTTGAAGAAGTGGCTCAACCAAAGCAGCAGATCATGTCATCACGCTCCTTTGGTCAGCCAGTATTTCTATTAGAAGATCTCAATGAGGCTGTGGTCAGTTACACCAGCCGTGCCTGTGAAAAACTACGCCACCAGCATCATGTGGCGGGTTCCATCCAGGTCTATGTACGAACAAATCCATTCAAGCCAGATGAACCTCAGTACAACAACGGCGTAACGGTCAAACTCCTGCACCCCACGAATAACACCTTCAGGCTGGCCGAAGCGGCGCTCTATGGCCTCAAGAAGATCTACAAGCTGGGCTATGCCTATAAGAAGGCCGGAATCATGCTCACTGATCTATGCCCTGAAAATAGGGTGCCGGTGGATCTCTTCAGCGGGTTTGATTTGCCAGAAACCAAAAGAGCAAAAACACTGATGGCGACCTTGGACGAGATTAACGCCAAGATGGGGCGGGGCACAGTCCGCTCAGCAGGTGAGGGTATCCAAAAGGCTTGGGCAATGAGATCAAATAACAAAAGCAATGCGTTCACGACGGATTGGAAGCAGTTGCCGATTGTAGGTGGATAGTTACGTCTTTAATTGTGTGGCATTGGCAGTTACAATCCAGTCAAATGTATTTGACAAAAAGGGTAATGCAAATGGCCAAAGTTCCTTCGTATGCACTGTTTCTGTACCGCATGAATGCGATTAAAAAAGAGGCGAGTGATCCTGATTTTGAAGGGTGTGATGATGTATTGGCTTATATGGCCGTTAAAGAATCTGTTGGCGTAACGGTAAAAATTACAGATCTTGTGCAGTCACTTCAATTCGGTACCGGGCCTACCGTGCACAGAAAGGTAAGTCTGCTGGCTGAGCGTGGATTGATCAAAATTCTTAAAAGCAAGACGGATGCTCGCGCAAAAAACATGTCCCTGACTGCAGCGGCGATGAACCATTTGAAAGAAAGATCACGTTTGCTTAAGCAGTGCCTCGAGGGTTGAGGTTTTTTCAACTACGTGTGTCATAGAACCAGAGCCTCAAATAACGTAATACACTCCCATCAGGTGTTAGCGCACCGTCTGATAGGAGTCCGATATGTTGCAGAGAATCGCGGCCACACAGTGGCGCGTGCTTTTTGTGGTGGTGGCTTTGTCCGTCACCATTCCTTTTATCCTGTGGTTCGCCGGTATGTTCTGGCTTGCAGCCATTCACAGGAACCCGCTGGGAGCGGATCTATGGACCTGGCTGGATGCCTGGGGCAAGGTTGCCGCAGGTATTTATTCCCATGTTGAACAGGACCGGCTGATCCGCTCTCTGTTCTACGCTAGCTTGCTGGTGTACTTCGTGCCGCTTTATGTTGTACTAAACGGCATGCTCCAGA
>CAZSAE010000147.1:0-1978 GCA_964604765.1 uncultured Dechloromonas sp. | reverse complement strand
GACCGAACCCACCATACCGCGCCAACCGACCAGACCAACGACAGGCTTTGCCATGACTCTTTACTCCGTGTGAAATACGTTGTTTACAGGGCGGCCAGCACAGCGTCGCCCATCTCGCGAGTGCCCACCTTGCGGGTGCCCTCTTCAAAGATATCGGCCGTCCGATAACCCTGCGCCAGCACCGTGCGCACCGCATTCTCGATACGCACTGCCTCGGCTTCCAGACCGAAAGTGTAGCGCAGGAGCATGGCAGCGGACAGAATCGTCGCCAACGGGTTGGCGACGCCCTTGCCGGCGATGTCCGGGGCTGAACCATGCGAGGGTTCGTACAAACCTTTGTTGTTCTCATCGAGCGAGGCCGATGGCAGCATACCGATCGAACCGGTCAGCATCGACGCTTCGTCCGACAGAATGTCACCGAACATGTTACCGGTGACCATGACGTCGAACTGCTTCGGCGCGCGCACCAGCTGCATGGCGGCGTTATCGACCAGCATGTGCGAGAGCTGCACATCCGGATAGTCTTTGGCCACGTCTTCGAAAATGTCGCGCCAGAATTGCGTGCACTCCAGCACGTTCATCTTGTCGACCGAACACAACTTCTTGCCGCGTTTCTGCGCAGCCTGGAAAGCCACGTGGGCGATCCGACGGATCTCGCTCTCAGCGTAGACCATAGTGTTAAAGCCAACCTTCTGACGACCCCATTCGGTGTCTCGTTCTTCGACGCCGCGCGGCTGACCGAAGTAGATGTCGCCGGTGAGTTCGCGCACGATCAGGATATCCAGCCCCGATACGACTTCCGGCTTCAGCGACGAAGCATTGGCCAGTTCGGGATACAGAATCGCCGGACGCAGGTTGGCGAACAGGTTCAGATGCTTACGGATGCCGAGCAAACCGCGCTCCGGACGTTGTTCGCGCGGCAACGTATCCCACTGCGGGCCACCGACAGCGCCAAGCAGCACGGCGTCGGCCGCTTCGGCCTTGGCGCGCGTTTCGGCCGGATACGGCTCACCCGTCGCATCAACGGCACAGCCGCCGAGCAGACCGGTGGTGATTTCGAGATTCAGGCCACCTTTGTTCAGCGCTTCGAGCACGCGCACCGCTTCAGCGGTAATTTCAGGGCCGATGCCGTCACCCGGCAGTACGAGAATCTTGCGGGACATCCAATTACTCCAAAGAATTATTACTCAGTTACTTCACAAAGAGCCAGGGCTGCTCGTGACGACGACGGTCTTCATAGGCATGAATCGCGTCGGCGTGGCGCAGCGTCAGGCCGATATCGTCCCAGCCATTGATCAGACATTCCTTGCGGAACGGATCGACGTCAAACGGGATCGCGTCACCGCCCGGCGTCCGCACCACCTGATTCGGCAGATCGATCACCAGGCGGTAGCCCGGCGTCGCCAGCGTTTCGGCGAACAGACGATCAACAACCTGCGTCGGCAACACGATCGGCAGAATGCCGTTCTTGAAGCAGTTATTGAAAAAGATGTCAGCGAAGGATTCGGCGATGATGGCGCGGAAGCCATAATCAAGCAGCGCCCACGGCGCGTGTTCGCGCGAGCTGCCGCAGCCGAAGTTCTGCCGCGTCAACAACACGGAGGCGCCCTTGAACTGCGGCTGGTTCAGTGAGAACTGCGGATTCAGCGGACGGTTGCTGCAATCCTGCCCCGGCTGACCGACATCCATGTAACGCCATTCGTCAAAGGCAAAGGGACCAAAGCCCGTACGATTGATCGATTTGAGAAACTGTTTCGGAATGATGGCGTCGGTATCGACGTTGGCGCGATCGAGCGGCGCAACGAGCCCATCCAATACGACAAACTTTTCCATTAAAGCACCTCCCGCACATCAACGAAGCGACCGGCGATGGCTGCCGCGGCAGCCATGATCGGGCTCACCAGATGGGTACGACCCATCGGTCCCTGACGGCCTTCAAAGTTACGATTCGAGGTCGAGGCGCAACGCTCGCCCGGCG
>CAZSAE010000146.1:0-1988 GCA_964604765.1 uncultured Dechloromonas sp. | reverse complement strand
GCCCGTGCCAACAAGATCCCCGTGGATGAAGTGACTGCCCACGACCGTATTCTGGACGTCGGCCCCAAAACGGCGGCACGTCTGTCCGAAATCATCGCCCATGCCGGCACCATCATCTGGAACGGCCCGGTCGGCGTATTCGAACACGATCAGTTCGCTGGTGGCACCAAGATGATGGCCTCGGCAATTGCCCACTCGGATGCTTTCTCGATTGCCGGCGGTGGCGATACCCTGGCGGCCATTGCCAAGTTCAAGATCGCCGACGACGTCGGCTATATCTCGACCGGTGGCGGCGCTTTCCTGGAATTCCTCGAAGGCAAAAAACTGCCCGCCATCGAAGCGCTCGAAGCACGCGCCAACGGCTAAGCCAAATAATCCGAAAGGGTCACTATGCTCCGCAGCACGAAGATCGTTGCTACTCTCGGTCCCTCCAGCTCGTCGCCGGAGGCGCTAGGTGACCTGATCGCTGCCGGCGTGGATGTCGTCCGCCTCAACTTCAGCCATGGCACGGCCGATGATCATCGCGCCCGTGCCAAACTCGTGCGTGAACTGGCACAGCAATATCGACGTCCGGTCGGTATTCTGGTCGACCTGCAGGGCCCCAAGATCCGCGTCGGCAAATTCGCCGATGGCAAGATCACGCTAACCAAAGGCGACAATTTCATTCTGGACGCTGCCTGCAAGCTGGGCACTCAGGAACGTGTCGGTCTCGACTATCCGGAGCTACCCAACGACGTGCATGCGGGTGATGTGTTGCTGCTCGATGACGGCCGTGTCGTACTCAACGTGACCGCCGTCAACGGCCCGGAGATTCACACCAAGGTGCAGGTCGGTGGCCAACTGTCGAACAACAAGGGTATCAACCGTAAGGGCGGTGGCCTGTCGGCGCCGGCGCTGACCGACAAAGACAAGGCCGACATAATCACGGCGGCCGAAATCAATGCCGATTACCTCGCCATCTCCTTCCCGCGCGAAGCCGCCGATATTCATCTGTCGCGCGATCTCATGAAGCAGGCGGGCGGCAAATCGCTGATCATCGCCAAGATCGAACGTACCGAAGCCATTGAAAACCTCGAAGAAATCCTCGACGCCTCGGATGGCATCATGGTCGCGCGTGGTGATCTGGGTGTGGAGGTCGGCGACGCCGCTGTGCCTGCGCTGCAAAAACGCATGATCCGCATGGCGCGCGAGATGAACAAGCTCGCCATCACCGCTACCCAGATGATGGAATCGATGATCAGTTCGCCGATTCCGACCCGTGCCGAAGTCTCGGACGTGGCCAACGCCGTGCTCGACGGCACCGATGCCGTGATGCTCTCGGCCGAAACGGCCAGCGGACAGTACACGGTAGAAACGGTCGAAGCCATGTCGCGCATCTGTCTGGAAGCCGAGCGTTCCAACGCCGTGCTGCTCGACAACGAATTCCTGAATCGCATCTTTACCCGCGTCGATCAGTCGATCGCTATGGCCGCCATCTGGACGGCGCATCATCTCAAGGTGAAAGCGATTGCCGCCCTCACCGAATCCGGTGCCACGGCGCTGTGGATGAGTCGCCTGAACTGCGGCGTCCCGATCTTTGCGCTGACCCCGGACGAAGCCGCGCGCAACCGCATGACGCTGTTCCGCGACGTCTACCCGATGCTCATGCCGCGTAGCCATCCGGATCGTGACATGATGCTGGCCGACGCCGAAGCGGTATTGCTCGATCAGGGCGCTGTCGATCGTGGCGATCTGGTCGTCATGACGATTGGCGAACCCATCGGTACACCCGGTGGCACCAACACGCTCAAGATTGTCCATATCGGGAATCACGCGACGCCCGATATCACCGGTTAACTCTTAAACATTTCACCCGGCATCCTGCCTACGGAGATTGCTATGTCCCTCGTCTCGCTGCGCCAACTGCTCGACCACGCCGCTGAACACAACTACGGCCTGCCCGCGTTTAACGTCAACAACATGGAACAGGTCTGGGCCATCATGGAAGC
>CAZSAE010000145.1:0-2006 GCA_964604765.1 uncultured Dechloromonas sp. | reverse complement strand
CGGCAGGGTAAAGAGATACTTCATGTCTGGCTCCTATCAGGGAAAGTCGAGTGCGCTAACACCCGTGAATAATCGTAGCAGATTTTGATATGTGGCGATCAGCTCAAACAACAACGTTATTAATTTCGTTTTCCAGACGTTGCAGTTGGGCAACAATGTCTCCGAAATCTGGATAGGTGCCAAAGATCATGGTGCGCATAGCGCGATAATCCCTTTCTACTGTTTTCTGCAACAACGCTGGCGGCAATAATTTGAAAGTTCCCGGTTTGGCCAGGTCGTATCGTGCCCAACCGCGCGGATAGAAACGTTCCTTAAAGGAAACAACATCTGCCAATAGCGCCGCGTCTGCCAAAGCCCGTTCCTTTACGGGTGAATCGGCCATCATGGCGAGATCGTAGTAATGACGGGAGTAACGTAATGGTTGGTCGTTGCCCTCTGGCCTATGCGCCTCGTGGTGCAGGATCGTTGCCTTCTCCCAAAAGGTGCGCTCAGCACGGATAACACGGACATCGCATTTTGCTTGCTTGAACAGACCGGGAAACGCTTCTGCTGCATAGCTGCGGATAACCCGGTCTTCATGAGGCAACCATGCTGCGAGCGGTCCGATCTCCAGTCGAACTTCCGGGCGTAAATAGGCATCAGAAAATGCCGCTGGATAAACAACGTTGATGACATGCGGATCGTCTGAAGAAATTTCGCACTCACATATACCTGACAAAGCCCCCCGAATCTGCGGCAGCAGATCATTGGCAATGAAAGCCTGAGACTCTGTATCGATTTCCCTGTTCAAATTCGCCTGTTTTGATTTCGATCGTTCTGCCAAGGGATCGCCCCCAGCAGATTTAAGGACCCGCCAGTCGAGTATCAGATCAATGTCTTCCGAGAAGCGTTCAATCAGCCCATAAGCCTTGGACAGACTTGTCCCCCCTTTGAACATGAGAATTCTTGAAAGTTGCTGATCTGAAAACAGGTGATGCAAAACCCAGGTTACCCAGAAATCCTTCTCGGCAATCGCTGGCGTCATGGCCAACCGGGCCGCGGTTTCGGCAAATAATGCCGAACGTTCCTTGGTAGATAGCTGTGCGATGCTGTCCATTAATCAGTCTCACAAAGACGTTTAATCACTTCATAGACCCAACCCGTTGTTTTACGAGTGTCCTGAAGCACGCGGTTGCGCAGCGATGCCGGCAGCCCGTGTTTCAACTTCTGAAAGCGGGCTTGATCGATTTGTTCTTTTCCAAGGGCCTTGATCGCCTGAACGAGTAGGCTGCTTTCGTACAATTTGAAACCCGCGTCTTTCAGAGCCGCGTGCCGGAATACAATGCTTTGCTTTCCCACCTGATATTCACGGCTTGGCCCGTCCGACAGGTAGACCCACTTTCCAGGGACCTGTGTCGATAGCCCGACTAAATTAAGTGCAGTCTCACCCGATGGCTGAATGCGCCAGTTGAATTTCCGGGCTAGCGCATGAGCGACCTGATCAATGTCAGGACTCAACTCACCGAGCAATTCACTCTGTTTTGGGTAGTCATAAATCCCATGGCAAACCCGACGAATCACGCCCGAACTGCATATTGTTGATAGCGCCTGATAGATCGCCGACTCAGAAAACTCGGCGGCGAAATCTTTTTTTGAGAATGCCCAACCCCTACCCCGTCCATAAATCCTGGATAGTATCTTTTTATCAATAGGTTGCGATTCTTTAGAGGCCATTTTTCTTGAGGAAAACAGGTGTCTTTTCCTTAAATTATCACAGTTGGCATTTATTTCCAACCTTTACTCAAAAGCCCAAGAAAGCGCGCTCTACCCCTACCTGATCCAAGCGCTGGGCGCCCACGACATCATCAACTTCAGCTCCTGCATCAACTGCAGCCATGAACTCCAGCCCATTCAGCAGCCATTGACTCAGTTCCGGCACCGGGCTCTCCGCGTTTGGTGTTGTCTTTTCTACCAGGGCGTTAATTTCCGACACGCTGACGCCCAGTTGCTCCTGATAGCACTGGGTA
>CAZSAE010000144.1:0-2032 GCA_964604765.1 uncultured Dechloromonas sp. | reverse complement strand
TCGGCTTCAAGTTCAATACCGACCAGCTGTTCTGGCTGGCGGCGTTGCCTGGTCTTTCAGGCGCGACCCTACGGATTTTCTACTCGTTCATGGTGCCGATTTTCGGCGGCCGCCGCTGGACAGCGATCTCGACGGCCTCACTGCTGCTGCCGGCCATCGGTATCGGCTTCGCGGTTCAGAATCCGGAAACGCCCTATGCAACCTTTCTAATCCTGGCGCTGTTATGTGGATTTGGCGGTGGCAATTTTGCTTCCAGCATGTCGAACATCAGCTTTTTCTTCCCGAAGGCGCAGAAGGGCGGGGCGTTGGGTCTCAACGCCGGCCTGGGTAACCTGGGTGTGTCTGTTGTGCAGTTTGTGGTGCCGATCGTCATTACCGCCGGTGTGTTTGGTGCGCTGGGTGGCGATGCCCAGACCTGGGTAAAAGGTGCACAGACAAAACAAATGTGGCTGCAGAACGCCGGTTTCATCTGGGTGCCGTTCATAGCGCTGTCGACCGTAGCTGCCTGGTTCGGCATGAACGACATCGCCAGCGCCAAGGCCTCGTTTGCCGATCAAGCGGTGATTTTCAAGCGTAAACACAACTGGCTGATGTGCTGGTTGTATCTGGGCACCTTTGGTTCCTTCATCGGTTATTCGGCCGGTTTCCCGCTGCTGACCAAGACCCAGTTTCCGGATGTGAACCCGGTGCAATACGCCTTCCTGGGGCCGCTGGTCGGTGCCATTGCCCGCGTGATCGGCGGCTGGATCTCGGACAAGCTGGGCGGCGCGATTGTCACCTTCTGGACGTTCATTCTGATGATCGGTGCCGTGTTTGGTGTCATTCAGTTCGCACCGAGCGCCACGAGCACAGGTAGCTTCTGGGGTTTCTTCACCATGTTCATGCTGCTGTTCATGGGCACCGGCGTCGGTAACGCGTCGACCTTCCGCATGATCCCAGTAATTTTCATGACAGAACGTCAACGAGAAGCATCAGGCAAAGGTAAAGCCGCGGAAGAAGCAGCTGTTGTTGCAGGTAACAAAGAAGCCGCTGCAGTACTCGGTTTTACCTCAGCGATTGCCGCATACGGAGCGTTCTTTATTCCTAAATCATTTGGGACTTCGATTGCCGCCACGGGAAGCGCCGAATTCGCGCTTTACGGATTCATCTGTTTTTACGTTACCTGCATTGTCATTACCTGGCTGTTTTACAGCCGTCGTAATGCACCAATGCCCTGTTAATTAGCTTTGCCGATTTGTACAACAACGTACTTAAGGAAACGATATGAGTCACTTTATCGATAAACTGAAATTCCTCAGTGCAGACAAAGAGGAGTTTTCGGAAGGCCACGGTCAGACCACGACCGAGAATCGTGCCTGGGAAGATGCCTACCGCAAGCGTTGGCAGCACGACAAGATCGTCCGTTCGACGCACGGCACCAACTGTACGGGGTCGTGTTCGTGGAAGATTTACGTCAAGGGTGGCATCGTTACCTGGGAAACCCAGCAGACGGACTATCCACGTACCCGCCCGGATATGCCGAACCACGAACCGCGTGGTTGTGCCCGTGGCGCCTCTTACTCCTGGTACCTCTACAGCGCCAACCGCGTGAAGCATCCGATGGTGCGCTCTTCGCTGTTGAAGGCCTGGCGCAAGCACCGTCAGACGCTGTCGCCGGTGGCGGCCTGGGAAGCGGTCGTTTCCGATCCGAAAACGGTGCGTCGCTATCAGAGCGAGCGCGGCAAGGGTGGTTTCCTGCGCACCAACTGGGACGAAGTGAACGACATGATTGCCGCTGCCAATATCTACACGGCAGCCAAGCATGGCCCGGACCGCGTTATCGGCTTCTCGCCGATTCCCGCCATGTCGATGGTCAGTTACGCAGCGGGTAGCCGTTACCTGTCGCTGATCGGCGGCGTCTGCATGAGCTTCTATGACTGGTACTGCGATCTGCCGCCGGCCAGCCCGCAGACCTGGGGCGAGCAGACCGATGTGCCCGAATCGGCCGACTGGTATAACTCCGGCTACATCATGATGTGGGGCTCGAACGTGC
>CAZSAE010000143.1:0-2088 GCA_964604765.1 uncultured Dechloromonas sp. | reverse complement strand
AATCCGTGGCGTAAGCACGGCAACATTCCGCTTTGATCGCCCCGGGAGATAAAAACATGTTCAAGAAAATCCTGATTGCCAACCGCGGTGAAATCGCCTGCCGCGTTATCAAGACCGCCCGCAAGATGGGCATCAAAACTGTCGCCGTCTATTCGGAAGCCGACGCCTCGGCACGCCACGTCGAACTGGCCGACGAAGCCGTCTGTATCGGTCCGGCCGCCTCGAAAGAGTCGTATCTGGTCATCGACAAGATCATCGCCGCCTGCAAGCAGACCGGCGCTGAAGCGGTGCACCCGGGCTACGGTTTCCTCTCGGAAAACGCCGAGTTCGGTAAACAGCTCGAAGCCAACGGCATCGTCTTCATCGGCCCGAAGGTCTACGCGCTGGAATCGATGGGCGACAAGATCGCCTCGAAGAAGCTCGCCAACGAAGCCAAGGTCAACACCATTCCGGGCTACAACGACCCGATCGACACGCCGGAACAGGCCGTTGAGATCGCCAAGGGCATTGGTTACCCGGTCATGATCAAGGCCTCGGCCGGCGGTGGCGGCAAGGGTCTGCGCGTTGCTTTCGATGACAAGGAAGCCTATGAAGGCTTTGCCTCGTGCAAAAACGAAGCCAAGAACGCCTTCGGCGACGACCGCGTTTTCATCGAGAAGTTCGTCGAAGAACCGCGCCACATCGAAATCCAGGTGCTGGGCGATTCGCACGGCAACGTGGTGTACCTGAACGAGCGTGACTGTTCGATCCAGCGTCGTCACCAGAAAGTGATCGAAGAAGCGCCGTCGCCCTTCATCGACGCCGCCACCCGTAAAGCTATGGGTGAGCAGGCCGTTGCGCTGGCCAAGGCCGTGCAGTACCAATCGGCAGGTACCGTCGAGTTCGTGGTCGGCAAGGACAAATCGTTCTACTTCCTCGAAATGAACACCCGTCTGCAGGTGGAACACCCGGTCACTGAACTGATCACCGGCCTCGACCTCGTCGAGCAGATGATCCGTGTCGCCGCTGGCGAAAAGCTGTCGTTCAAGCAGGAAGATGTTCAGCTCAACGGCTGGTCGATGGAATGTCGTATCAACGCCGAAGACCCGTTCCGCGGCTTCCTGCCGTCGACCGGTCGACTGGTGAAGTTCGCCCCGCCCGAAGAAGTACCGGGTCAGGTGCGTGTCGACACCGGCGTCTACGAAGGCGGCGAGATCTCGATGTACTACGACTCGATGATCGCCAAGCTGATCGTGCACGGCGCCACCCGCGAGCAGGCCATTGAGCGCATGCGCGACGCCCTGAACAGCTTCGTCATACGCGGCATCTCGTCGAACATCCCGTTCCAGGCCGCGTTAATGCAGCACCCGCGCTTCCAGGCTGGCAAGTTCACGACGGCATTCATCGCCGAAGAGTATCCGAAAGGCTTCAACGCCAGCGACGTGCCGCACGATGATCCGGCACTGCTCTTGTCGGTCGCCGCTTTCGTGCATCGCCGCTATATCGACCGCGCTGCCAAAGTCAGCGGTCAACTCCCGGGCCACGAACTGCAGGTCGGTGATGACTGGGTTGTCATTCGCAACGGCGAGCAGCATCTGGTGACGGTTGTTCCGGCGGAAGGTGGCTACGACGTGATTTACAAGGGCGAAACCCTGAAGATCCGGTCGAACTGGAATCTGGGTGAGCCGCTGTTCATCGGCACGGTGAATGGCGAACCGTTCACCATGCAGGTTGAACGCCATAAGTTGGCCTATCGACTCTTCCACTGGGGCACACAGGCCAACCTGACTGTGCTGCGCGCCCGCGCCGCCGAGTTGCTGGCCATGATGCCCGAGAAGCAAGCGCCGGACATGTCGAAGTTCCTGTTGTCGCCGATGCCAGGCCTGCTGCGCGAAGTGGCTGTCAACGTTGGCCAGGAAGTTAAGGCCGGTGAGAAGCTGGCTGTTATCGAAGCCATGAAGATGGAAAATATCCTCAAGGCCGAGCAGGATGGCAAGGTGAAGAAGGTCTCGGCCGCTGCTGGCGAATCGCTATCGGTCGATCAGATCATCATCGAGTTCGAATGATCTGACTCTGGTTCAGCAAAAAGCCCGGCTCAGGCCGGGCTTT
>CAZSAE010000142.1:0-2099 GCA_964604765.1 uncultured Dechloromonas sp. | reverse complement strand
TACAATGGGAATGGTCAGGTCCAAATCCACAACACCTTAAGGAACTCAAGATGAGCAAACTTGCTGAGTTGATGGCCAAGAAGGCCGAGCTGGAAAAGCAGATTGAGGCTGCCAAGCAGGCTGAGCAGGCCGATGCCATCAAGCAGATTGTCGATTTGGCCAAGACCTATGGCATCACATATGCCGAGCTAAAGCCGCACATGACTAAGCGCCGCCAGCGTCGCACCAAGGCTGAGATTGCAGCCGCCTAGGGCTGAGCACGCCTGTTGGCGCTGTGCGCTACGATTGTTAGCGTCACACAGCGCCCGCAGACCTTGTCCGCTACACTACTAGCGGCCCAACTGCGCAACCAGCCTACTCGCTGCTGCAAACGCGGATTTGATGCCAGCAGGGTTCGCAGCCACTGCTAGGCTTCCTCCGCGTTCAGGCAAAAAGCAGCGCCGCTGAATATATCTCCGGCTTGAACCCAACAATTCGGCGATCACCCAGATCGAGCACCGGCCGTTTGATCATCGAGGGGTTTGCCAGCATCAACGCGACGGCCTTGTCTGCATCGATGTTCTGTTTGTCGGCATCCGGCAATGCTCGAAATGTGGTGCCAGCTTTGTTCAGCAGTACCTCCCATCCAAGCTCATCAACCCATGCCTGCAAACTGCGCTCGTCGACCCCCGACTTCTTGTAGTCGTGGAAATCAAAGGCCATGCCTGCTGCGTTGAGCCAAGCCTTGGCCCGCTTGATCGTGTCGCAATTTGCAATGCCGAACATCGTCAATGCCATCGGCGTTCCTTATATCATAGCCACCCTTCACTCCACGGGGGCGCTCGTGTCGATTGACCAACTGGCATTACCCGGCGGCAAGTTCCAGTACCTCAATTTTTTGAAAGCGTTTGGGGGCGGCGGCGGCGGTCCCAAATTGGGGTGGATGGTTTCCACGATGGGGTGGTTTCCCGCGATCATGTTCAAAATGAAGACGCCAGCGAAATCGACACCACCTCTTGCGCACCAGCTTTTGACGCAGGCGATCAGGCTATCGCCTGGAAGAAACTGCCAATGTGTGGAGTAAAGAAGCAGCAAGGTCCGATGAGCTGTGGCGCCATATGCCTTTTGCTTCTTGTTGATTATCTTTGAATAAATCCAATGAGCATAATCGTGTGTATTGAGACTTCCTGTTGTGAACGCCTTCCGTCCGAATGGTTCGGACCGTGGGTTAAGTTCGGCTAATTCAAGGTAATCGGCTGCCTTGCAAACGATCTTGAAGTCTAAGTCGGACGTGTCGTTCTGGGTGACCGCATCAATCGAGACATCGTCACCCAGTGGCTTGATATCATTGAAAGCTCGAACAAAAGGTAGCGCGAAATATGCTTCGAGCGCCTCCTTATCAGTGGGTAATTCCACATGTTGGTACTCAGCGACAGACCCCTGAGGTGAGGTGCTGATCCTCGTTGGTCCCAATTGCCCGCTGGCCTTCCTAGGCTTGGCTGCTATTCGCCCTTTCTGTGTCATGCACTGTTTCCCGCCCAACGCAGCCTGTCTCATGTCCAGAGGTGCCACAATGCTCAGCATGGCGATACTGCCGGTCCCCATAATTCCATCGGGAACGGACGGAGGGTTTCAAACCATGCAGCGCAACTGTCTCAAAATCATTTGCAGGGCCGAGGTTCAGGGCCTCACTCGTTTGGCCTTGGGTCGCGCACTACCCATTTGTCGACCAGCGATGGAGACAGACCGTCCTGGCGGTGGCATTCTTTTGCCTCTTCAATGAAATCCGCATCCGTCAGCGGCATGTTCATGTGATTGAGGACAATTTGGTAGCTCGCAAAGACTTCATCGTCCTCGTCGTACGCATCGACCACTTTCTTTGGCATCACGGCACTCCTCTTCTCGGGCGGTTATAAGCCCCTACTGTGCCACGCATCATGCCTGAAAAATCTTGCGTAACTCAAGATGTTAGAAATTTTTACGGCGTACTTCCCAATTGCACTTTAAAAATATGCTAATTAAATCAATGCTTTGTCGTTTTGCGTGTACAACTATCCTGTCTAGCTCGCAATTGGGGATGCCATAGAGGGTAAGGGTCACGATTGCGGTCTTTCATAACT
>CAZSAE010000141.1:0-2113 GCA_964604765.1 uncultured Dechloromonas sp. | reverse complement strand
CGCGTGGAGCGCGAGTCATCTGGTGATGTGACGGACGAACAATTGCAGGGCTTTATCGAACGTCTGGATAAACTGGACCGGGAAACCACCCATGTCTGGGTGATTCCCGACGAGATGAACCGGCTCTACACCATGAAGGGCGCCATCAACCTGTTGCGTATGAAGCTGTATCAACGGCTCGGCCAGAGCCGGAAGACCTAGACGTTTTAAGCCAGGTCGGCTAACGCGGCTGCACCGGCCTTGGCCACTTGCGCATCCTGGTCGGCCTTGACGCCCGACACACCGATGGCGCCGATTACCTGACCGTTTAGCACGACGGGAACGCCGCCTTCCAGCATGCCGGCCAGATTGGGCGCTGATAGAAAGGCCGTGCGACCATTGTTGATCATGGCTTCGTAGTCCGCCGACTCGCGACGACCCAGCGCTGCCGAGCGTGCCTTGTCCATTGAAATGTAGGCGCCGATCGGTGCACAGCCGTCCAGACGTTCCAGCGCCAGCGGATGACCACCGTCGTCAACGATGCTGATCGTCACTGCCCACTGGTTGCGTTGCGCCTCGGCCTTGGCGGCATTGAGCATGTGGGTAACCTCTTTTTGCGACAGCATCGGTTTTGAAAGCATGGGGACTCCTCAGCGTGGAATGGGTGGAATGGGTGAAATGCGGGTATTAATTCGATTCACGCATCATAGAGACGCAGTCAGGGTGCGGCAATCTGCTCATGCCAGTATTTGCATGAAAAGATTTCAACTCCCAGCAACGTCTGGTTCGTTCGCAGATGCGTCTTGATGCCGACGTCGACGCGCGTATGATGCTGTCAACGAAAGCCGATTAATACAACGGTATTGATGATGAAAAGTCCGCTCTTACAGAAAAACGGTTTCTGGGCGCATCTGGGTGATAAGCGACCGTTCTGGTACCAGGATGCCGAAGCCATCATCGACCCCATCGGCGTGCTGCTGCCGATCGCCCGCGCGTTGCAAGCCTGGTGGTCGCATCCCTCCGAGTTCTATACCACCGCAATGCAGATGCTGGAAGATCTGACCCAGTTGTCGCACAACGCCTGGCGGCGCACGCTGGGCATGAGTGCTGACGCGATGGTGGCGCCGGCTGACTTCGACCGGCGCTTCACCGATCCCGCCTGGCAAGACGACCCGTTCTTTCGCAATCTGATGGAGCAGTATCTGTATCTGTCTTTGGCCTTTGAGCGCATCATCGCCGAATCGCCAGCCATGGATCATCGTGATCGTCGCAAAGCGGCCTTCTGGTTCAGAAAATACGCCAATGCCTTGGCGCCGACCAATTTCTTGTTGACCAATCCGCAGGCGCTCAAACTGGCCATTGAATCGCGCGGCGCCACCCTGCAGAAAGGCTTCGAGCTCTTCCTCAAGGATCTGCAGACGCACCGACTGCCGCTGACCGATTTATCGGCGCATAAGGTCGGGCAAGATTTGGCGCTCACGCCCGGCGCTGTCGTCTTCCGCAACAAACTTGTCGAGGTGCTGCACTACACGCCGACCACGCGGCGGCAGCGGGCGACGCCCATCGTGCTGATCACCCCGTGGATCAACAAGTTCTACATCGTCGATCTGACGCCGCAGCAAAGCCTGGTTAAACACCTGCTCGACGATGGCTTTGATGTGTACGTGACCAGCTGGCGCAATCCCGAAGCGGATATGGCCGCTACCACGATGGATGATTATCTGACGCAAGGCATCGATGCGGCGATCGACACCGCCATTGGTTTGTCGGGCAGCCCCGAGGTTCATGCGGTCGGCTATTGCATTGGTGGTGCCGCGTTAGCCATGTGGATGGCCATTGAAAACGTGCGCGCGCAAAGCGAGCGACGGCCGGTACGCGTGCCGCACTGGACGATCCTGGCAACCCTCGTCGACTACCACTATCCCGGACACATCGAGGTCTTTATCGACCCGGCCAGCGTCGATTACCTGACCGACTTGGTCAGCAAGGTCGGCTATCTGGACGGCAAGGCGATGTCGGCGGCTTTCCGGCTGCTCCGATCCAACAGCCTGATTTGGGAGGTGGCGGTGCGCCGCTATCTCTACGGCCATTCGGGCAAACCCAACGAAGTGCTCTACTGGAACATGGACAGCAC
>CAZSAE010000140.1:0-2131 GCA_964604765.1 uncultured Dechloromonas sp. | reverse complement strand
GGTTGTCCGTGATCACGAGCACTTGATCGAGACCCATGTTCTTGACCTTCTGCGCGAACAGCTTGGTCTTCGGGGCTTCGACGGCGAAGGCGTCAACCACCGCCAGACGATCTTCACGCACCAGCTGCGACAGGATGGTGGCCATACCGGCGCGATACATCTTGCGATTCAGCTTCTGGGAGTAGTTCTGTTCCGGCGAGTTCGGGAAAGCGCGACCGCCTCCACGCCAGATCGGGCTGGACGACATACCGGAACGGGCACGACCCGTACCTTTTTGGCGCCAGGGCTTGTGGGTGGTGTGGGCAACTTCGTCGCGACCCTTCTGCTTCGAGTTGGCGCTACGGGCGTTGGCTTGGTAGCCAACGACCAGTTGGTGCACCAGGTTCTCGTTGTATTCGCGAGCGAACAGCGCATCGGAGGCCTGCAGACGGCTGGCTTCCTGACCCTGATCGTTAATAATCTTCAGTTCCATGGTCTCTCCTTAGGCCTTAACGGCAGGACGTACAACAACGTCCGATCCGCGGGCACCAGGAACAGCACCCTTGACGAGGAGGAGCTGACGCTCTGCGTCGACACGAACCACTTCAAGGTTCTGAGCCGTGCGCTGAACATCACCGAGGTGACCAGCCATGCGCTTACCCGGGAAAACGCGACCCGGATCCTGCGCCATACCGATCGAACCCGGTGCGTTATGCGACACCGAGTTACCGTGCGAGGCACGTTGCGAGCTGAAGTGGTGACGCTTGATACCACCCGAAAAGCCCTTACCAATGGTGACGCCGGTGACGTCGACTTTCTGGCCTGCTTCGAAAATGGTGGCAGCAATCGCGTCGCCCGGCTTGAAGCCGTCGAGCTGATCAGCAGCAATGGGAAATTCTTTCAGAACGCGCGAAGATTCCACACCGGCTTTTGCCAGGTGGCCGCTCAGCGCCTTGGTCATGCGCGTGGCACGACGTTGCCCGAATGCAACCTGTACGGCGGCATAGCCGTCCGTTTCGGGCGTCTTGATTTGTGCGACGCGGTTGTTCGACACATCGAGCACCGTGACCGGGACGGAAGCACCGTCTTCGGCAAAGATGCGCGTCATGCCGACCTTGCGTCCTACAAGGCCTAGACTCATCGTTATTCTCCTAATCACCGGCTACGATTGGCCGGCGTCGGTTATAAGCACTGCAAAATGACTACGGAACTACGGTGGCCCCGGAAGACCCGGAGCCGGAAAAGCCAGAGAGTTTACACGCTCCGGGCGATTACTGCAACTTGATTTCGACGTCAACGCCAGCCGGCAGGTCCAGCTTCATGAGGGCGTCCACGGTCTTGTCGGTCGGATCAATGATGTCCATCAGACGCAGATGCGTACGAATTTCCAGCTGATCGCGCGAGGTTTTGTTGACGTGCGGCGAACGCAGGATGTCAAAACGTTGCTTACGGGTAGGCAGGGGAACCGGGCCACGCACGACAGCGCCAGTGCGCTTGGCGGTTTCCACGATTTCCAGAGCCGACTGGTCGATCAGACGATAGTCGTAAGCTTTGAGGCGGATACGAATTTTTTGATTTTGCATGATGACATCCAAAGAGCAATAAAAGAACAGGCGAAACAAACAACGAGGGGCGGACTATACAGAAAAACCCGCCTTCTGCAAAGACACAACGGGCATCCGGCTTGGCACCGGAATACCCGTCAGACTGCGGAATTACTCGATGATTTTGGAGACGACGCCGGCACCGACGGTGCGGCCGCCTTCACGAATCGCGAAGCGCAGACCTTCTTCCATGGCGATCGGGGCGATCAGCTTGACCGTCATGCGGACGTTGTCGCCCGGCATAACCATCTCGGTGCCTTCCGGCAGCTGAATGGCACCCGTCACGTCGGTCGTACGGAAGTAGAACTGCGGACGGTAGTTGTTGAAGAACGGGGTGTGACGACCGCCTTCATCCTTGGAGAGAACATACACTTCGGCTTCGAAGTGGGTGTGCGGCTTGATCGAGCCCGGCTTACACAGAACCTGACCACGCTCGACTTCTTCACGCTTGGTGCCGCGCAGCAGGACGCCGACGTTGTCACCGGCCTGACCCTGGTCGAGCAGTTTGCGGAACATTTCGACGCCGGTACAGGTGGTCTTGGTGGTCG
>CAZSAE010000139.1:0-2250 GCA_964604765.1 uncultured Dechloromonas sp. | reverse complement strand
GCCGCCAGTTCTTTCTCGTTGATTCTGCCCGGCCTGAAGGCCGGCGACGCCATTACCGGCAGTGCCCTGCTCGGCGCCGCCACGGTGGTCTTGGGCATGAGCCTGGGCGTGATGCTCATGCTGGGCATGGATGAATTCACGCCGCACGAGCACGCCCATACCGGGGTCTATGGACCAGAAGCGCGGCGCCTGAATCGCATCTGGCTCTTCGTGCTGGCCATCGCCCTGCACAATCTGCCCGAGGGCATGGCCATTGGCGTCA
This sequence comes from uncultured Dechloromonas sp., assembly GCA_964604765.1. Taxonomy (GTDB): domain Bacteria; phylum Pseudomonadota; class Gammaproteobacteria; order Burkholderiales; family Rhodocyclaceae; genus Fluviibacter. The sequence continues at coordinate 1,988 of CAZSAE010000139.1, read as the reverse complement.
GTTTCGCCCAGGGCGATCTGCAGGTCGGTATTCCTCTGACTTCGGCGATTGCCATGCAGGATATTCCCGAAGGGCTGGCCGTTGTCATGGCGTTGCGTAGCGTTGGTTACAGCGCGCTCAAATCGGTGTGCATCGCGTCGATCACCGGCCTGCTCGAACCGCTGGGCTCGGTCATCGGCCTCACGCTCTCCAGCGGTCTGGCGATTGCCTACCCGGTGGGTTTAGGGCTGGCGGCCGGCGCCATGATCTTCGTGGTGTCAAACGAAGTCATTCCCGAAACGCACCGCAACGGCAATCAGCGTTTTGCCACCATTGGCCTGGTCATCGGCTTTGCGCTCATGATGACGCTGGATACGGTGCTGGGCTGATGACGCAGCTTGTCGCCAACCGTTTGACTTGTACTCGTGGACCGCAAACGCTGTTCGTCGATCTGTCGCTGCAACTCGATGCCGGACAATGGCTCTATGTCCAAGGTGAAAACGGCGCCGGTAAAACCAGTCTGTTGCGCATTCTGGCCGGTCTGGCATTGCCCGCCGACGGCGAAGTCTGCTGGCAAGGGTCGCCGATCAACAAGCAGCGTAGCGACTATCACGCCGACATGCTGTATCTGGGGCACCAGGCCAGCCTCAAGGAAGATCTGACGCTCACCGAGAACCTGCATAGCCTGATGACCATGGATGGCCTCAAGGTAACGGATAGCGCGATCCGCGATGCACTGACGCGCATGGGTCTGAGCAAACGCCAGCATTTGCCGGCGCGCGTGCTTTCCGCCGGTCAGAAGCGCCGCGGCCTGCTCGCCCGCCTGCTGTTGCGCTCGGCCAAACTGTGGATTCTCGACGAACCGTTCAATGCACTCGACGTCAACGCCATCGCCAACCTGCAGGATTGCCTCAAGACCCACCTCAAGCACGGCGGCATGATCGTGCTGACCAGTCATCAGACGCCGGATCTGGGCAGCGAGGCGGCCGGTTTCGTGCTCAATCTGTCGGGAAGTCGCTGATGCTGACGCCCATCCTCTCCGCCTTCTTCGCCGCCCTTAAGCGCGATCTGCTGTTGGTCATGCGGCGCAAGACCGAAGTGCTGACAGCGCTGTTTTTTTTCATCATCGTGACCACGCTATTGCCGCTGGGTATCGGACCCGAGCCCGATCTGTTGCGTAAAATCGCTCCCGGCGCCATGTGGATCGCCGCGCTGCTCGCCACCCTGCTCGGTCTGCAACGCCTGTTCGCCGCCGATCATGCCGACGGCACGCTGGAACAAATGGCGCTGTCGCCCGAACCGCTGAGCATTCTCGTTGGCGGCAAGATCACGGCGCACTGGCTGGTTTGCGGTTTGCCGCTGGTGCTGCTGGCGCCGGTCATCGGCCTGCAGTTCGACCTGCCAGCCGACGCCATCGGCATCCTGATGCTGTCGCTGTTGATCGGCACCCCGCTGCTGTCGCTGATCGGCGCCATCGGCGCGGCGCTGACGCTGGGCGCACGCGGCAGCGCCTTGCTCGTCTCGCTGCTGGTACTGCCGCTTTATGTGCCAACGCTGATCTTCGGCGCCGGCGCGGTCGAATCCTACATCGCCGGATTGGGCGCGGCCGGCCATCTGTCGTTGCTTGGCGCGTTGCTCGTGCTGGCCGCTGCGTTTGCCCCCTGGGCCACCACGGCCGCACTGCGCATCTCTTTGGAATAAAATAGCGGCATGATCAACTGGTTCAAATTCAGCGCGCCCAGCACCTTCTACCCGCTGGCCGGCAAACTGATTCCGATTTTCTGGACGCTGGCCGCCATTCTGGGCGCCATCGGTCTCTATATCAGCTTCCTGGTCGCGCCCACCGACGCGCAACAGGGCGAAGGTTATCGCATCATCTTCATCCACGTGCCGAGCAGCTGGATGTCGATGTTCATCTATTGCATCATGGCCTTCTGGTCGCTGATGGGCTTGACCTTCCATACGCGGCTGTCGGGCATGATGGCCAGCGCCCTCGCCCCGACCGGCGC
>CAZSAE010000138.1:0-2254 GCA_964604765.1 uncultured Dechloromonas sp. | reverse complement strand
GCGCGCCGTCTCCGTCAAAGCCAATCTGTCGGGCCGCGACATGGGCAGCTTCATCAAAGAAGCGCAGCGAAAAGTGAAGCGCGAAGTTGCCCTGCCGCCGGGCTACACGATGACCTGGGGTGGTCAGTTCGAGAACCAGCAACGCGCGATGGCCCGGCTCAAGATCATCGTCCCTGCCAGCTTGATTGCCATTTTCGGCTTGCTGTTCTGGATGTTCCGCTCTTACAAGATCGCGGCAATTATTCTGGCGATTGCCCCCACCACCTTGATTGGTGGCCTCTTCGGCCTGGCGATCAGCGGCTTGCATCTCTCGATTTCGGCAGCGGTGGGTTTTATTGCCGTCTCCGGGATCGCTATTCAGAACGGGGTCATCATGGTCGAAGAAATTGTCGAGATGCTGCGTAACGGCAAACCCTTTGAACAGGCCATCCGCGAGGGCGCGGTGCTGCGGATGCGGCCGATCATCATGACGGCGCTCATGGCCGGATTGGGCCTGCTACCAGCGGCGCTTTCCCATGGTATTGGTTCCGAGACACAACGCCCGTTCGCGGTGGTGATCGTTGGCGGCGTTATTTCGGCAACAATCTGCACGCTGTTTTTGCTGCCCGTGCTCTTTTCCCGACTGAACAAGCCGGAAAAACCGCTATCATCTGCCGACCTTAAAACCTAATATCCCTCCGTATGGCCTGTCGTATCAAACCTGAAATTCCCTCTCCCTGCGTCAACATCTGCCGCATGGATGATAACAATCGTTATTGCATCGGTTGCTGGCGCTCGCTCGACGAGATTCAACGCTGGAGCAGCATGACGGATGCGGAGCGGGTTACCGTCATGGCGCAACTGGAATCCCGCACGGGCGTCTGAACGCGCCGTTCGAACTCGCGTTATGCGCTGGGACATTTTCTGTCGCGTCATCGACAACTATGGTGACGCCGGTGTCTGCTGGCGCTTGGCGGCGGACCTGAACCGGCGCGGTATCAATGTCCGTCTGTACATCGATGCACCGGCTGTGCTTGACCAGTTAATCGGTCACACTTCGACCGAACCAACGGTACAGATCTGTTCCTGGCCGGACCATCGCGAAGACTTTGAGCCTACCGATGTGGCCGACGTGGTCATTGAGGCTTTTGCCTGCGACCCGCCGCCCCGCTATGTTGCGGCCATGGCCAAGCGCAGCGCGGCCGGCAACTCACCCGTCTGGATCAACCTGGAATACTTGTCGGCCGAAGACTGGGTAGGCGCACACCACAAACTCCCGTCGCCGCATCCGCGCTACCCACTTGTTAAGTATTTTTATTTTCCGGGGTTCACGCCGGACAGCGGCGGCTTGTTACGGGAACCCGACGTTGTTGCAACTGTCGGCAAAGATGAGATGGCCACGGAGAATCTGACGCGGCCGTTAGCGATCTTTCTGTTCTGCTACGAGCAGCCGGCACTTCAGGACTGGATCCGCGCGCTGGATCGTGCCATGTTGTCGGTGGCCCCCTGCCCCGCAGCTGATCAACTCGCCAATCAAGTGGCCAAAACAGACTTTGCCGTACCTGATGGTCTGAATATCCGATACCTGCCCTTTGTGCCGCAATCCGCCTTCGACGCAGTGCTCAGGGAACATGATCTGCTGTTCGTGCGCGGTGAGGATTCCTTCGTGCGCGCTCAGTGGGCAGGCAAACCGGTTTTCTGGCACATCTATCCGCAGACAGGCGCTACTCATCTCGACAAGCTGCGCGCTTTTTACGATCGATACCTGGATTCAGACATCCTCACCTCGGCGCAACGCGAGGCTTTCATAGCGTTTATGCTGGCCTGGAATGGTGGTGCAGCCTCTGGCGACTGTGCGCGCCTTTGGCCAGAAATCTTGCGGATGCTGCCGGCATTGCAGCGCAATGCTGTGTCCTGGCGGAGCAAGCTCCTGCAACAGACGGATCTGGTCACGCAACTTCAGGCTTTTGTCGCCGATCTGGTAAAATAGTAGGTTTTACGATTCCGGTGGCAAAGCCGTCGGATCGACCCAATTTTGCCCTATCAAAGAAAGCACGGAATCCACTATGAAGACCGCACAGGAACTGCGCGCTGGCAACGTAATCATGGTCGGCAACGACCCACTCGTCGTTCAGAAAGCCGAATACAACAAATCGGGCCGTAATGCGGCCGTCGTTAAGCTGAAGATGAAGAACCTGCTCACTGGTAGCGGCAGCGAAGCCGTCTACAAGGCCGATGAAAAGTTCGAAGTCGTCGTGCTCGAGCGCAAGGAAGT
>CAZSAE010000137.1:0-2257 GCA_964604765.1 uncultured Dechloromonas sp. | reverse complement strand
TTCGAGTCAACGTCGTGGTACGAACCGAAGTGCAGGGTGCACTTGACGTCAACGACCGGGAAGCCGGCCAGCACGCCGCTCGGCATGGTGTCCTGCAGACCCTTGTCGACGGCCGGGATGTATTCGCGCGGCACGACACCGCCCTTGATGGCGTCGACGAACTCATAACCTTTGCCCGGCTCGTTCGGCTCGATCTTCAGCACGACGTGACCGTACTGACCACGACCGCCCGACTGCTTGACGAACTTGCCTTCGGCGTCATCGATGGTCTTGCGAATGGTTTCGCGGTAAGCCACCTGCGGAGCGCCAACGTTGGCTTCCACGCCGAATTCACGCTTCATACGGTCGACGATGATCTCGAGGTGCAGTTCGCCCATACCCGAGATGATGGTTTGACCCGATTCTTCGTCGGTACGCACGCGGAACGACGGATCTTCCTGCGCCAGACGCGACAGGGCGATACCCATTTTTTCCTGGTCGGCCTTGGTCTTCGGTTCGACGGCAACGTGAATCACCGGCTCCGGGAACTCCATGCGTTCCAGGGTAATGACGGCATCTGGATCACACAGCGTTTCGCCGGTGGTCACTTCCTTCATACCCACGCAAGCAGCGATATCGCCGGCGCGCAGTTCCTTGATTTCTTCACGCTCATTAGCGTGCATCTGCAGAATACGACCGATACGTTCTTTACGTTGCTTCACCGGGTTGTAAATCGTGTCGCCCGAATTCAGAACGCCCGAGTAAACGCGGACGAAGGTCAGCTGACCCACGAACGGATCGGTCATCAGCTTGAACGCCAGCGCCGAGAACTTCTCGCTGTCGTCGGCCTTACGGCTGCCCGGCTGTCCGTTTTCGAGTTCACCTTCCACCGGCGGGATGTCGATCGGCGACGGCATCAGATCCAGAACGGCGTCGAGCATGCGCTGCACGCCCTTGTTCTTGAACGCAGTGCCGCACAGCATTGGTTGGATTTCGCTGGCGATAGTACGGGTGCGCAGACCTTCGATGATCTGGGCTTCGGTGAGATCACCGTTTTCCAGATAGGCATTCATCAGGTCTTCCGAGGCCTCAGCTGCGGCTTCGACCATCTGCTCACGCCAGGTGGCGGCTTCGTCAGCTAGGTTGGCCGGAATGTCGCGGTAGTCGAACTTCATGCCCTGGGAGGCTTCGTCCCAGTAGATGGCTTTCATCTTGATCAGGTCAACCACGCCTTCGAAAGTGTCTTCGGCGCCGATAGGGATCACGATCGGCACCGGATTGGCCTTCAGGCGGGTCTTCATCTGCTCGACGACCTTGAAGAAGTTGGCACCCGAACGGTCCATCTTGTTCACGAAGGCCAGACGCGGCACTTTGTACTTGTTGGCCTGACGCCACACGGTTTCCGACTGCGGCTGCACGCCGCCGACAGCACAGTAAACCATGACGGCGCCATCCAGAACACGCATCGAGCGTTCCACTTCGATGGTGAAGTCCACGTGGCCCGGAGTATCAATAATGTTGATCCGGTGTTCCGGGCGCGAGGCATCCATCCCCTTCCAGAAACAGGTGGTCGCAGCCGAGGTAATGGTGATACCACGCTCCTGCTCCTGTTCCATCCAGTCCATCGTCGCGGCACCATCGTGCACTTCGCCGATCTTATGGTTCACACCGGTGTAGAAAAGAATCCGCTCGGTCGTCGTCGTCTTACCGGCGTCGATGTGGGCACTAATACCAATATTGCGATAGCGTTCGATGGGTGTCTTGCGAGCCACGATACAACCTTTAAAAAATTAAAACGATTAGAAGCGGAAGTGCGAGAAGGCTTTGTTGGCTTCGGCCATACGGTGGACTTCATCACGCTTCTTGACGGCACCGCCGCGGTTTTCTGCAGCTTCGACCAGTTCGGCGGCCAGACGGGCACCCATCGATTTTTCCGAGCGCTTACGGGCAGCGTCACGGATCCAGCGCATAGCCAGCGCCATACGACGCGACGGACGGATTTCAACCGGCACCTGATAGTTGGCGCCACCGACGCGGCGGGACTTGACTTCCACCATCGGCTTGGCATTGCTCAGGGCCTGGGCGAAAACTTCCAGCGGGTCACGACCACCTTTGTTGGTGATCTGGTCAAAGGCGCCATAAATAGTGCGCTCAGCGACCGACTTCTTGCCGGAGATCATCAGGACATTAACGAATTTGGAGACGTCGACATTGCCGAACTTCGGATCCGGCAGAATGTCACGCTTGGGTACTTCGCGACGACGAGGCATGGTTACGA
>CAZSAE010000136.1:0-2290 GCA_964604765.1 uncultured Dechloromonas sp. | reverse complement strand
GGGCAACTTAAACCGACGAGTGTTGGCAAAAACGCTGGCAATAAGAAAACCCGTTTCGGGATTCAGGCCGTTTATTCGACCGAGGCCGTGAAGCGCCCTGTGGAGGTCGGCGGCAGCTGCGCGCCCTTTGATCCGACGGGCGGCGCGCCACTGGCCTGCGCCGGTTATGGCTCGCTGGTCACGGTAACGGCGGTGTTCGGCATGGTCGCTGCCGGCTTGTTGATCGACCGGGCGCTGACCCAATAATGCGATAATGTCGGTCATGACAAGTACACAGATGGCTAATAAGCAGATCCCTTGGCAGGATGAATGGACGCTGAATCATCCGAAGATGGATGAGACGCACCACGAGTTCATTGCCGAGATTAACCATATGTTGGCGGTGCCGGATGCGGAGATGCTGGCCGCCGTGGATCGCTTCATCGAACATACGGTGGCACACTTCGAGCAGGAACGCGTGTGGATGGAAAGCACGAATTTCCCCCCCAAGGGGTGCCACATCGGCGAGCATGATCGCGTGCTGGCGATTGTGCAGCAGGTGCGTCAGATGGTTGAAGGCGGTGATTACGCCATCGGTCGTCGTCTCGCCGAAGAGTTGGTGCCCTGGTTCAATCAGCACGCGCAAACGATGGATGCCGCGCTGGCATATGTGTTGATCGAAGGTCCGGATGCGCCCGACGCGCCCAAATCTCATGAAGGATGTGCCTGCTAATGAATCGCCGTTTGTTTTTACGATCCACCCTGGCCGTTGGCTTGGGCATGCCACTGAGCGCTTGCGCTGAAAGGAAGAAAGCCACTATGAAGGTTGAAGATCTGGTCGTTGGCTCGGGTGCGGAAGCACAACCGGGTCAGATGGTGACCGTGCATTACACGGGTTGGCTGACCGATGGTCAGAAGTTCGATTCGAGCAAGGATCGCAACGATCCCTTCGTGTTTCCGCTGGGCCAGGGTTATGTCATCAAGGGTTGGGATCAGGGCGTGGTCGGCATGAAGGTGGGCGGCAAGCGCAAGCTGACGATTCCGCCGGAGCTGGGTTATGGCGCGCGCGGCGCCGGTGGTGTCATCCCCCCCAACGCGACACTCGTGTTTGAAGTCGAGTTATTGGATACGAAGTAATTCGCGATGAGCGAGCCCGTCCGGCTTTCGAAGCTGATGGCCGAGCGCGGGCTGTGCTCGCGCCGCGAGGCCGATAGCTATATCGAGCGCGGCTGGGTGCTGGTCGATGGTGTCGTCATAGACACGCTGGGCACGAAGGTATTACCCGATGTTGCTATTGAACTGAAGCAGTCGGCGCAAAGTGCTCAGGCGCGCCGCGCGACGATTCTGCTGCATAAGCCGGTGGGCTTCGTGTCCGGGCAACCGGAACCGGGTTGCAAACCGGCAGTACAATTGATCGGTGGAGCTTCGCGCTGGGCCGAAGATCCGACCAGTCGTCAGCAGCCGTTTACCCCGGGCATGCTGCGCAATCTGGCGCCGGCGGGGCGTTTGGACGTTGACTCCACGGGTCTGCTAGTGATGACGCAGGATGGCCGTATTGCCCGGCATCTGATCGGCGACGATTCTGACGTTGATAAAGAATATTTGGTGCGTGTGACGGGCAAATTATCAGCTGATGGATTGAAACTGCTTAATCATGGGCTGTCGCTGGATGGCAAGAAACTGCGTCCGGCCAAAGTCAATTGGCAGAATGAAGACCAGCTACGCTTCGTGCTGCGCGAAGGGCGTAAGCGTCAGATCCGGCGTATGTGCGAGTTAGTTGGGCTGCGCGTGGTCGGCCTGAAACGGATTCGTATCGGCAAGGTGAAACTAGGTAATCTGCCCGTCGGGCAGTGGCGTCTGCTGGCGGCAGATGAGAAATTCTAATAGATTAAGCCTTGCCCCAGGAATCGCGCAGCGTCACGGTGCGATTGAAGACCGGCTTGCCCGGCTGCGAATCAAAACGATCCGCCACGAAGTAACCATGCCGTTCGAACTGGAACACCGTTTCCGGCATCACATTGGCGAGACCGCCTTCGACCTGCGCCTGAATCGTCGTGATGCTGTTGGGATTCAGATCGTCGAGGAAATCACGCTCTACGCCTTCAGGTGTATTGGGTAGCTTGCCGCCCGGATTGGCACGCGCAAACAGACGATCGTACATGCGCACTTCGGCGGCGCAGGCGTGCGGCACCGAGATCCAGTGGCTGTTGCCCTTGACCTTGTAGTTGTCGGCGCCCGGTGTGCCGCTCTTCGAGTCTTCGAAATACGTGGCAGTCACAGCGGTCACGTTGCCGTTGGCATCCTTCTCGCA
>CAZSAE010000135.1:0-2319 GCA_964604765.1 uncultured Dechloromonas sp. | reverse complement strand
GAGGCCAGGGTGAACCAGCATCTGGAGAAGATGGGGTTTGTATGGAACTGAAGGCGGGGTACAAGCGTAGCGATCTCGGTCTAATCCCCGAGGACTGGGATTCGGTTTCGATGGATCAAGTTTCGCAATGCCTGATAGGTCTCACCTATAGTCCACTCAATGTAAGTGACTTTGGGACGTTAGTTTTGCGATCCTCCAATATTCAGGATGGTAGGTTGGCGTTCGATGACTGTGTTTTTGTGAATATGGATGTTCCGAAGCGTGCCATTACACAAAAAAACGATATTCTTATATGCGTCCGTAATGGAAGCAGGCAACTAATTGGGAAATGCGCTCTTATTGATGAGCGTACGGCAGGTAGTGCCTTTGGTGCCTTTATGTCCGTACTGCGCAGTGAGTCAGCCAGATTCCTGTTTTTTCAATTTCAGTCTGATCTCCTTAAAAAACAGATCAACGAGGTGATGGGCGCGACCATCAATCAGATTACCAACAAGGATATGGCTTCCTTCAAGGTGATTTGGCCGTCCACGAACGCTGAAAAAGAAGCTATTGCCGAAGCCTTGAGCAATGCGGATGCCCTCATTGAATCCCTGGATCAACTCATCGCCAAAAAGCGCCATATCAAACAAGGCGCCATGCAGGATTTGCTCACTGGCAAGCGGCGACTGCCGGGGTTTAGTGGGGAGTGGGGTGCAAAGCGGTTGGGCGCACTTTTGACTATAAGGCATGGGAAAAGCCAAAAAGGAGTTGAGTCGATTGATGGCGCATATCCCATTTTGGCAACCGGAGGGCAGATTGGTAAAACCAATCAGTTTCTATGCGATAAGCCATCCGTCCTAATCGGGCGGAAGGGGACAATTGATCAGCCTCAGTACATGGACACACCGTTTTGGACGGTTGATACCTTGTTTTATTCGGATATTCATTCAAAGAACAATGCGAAGTTTTTGTTCTACCGATTCTGTTTGATCGACTGGATGCAATACAACGAAGCATCGGGGGTGCCAAGTCTCAATGCGCGAACCATTGAGGATGTTGAAATTTTGTGCCCGGAATTAATCGAACAAACCGCCATCGCCACCATCCTCAGCGACATGGACACCGAACTCGCCGCGCTGGAGTCCCGGCTCGCCAAGGCCCGCCAGATTAAGCAGGGCATGATGCAGGAGCTGCTTACTGGCCGAATTCGTTTACTATGAATTTCGTAGCTGCTTGCGCTTGATAGATAAGCGCCAGAGGCCATTTTGACCACATACCTTCTGCATCCCCCAATGACGTCAAGAACCGCAATGAGCGAAGAATCCATGCAGCGCATGGAAGCACTCATCCCCACGCTGGCGCACATCGCGGCGCAGCGGACGCGCAGGCAGGCGCTGGCCATCAGCGGTAAGGTGGTGGAGGCCCGCAATGGTCAGTTGATCGAGTCTTACGCTGATGGCACGGCGCGGGTGATTCGCCCCATCGCCAAGCCAGTGGCAGTGGCCGTGGGCACCAAGCGCCGGGCGGCGGCGCGGCTTGTGGCGAGGGAGAAAACATCCATATGAACGACATTGGCAAGCCAGAGCGCGCCACGCAAAACCGCGTGGTCAAACTGTTCTGTGATGAGTTGGGTTACCGCTACCTTGGCGACTGGGCCGACCGCGCTGACAACAGCAATATTGAAGAGGGCTTGCTGGCCGAGTACCTGACCAGCGCGGGATACAGCACGGCGCAGATCAGCACGGCGCTGTACAAGTTGCGCACGGAAGCCAACCACCCCGAACGCAGCCTGTACGGCAACAACCAGGCGGTGTACCAGTTGCTGCGCTATGGCGTGCCGGTGAAGACCGAGGCGGGCAAGGCGACAGAAACGGTGCACCCGATCAACTGGAAAGAGGCCGCCAACAACCACTTTGCCATTGCCGAAGAAGTCACCCTCAAAGGCAAACAGCAGCGGCGCCCCGACTTGGTGCTGTACGTCAATGGCATCGCTATTGGCGTGCTGGAACTCAAAAACAGCCGGGTCAGCATTGGCGATGGCATCCGTCAAAGCCTGTCGAACCAGCAGCCCGAGTTCAACGCATGGTTCTTCAGCACCGTGCAGTTGATCATGGCGGGCAACGATTCCGAAGGGATGCAATACGGCACCATCGGCACACCCGCAAAGTTCTTTCTGACCTGGAAGGAAGACGAGGCAGACAACAGCCGTTTCAAGCTGGACAAGTACCTGCTGAAGATGTGCAACAAGGCCCGCATCATCGAGTTGATGCACGACTTTGTGCTGTTTGAGAGCGGCGTCAAAAAGCTGCCCCGCGTGCACCAGTATTTCGGCATCAAGGC
>CAZSAE010000134.1:0-2322 GCA_964604765.1 uncultured Dechloromonas sp. | reverse complement strand
ATCTCGATGCAGATCCAGAAGGATCTGAACAGCGATATCGTCATGATCTTCGACGAATGCACGCCCTACCCGGCGGACACCAAAACCGCGGCCGAATCCATGCGCCTGTCATTGCGCTGGGCGCGCCGCTCGCGCGACGAACATGACCGTTTGCAAAACACCAACGCGCTGTTCGGTATTGTTCAGGGCGGCATGCACGAAGCGTTGCGCGATGAATCGTTGGCCGGCCTGAAGGACATCGGTTTTAATGGCTTCGCCATCGGCGGTCTGTCGGTCGGCGAGCCCAAAGAAGACATGATGCGCATCCTGGCGCACACCGCACCCCAGTTACCCACGAACAAACCGCGCTACCTGATGGGCGTCGGCACGCCGGAAGACCTGATGGATTCGGTCGATCAGGGTATCGACATGTTTGATTGCGTCATGCCAACGCGTAACGCGCGCAACGGCCACCTGTTCACGCGCTATGGTGACATCAAGATCAAGAACGCCCGCTTCAAAACCGATGAGGCACCGCTCGACCCCACCTGCACCTGCTACACCTGCCAGAACTTCAGCCGTGCCTACCTGCACCACCTGTTTCGCGCTGGCGAAATTCTGTCGAGCATCCTCAATACCGTGCATAACCTGCACTACTATCAAACGCTGATGGCCGAGATGCGGGGCGCCATTGAGAACGGCCAATTTGGCCAGACCGTCGCCGTGCTGCGTGCCGATCGCCAGCGGGGCGTCTGACTCTGCTCGGCCCCACCCGGCCCGGGCGGCGGCCGGCAAAAGAATGCTAAAATCAGCGCTTTAGTTAACCACCGCTGGAGACACCCCAAGTGATCAGCCCCGCATTTGCCCAAGCCGCTGGCGCCGCTTCGATGCAAGACACCCTGAGCCAGTTCCTGCCTCTGATCGCCATGTTCGCGATCCTGTACTTCCTGATGATTCGCCCGCAGATGAAAAAGGCCAAAGAACACAAGGCGCTCATCGCCGGCCTGCAAAAAGGCGATGAAGTCATCACTCAGGGCGGCCTGACCGGCAAGGTCACGCAACTTGGCGACAACTACGTCAAGGTCGAAGTCGGCACCAACAACGGTGGCCCGGTCGAGATTACCGTGCAGCGCCCGGCCATCGGCGTCGTTCTGCCGAAGGGCACCTTGGGCTCGCTGTAATCCAGGACGTGCACCTGAAGGTGACCGTACTATCGGGGGCTTCGGCCCCCGTTTCACTTTTCTGATTCATCGCTATGAACCGCTATCCGCTCTGGAAATACATCGTTGTGGCCGTCGCCCTCGTCATCGGGGTGCTGTACACCTTGCCCAACTTCTTTGGTGAAACCCCGGCCGTGCAGGTGTCGCCCATACGCGCCACGCTGAAATCGGACAACAAGCTTCTGGAGCAGGTCGTCACCGTTCTGAACAAGAACAACCTCCCGGGCGACGGCGCGTTTCTGGATACCAACGGCGTCAAGGTTCGGCTGGCGGATACCGACACCCAGCTGAAGGCCCGCGACATTCTCGAACACGCTTTCAACCCGAACCCCGATAACAGCCAGTATGTCGTCGCGCTCAATCTGCTGTCGGCTTCGCCCAAGTGGCTAACGGCGATTCACGCGCTGCCCATGTACCTGGGCCTGGATCTGCGCGGCGGCGTGCACTTCCTGCTGCAGGTCGATCTGCAAGGCGCGCTGACCAAGCGTCTCGACGCCACTGGCGCCGACGTTCGCACCCTGCTGCGCGACAAAAGCATTCGCCATGCCGGCATCAATCGCGAAGGCCAACGCGTCATCATTCGCTTCCGCGAAACCGATTATCGCGACCAGGCCCGCGCCGCGCTCATCGACGCGCAACCGGATCTGAGCTTCGCCGAACAAACCATCAGCGGCGATGCCGCGCTGGTCGGCACCTTCAAACCGGAAGCCGTGAAACGTATTCAGGAATACGCGGTTAAACAGAACATCACCACGCTGCACAATCGCATCAACGAATTGGGCGTGGCCGAGCCGATCATTCAGCAATCCGGCCCGGATCGTATCGTCGTACAGCTGCCGGGCGTGCAAGACACGGCCAAGGCCAAGGACATTCTGGGTCGCACCGCCACCCTGGAAATCCGCATGGTCGACGACACGCCAGGCGCACTCGAAGGCGCTATGGCCGGTCAGATTCCGGGTACCGCCGAGCTTTACACCGAGCGCGGTGGAAATCCCATTCTGGTCAAGAAGATCGTCGTCCTCACCGGTGAACGTCTGAACGACGCGCAGCCCGGTTTCGACAACCAAACGCAGGAGCCGGTCGTACACCTGACGCTGGATTCGGCCGGCGCCCGCATCTTCCG
>CAZSAE010000133.1:0-2333 GCA_964604765.1 uncultured Dechloromonas sp. | reverse complement strand
TCCGCAGGAAGCCACCCTTACCGCGCTCGCTCTGATAGCGACGCACCGTTTTCGGGTCGGAAACGACCGCTTCCCAAGCCGCCACCGGCGACAGCGTCTGACGATGCTTGCGCCAGGCCTTCAACAGCGAGGAACGCACCATCGGATGCTTCACACGATTGGCGCTATAGAGATACCAGGAGTACGACGCGCCGCGGGCACAACCACGCGGTTCGTGATTCGGCATATCCGGGCGGGTACGCGGGTAATCCGTCTGCTGGGTTTCCCAGGTAACGATCCCACCCTTGACGTAGATTTTCCACGAACACGACCCCGTACAGTTGGTGCCGTGCGTCGAACGGACGATCTTGTCGTGCTGCCAACGCTTGCGGTAGGCATCTTCCCAGGCGCGATTTTCAGTCGTCGTCTGGCCATGGCCATCGGAAAACTGTTCTTTGTCTGCACTGAGGAATTTCAGTCGATCGATAAAGTGACTCATGTCGGTTCCTTTAATGCTGATTAGCAGGGCATCGAGGCATTACGACGGCTGTAAAACAACCAGGTAATGACGATGCAGGTGACGTAAAAGACGATGAAGCTGTACAAGGCAAATTCGGCGCTCCCGGTCATGGCAATCGACGTACCGAACGACTTCGGGATAAAGAAGGCGCCGTAAGCTGCGATGGCCGAGGTAAAGCCCAGCACGGCTGCGGCTTCCTTATTGCCGGCCACAATCGCGGCTTCCTCCGCGTGCTTGCCCTTGCCGGCGGCTTCGCGTTGGCGTTCGGTCATGAAAATGATCGGAATCATGCGGAAGGTTGAGGCATTACCGACGCCGGTGCCCATGAACAGCAGCATGAACATCGCAAAGAAGCCCCAGAAGCTGCCAGCGTTCGTGGCGCTCGGTGCAAACTGGATCACACCGAAGACAGCCGCGATCATCAGGATAAAGGTCCAGAACGTCACGATGGCGCCACCCAGCTTGTCAGAGATCCAGCCGCCGATCACACGGGCAATGGCACCGACCAGCGGGCCGAGGAAGGCATACTGAACCGGGTTCACCTCCGGAAACTGCGTTTTGGTCAGCAGCGGGAAACCAGCCGAGTAGCCGATGAACGAACCGAAGGTCCCCAGATACAGCCAGCACATCAGCCAGTTGTGTTTACGCTTGAAAATCACGGCCTGATCGGCGAACGAGGCCTTGGCGCTGGCGATGTCATGCATACCGAACCAGGCAGCCAGGGTCGACAGGGCAATAAACGGAACCCAGATAAAGCCGGCGTTCTGCAGCCACATCTGCTTGGTTTGCGCGCCCTTCACCCAGGTTTGCGCGTCTCCACCCAGCGCGCCGAACACACCGGCGGTAATGACGATGGGCACCACAAACTGCACTACCGACACGCCCAGGTTACCCAGGCCGGCGTTGAGACCCAGCGCCCCACCCTTCTGCGCCTTCGGGAAGAAGAAGCTGATATTCGACATACTGGAAGCGAAATTGCCGCCGCCGAAACCACAGAGCAGCGCCAGCGTCAGAAACGTGGCATAGGGCGTTTCCGGGTTCTGTACCGCGAAACCGATGCCGATCGCGGGCAGCAGCAGAGAGGCCGTCGAAATGGCGGTCCACTTACGGCCACCGAAAATCGGCACCATGAACGAATAGAAAATCCGTAGGGTCGCACCGGATAGCCCCGGCAGCGCCGCCAGCCAGAACAGCTGGTCGGTATCAAACTTGAAGCCGATGTTCGGGAGGTTTACAACGACCACGCTCCAGACCATCCAGACAGCAAACGACAGCAATAGACACGGGATCGATATCCAGAGGTTCAGCCGTGCGACGGCCTTGCCTTCGTTGTGCCAGAAGTCATGATCTTCCGGCAACCACTTTGTTAACACTCTCGCCATGATGGTCTCCGCTTGTAATAGGTAATCGGGTTAATTTTTTGCTTGCTTGGTTGTCTTGTGATCGAGCACCGACGACGTGCGCACTTCGGTGTAATACATCCAGATCAGCGAGACCCAGACCACCCCGTACAGCAACATGAATGAAGATGAGCGGATGCCCGTCAAATCAACCAATGCTCCGAACATGATCGGCAGAATGAAACCGCCGAGGCCACCAATCAGACCCACGATGCCGGAGATCACACCGATGTTGTGCGGGTAGTCATCCGAGATGTATTTGAAGACGGAAGCTTTACCGAATGCCCAGGCCACACCGATGATGAACAGCAGAATCGTGAAGACCGTCGGCGACAGGCCGATATGGAATGTTTCCGGGCCGTTGACCGTTTGAATCGTCAAATCGGTTTGCGGGTACGACATGATGAACAGGCAGATCCAACTCACCCAAAGCA
>CAZSAE010000132.1:0-2446 GCA_964604765.1 uncultured Dechloromonas sp. | reverse complement strand
GTCAGGAACTCATTAACGCGCTGATCACCATGTACCGCGAAAACGCCGCGACGCTGACACCAGATGCGCTGTATTCGCTGTTCCATGATTCGCACCCGCCGGCCACGTTACGCGTTGCGCATCTGAACAGTCTCAAGTCATGAGCGAAACGTTCACCGCCCGTGTCATCGCCAGCCACGGCCGCCATTATGTGGCACGCGATGCCGACGGCAAACTCTGGCACTGCATCGCCCGCGGCAAAAAACGAGAAGTCGCTGTCAACGACCTCGTGCATCTGACGGACCTCGGCAACTCCGGCGATGTCAGCCAACCACAGGCCGTTATCGAAGACATCGAACCGCGTCGTAACCTGTTCAGACGCTCGGATCAGTTCAAGGAAAAAGCCATCGCCGCCAACGTCGATCAGGTCTGGTTTGTTGTCGCCACCGAACCCTCTTTCGACCCCGAACTACTCTCGCGGGTTCAGATTGCGTGCGCTGCCGAAGAGATCGATTTCACGATCATCCTCAACAAGGCCGATCTCGATGACTTGCTACCCCGTGCCGAAGATCTACTCGACCCTTTTGTGCAGATCGGCATTCCGGTCATCCGCACTTCCACCCTGGATGGCCGTGGCCTCGACCGATTAAGCGACAAACTCGCGGGACAATCAACTGCACTGACCGGCCAATCCGGCATGGGTAAATCGTCGCTGATCAATGCGCTCGTGCCAGACGCCAAAGCCACGATTGGAGAAATCTCGCGCTTTCTCGATACCGGTCGTCACACCACCACTACGGTACAGGCTTATCAACAAGATGCTGACACCACCATCATCGATGTGCCGGGTTTACAGGTATTCGGTCTATCTCATCTGAGCGACGAAGAGATCCTGCTCGCCTTTCCTGAATTCCGCCCGCATCTGGGTGAATGCCGTTTCCGGAATTGCCGGCATGATCAAGACCCCGGATGCGCACTACAGGCCGCTGTCACCGCGCAAGCAGCCACCGGACCACGGCTTGCGCTATTGCGCCGACTGCTTCAGAAAAACTGACCCATAAAAAACCGCCCCTAAGTCACCCTAGGAGCGGCACTGTTTCGAGCGCTTATGATTAGCAGCGTTCGAAAATCACGGCGATACCCTGGCCGCCACCGATACACATGGTGACGAGGCAGTACTTACCGCCGACGCGTTGCAGTTCGTAAATGGCCTTGGTGGCGATGAACGCGCCCGAGCAACCGACCGGGTGACCCAACGCGATGGCACCGCCATTCGGATTGGTCTTGGCCGGATCCAGACCCAGCACCTTCGAAACCGACAGCGCCTGCGCGGCGAAGGCTTCGTTCGACTCGATGACGTCCATCTGATCCAGCTTCAGACCGGCTTTCTTGAGCGCCAGCTGCGTTGCCGGAATCGGACCTTCGCCCATCACGTCATTCGGCACGCCGGCGACGGCATACGAAACCATGCGCGCCATCGGCTTGTGACCGGCACTGGCAGCCACGGCGGCATCGGCCAGCACGAAGAAGGCGGCGCCATCGTTGATGCCCGAGGCGTTACCGGCAGTGACGGTACCGTCTTTCTTGAAGGCGGGCTTCATCTTGGCCAGGGCTTCGATAGTGGTGCCACGCTTGACGTATTCGTCGGTGTCGAAAACCACTTCGCCTTTACGCGTTTGTTTGACGATCGGCATAATCTGCGACTTGAAGTGACCAGCGTCGATGGCGGCAGCAGCACGGCGCTGCGATTCAACGGCGAAGGCATCCTGCTGTTCGCGAGTGATGCCATGCTTAGCGGCCAGGTTTTCAGCGGTGATGCCCATATGGCCGACCCCGAACGGGTCGGTCAGCACGGCGACCATGCTGTCAATGGCCTTGGTGTCTCCCATACGGGCGCCCCAGCGCAGCGACGGCATCAGGTAGGCCGCTTTCGACATGACTTCAACACCGCCGCCAATGGCGTAATCGGCGTCACCCAGCATAATGTTCTGGGCCGAAGTGACGATACCCTGCAGACCCGAGGCGCACAGGCGGCTGACCTGCATGGCAACGGAATCCATCGACAGGCCGGCCTGGATCGAGGCGACGCGCGATGTATAAGCGTAGCGCGAATCGGTCGGCATGGTGGTGCCAACCGTCACGTAGCTGATAGCCTTGGGATCGACACCGGAACGGCCGATGGCTTCCTTCATCACAGTACCGGCCAGTTCGCTCGGCTCCATGTCCGCCAGCGAGCCGCCAAAAGAGCCAATGGCCGAACGGACTGCACTCAGTACAACAACGTCTTTGCTCATGCTTGTGTCTCCCAAACTACGATCTTTGATCAATCAAACGCCCACCCAGGCGGCGAGCCCAACAACAGCGAGTAGTATCACCCACAAAATCAAAGCGCGCCAGACCAATCCGATGGCTGACGGCAAAACAGCCGGCGTCGCTTCTTCACCGACGCCGATTTCCGGACGGTCCG
>CAZSAE010000131.1:0-2510 GCA_964604765.1 uncultured Dechloromonas sp. | reverse complement strand
GCACTGATGTTGATGTGACGCTGGATGTGCCGGAGTGAGCGGCAGCCGAAATGCGCGCTTTGGCGGGGCAGTATTTTTTGAGAGGTTAAGCGATGGCGTTGATAGTTGTAACGGCGACCCGGTGTAGCCAGGCGGATTTCTCCCGCGATACGTTGTTAGGCCGTTCGCTGCCGGGCGTGGCGCAGCTAACGCCACTGGCGCTGCGCGGGTTTTTCGAGAACAGCCGCCCCCTGGGTGCTTGCTACAACGAGGTGATCGAGCAGGCTGCGGCCGACGATACGTTGGTGTTTGTGCACGACGATGTGTACCTCAACGACTGGATGCTGGGCTGGCGCGTGCAGGAGGCGCTGCTGCATTTCGATGTCGTGGGCGTGGTGGGTAACTGTCGGCGTCAGCCAGGACAGGAGACCTGGTACATGCAACCGAGCCAGATGGTCGATGGCGTGCGTAAGATGACGACCTTCGATTCGGCCTATTTGAGCGGGGTGATTGCCCATGGTTCGCCGGACTCATGGCAGCTGTCGAACTACGGGCCGGTGCCGCAACCGGTGAAGTTGATCGATGGGGTGTTCATGGCGGTGAAGGCAGGTCGCCTGAAGAAAACCGGCGTGCGCTTTGATGCTGGCCTTGGTTTTCATCTCTACGATCTGGATTTCTGCCGCGCAGTCGAGCAGGCCGGGCTTAAAATAGGCACATGGCCGATCGCTATGATCCACGCCAGCGGCGGCGGCAGTGTGCAGAGCGCCGCATGGGCAGCGTCGTCGGCGATGTATCTGGCGAAGTGGGGGGGTTAGGGCACTGTTTCTTAATTGACTGGCTTGGCGTATAGTCTGAAATCTATTCACAATATTATTCATAGATATATTCAAGCCTATGTCTGCCCACGCCGAATCTGTTCGCCTTCAGTTGGCGACCGGCCCCATGCGGGTTTCGCAACTTGTTGAATGTATTGGTGTAAGTCAGCCGACGGTTTCCCGTGCCCTTGCTGCGCTGGGTGATGAGGTTGTGCGTGTTACCCGGGGAAGATCTATTCACTATGTGTTGCGGGATAGGTCTCGTGGTGTCAATGAGGTGCCGGTATATCGGGTTTCGGCCGAGGGGGCGCTGCGCGAACTGGGGGTATTGATGCCGGTCCGGCCGGATGGGTTTGTGATGCGTCAGGCCGATGGCGTGACGATTCATAGTGATTCGCTCCCCTGGTGGTTGTTCGATATGCGGCCGCAGGGGTATCTGGGTCGGGCATATGCCAGTCGACACGCAACGAATCTGGGTTTACCGTCCGAGCTGAACGCCTGGAGCGATGCCCATACCTTGCGTGCCTTACTGGCCCATGGTCATGATGTCGTGGGAAATCTGCTGCTGGGTGAGCGCGCGCGAGAAATGTTCCTCTCGCAACCCATAGTCGCGCCGGTGCCCGAATCACAGAAGCCCGTGTTTTATGAGCGCCTTTCAATTGAGGCGGCGAGCGGGGAGTCTCCTGGGTCGTCGGCGGGTGGCGAGCAACCGAAGTTTCTGGTTTTTGCCGATACGCCGGCCGGGCCGAGACATCTGATCGTTAAATTTACGGTGGCGGAAAATAACCCGGTGAGCGAGCGCTGGCGCGATCTGCTGCTGGCCGAACACCTGGCGTTGAGACTGTTGGATCGTACGGGAGTTTCGGCCGTGCAGACGCGGGTGCTGGATTCGGCTGGTCAGCGTTTTCTGGAAGTGGCGCGATTTGACCGGGTGGATACTTTGGGGCGTCGCGGGCTGTTCAGCCTGAAGGCGCTGGATGCAGAATTCGTCGGCGCAGGTAAAGGCTGGACGATCATCGCGCGGGCACTTGCGGCGCAAGGCCAGATCGAGCCGACGGCTGTTGACCAGGTGGCGTTGTTACAGGCCTTTGGCGGGCTGATCGGTAACACGGATATGCATACGGGGAATTTGTCGTTCATGTCTGAGCACGGACGCCCGTACCAGCTGGCGCCGGCCTACGACATGCTGCCGATGGCGTTTGCGCCCAGCAGCGGTGGCGCGCTCCCGGTGACGTTGCCGGATGCCCCGATTCATGCCGATATTGCGCCGTCGATTTGGCGCCGGGCACTGAGCATGGCGGTGGACTATGTCGCTGAACTGCGCGCTGAGCCAGGCTTCTCAACAAACTTTGCGCCCTGTATGGATGCGCTGGAACGCCATGTTGCGAGTGCAGCGCTGAAGATCGGGCGTCTGGCCTGATTCCTGTATCTGCCGTATTCCCAATTTTGGGAATTTACGCCAGCCCGTTAACACGGAAGAATAGGTATATTTTGCAAACCAAATAGTTGCGGTGGTCGGCTAGGTCGCCGTTTGATCCAATATGTCCGAATCCGATAAGACGCCGGAGATCATTCCGGCGGGTGAGCCTTTGCCAACGGCGCCTAAAACCCGTGCCGAGATGTTGCTGGAGCAGGGCGTTGCTTTGCGTCAGGCCGGCCAGACCGAGCAGGCGGTGGCGCTTTACCGCGAGGCGGCACAGCTGCCCGAGGCAACAC
>CAZSAE010000130.1:0-2641 GCA_964604765.1 uncultured Dechloromonas sp. | reverse complement strand
TCGTGAAGGCGGCCGCACCGTCGGTGCCGGCGTCGTCTCCAAAATCATCGAGTAAGACTGATTGTGCCAGGGCCCGTTACAAGCGGGTCATAGCCACCTGGGGCGCCTCCTGAATCTAGGGGCGCCTTAAGCGTTTTGCAGGGGTATAGCTCAACTGGCAGAGCGTCGGTCTCCAAAACCGAAGGTTGGGGGTTCGATTCCCTCTGCCCCTGCCACTTTAACCAAGAGTTGTGCAAACAACTCTGATTGCCTCAGATGGTCGATAAGCTGAAATTTCTGCTGGCGGTACTGGCGCTCATCGCCGGAATTGCCGGGTTCTATCTGCTGGGCGCCGATGCCACGCTACTGCGCGTGGGCGCGGTGCTGGCGGGTCTGGTCGCGGCCGTCGTTCTGGTCTGGACCACCGAGCAAGGGCGCGAGTTCGTTACCTTCGCCCGCGAATCGATCGCCGAGGCGCGCAAAGTCGTGTGGCCGAGCCGCAAGGAAACGCTGCAAACGACCGCGATGGTGTTTGTTTTTGTCCTGGTCATGGCCATCTTCCTGTGGCTGACCGATAAAACCCTGGAGTGGGTCATGATCGACCTGATCTTGGGCTGGAAGAAATAATGAGCAAACGTTGGTACGTCGTACATGCCTATTCGGGCTTCGAGAAGAGCGTCATGCGTGCGCTGACCGAGCGCATCCAGCGCGCTGGTATGCAGGATCTGTTCGGCCAGATTTTGGTGCCGGTTGAAGAGGTTGTTGAAATGCGCAGCGGTCAGAAGGCCATCTCGGAGCGCAAGTTCTTTCCGGGCTACGTCCTGGTCGAAATGGACATGAACGATCAGACCTGGCATCTCGTCAAGAGCACGCCAAAAGTCACCGGGTTTGTTGGCGGCACCGCCACCAAACCGACGCCGATTTCCCAGAAGGAAGTCGACAAGATCATGCAGCAGATGCAGGAAGGGGTTGAGAAACCCCGTCCGAAAATTCTGTTCGAGGTGGGCGAAATGGTCCGCGTCAAGGAAGGCCCGTTCACGGACTTCAATGGCAACGTCGAAGACGTCAACTACGACAAGAGCAAACTGCGCGTTTCCGTCACCATCTTTGGCCGGGCAACCCCGGTCGAGCTGGATTTCGGCCAGGTCGAGAAGGCTTAAGCTTTTAACGACCAAGATTTTCAAGGGCGCCAACCCCGGCAACAGCGTTGGCAAAGAAACAGAGGAGCGTCAGTAGTTAACCCCGGTTAGCGAGCGCGCGTTAAAACTCACTTTAAGGAGCCTTTCATGGCAAAGAAGATCGTCGGCTATATCAAGCTGCAAATCCCGGCGGGTAAAGCCAACCCGTCGCCGCCGGTGGGTCCGGCACTGGGCCAGCGCGGCCTGAACATCATGGAATTCTGCAAGGCCTTTAACGCGGCCACGCAGGGCATGGAACCTGGCTTGCCGACCCCGGTCGTCATTACCGCCTATGCGGACAAGTCCTTCACCTTCGTGATGAAGAGTCCGCCCGCGACCATTCTGATCAAGAAGGCCGCTGGCATTCAGAAGGGTAGCCCGCGTCCGCATACCGACAAGGTCGGCAAGATTACGCGTGCTCAGGCTGAAGCCATCGTCAAGACCAAGCAGGCCGATCTGACGGCTGCTGATCTGGACGCCGCTGTGCGCACCATCGCTGGTAGCGCCCGCAGCATGGGTATCACCGTGGAGGGCCTCTAATATGGCAAAGCTCACTAAGCGCCAACAGGCCTATCAAGCCAAAGTTGATCGCACCAAACTGTATCCGTTGAACGAAGCGCTGTCGCTGGCCAAGGAACTGGCCACCGCCAAGTTCGATGAATCGATCGACGTCGCCCTGAATCTGGGCGTCGACGCCCGTAAATCGGACCAGGTGGTTCGTGGTTCGGTCGTGCTGCCGGCGGGTACCGGTAAGACCATGCGCGTTGCTGTGTTCGCCCAGGGCGACAAAGCGGAAGCTGCGACCGCCGCCGGCGCCGATATCGTCGGTTTCGAAGATCTGGCCGATCAAGTCAAGGCTGGCAACATGG
This sequence comes from uncultured Dechloromonas sp., assembly GCA_964604765.1. GTDB lineage: Bacteria > Pseudomonadota > Gammaproteobacteria > Burkholderiales > Rhodocyclaceae > Fluviibacter. The sequence goes on along the minus strand of CAZSAE010000130.1, from coordinate 615 downwards.
ACTTCGACATTGTCATCGCCACGCCGGACGCCATGCGTATCGTTGGTCAGCTGGGTCAGATCCTCGGTCCGCGCGGTCTGATGCCGAACCCGAAGGTGGGCACCGTGACCATGGATGTTGCGACCGCCGTCAAAAACGCCAAGGCCGGTCAGGTTCAGTACCGTACCGACAAGGCCGGTATCGTGCATGCCACGATCGGTCGTGCCTCGTTCGGCGTTGACGCCCTCGAGCAGAACCTGCGCGCCCTGGTGGATGCGCTGGTCAAGGCGCGTCCGGCTTCGGCCAAGGGTCAGTACCTGAAGAAGATCGCTGTCTCCAGCACCATGGGTCCTGGCGTTCACGTCGATCAGGCATCGGTCCAGCAGGCGTAATTGATTTAAAGAACTTTGGGCTGGCTGCCCGGTCTCGTCAGAGTTTAGGCAGCCAGATCGTCAAAGACCGCAGGTGCGTGCAAACGTTTAATGGCTCTCCGGAGCGTCCTGCGCAGATGGTGGTCCCAGAACAGGATTTTGCGGCAGTTGCCGTGAGGCTCTGATTTCGGTCACCGTAAGGGGGCAACTGGTTCGCCGGTTGCATGTTGACTTGAATGGAGAAAGACGAATGAGTCTGAATCTG
>CAZSAE010000129.1:0-2671 GCA_964604765.1 uncultured Dechloromonas sp. | reverse complement strand
TGGCCAGAGCGCTGGATGTGCCGGTGGGCTACTTCTATTGTGATGATGATTTAGAGGCCGAGGCGTTGTTGATCATTCATACGGTGAGTGACGATCAGCGCCGCCGCATCGTCGAGACATTGCGCGGGTGTCTGCCGGACCTGACATGAGTTGTTGGCGGCGCCGCGTTTAACTCTTTTGTTTCAGTCGCTTATAAAACCGAACCCTTTCACGGGATAATTCGGGGTATGACGATGACGATCCCGGAAGCCTTTGGCGGACCTGTAGGCGCTGCGCGCGATGAGCCGGCAGCGGCGGGCGCCGCGCAGGCGAGTGCACAGACCAGCGCGCTGCTGGCGGGATTGAACGAACCGCAACGCGCGGCGGTGTGTTTGCCCCCCGAGCACGCATTAATTCTGGCCGGCGCCGGGTCGGGCAAGACCCGGGTACTGACGACGCGCATTGCCTGGTTGTTGCAGACCGGGCAGGTGTCGCCGCAGGGCATTCTGGCGGTGACCTTTACCAATAAGGCGGCGCGCGAGATGCTGACGCGCCTGTCGGCGATGGTGCCGTTCAATGTGCGCCATCTGTGGGTCGGTACCTTCCATGGCTTGTGCCACCGCCTGCTGCGCACGCACTGGCGCGCGGCGCGTTTGCCCGAGACCTTCCAGATTCTCGATACGGGGGATCAGCAGGCGGCGATCAAGCGCCTGATCAAGGCGATGGGCGTTGATGAAGAGCGGTTCCCGGCGCGCGACATGATGTACACCATCAATGCGCTCAAGGAGCAGGGCATCCGTTCCGGCCAGGCCGAGGCGCACGACGCGCATACGCGGCGCAAGGTGGAGATCTACGCCGAGTACGAAACCCAGTGCCAGCGCGAAGGCGCGGTGGATTTTGCCGAACTGCTGCTGCGCGCTTACGAGCTGCTGCAACAGGACGAGGCCCTGCGCACGCATTATCAGCAGCGTTTCCGGCATATTTTGGTGGACGAGTTTCAGGACACGAACCCGTTGCAATACGCCTGGCTACAACTCTTGTGCGGACCGCAGGCGGCGATTTTTGCGGTGGGCGACGACGATCAGTCGATCTACGCCTTCCGCGGCGCCGATGTGGCCAATATGCGCGGCTTTGAACGCGATTACGCCAAGGGCAACGTGATTCGCCTGGAACAGAACTACCGCTCGCACGGCAATATTCTGTCGGCGGCTAATGCACTCATTACGAATAATGCCGATCGCCTCGGAAAGAACCTGTGGACGGACGAAGGCGAAGGCGAAAAAATTCGCGTCTTCCAGGGCGTGTCCGATCTGGACGAAGCGCGCTACATCATCGAAGAAATTGGCGAACTGAATCGCGACGGCATCCCGCGCCATCAGATCGCGCTGTTGTATCGATCGAATGCGCAGTCGCGCGTGCTCGAACACGCACTGTTTCAAGCGGGCATTCCTTACCGCGTGTACGGGGGCTTACGCTTCTTCGAACGTCAGGAGATCAAGCACGCGCTAGCCTATCTGCGGCTGATCGCCAACCAGGATGACGATACGGCCTTTCTACGCGTCGTGAATTTTCCGACGCGCGGCATCGGCGCGCGCAGCCTGGAAGCCTTGCAGCTCGAAGCGCGGCAATTGAATAGCAGTCTGTATAACGCGGCAGCCAGTCTGACCGGCAAGGCAGGCACAGCGGTCGGCGCTTTCATTCGTCTGATCGAAACGCTGCGCGCCGAGACGGCAGGGCTGACGTTGCCGGAAGTCATTGATCATCTGCTCGACCGAAGTGGTCTGCGCCAGCACTATCAGGCCGAACGCGAAGGTCAGGATCGTCTGGAGAACCTGGAAGAACTCGTCAATGCGGCGGCGACTTTTGCCGAAGATCCGGAAGCAACGCGCAATATCGATTCGGAGACGGGCGAGGCAACGAGCCTACTGGCAGACTTTTTAGCGCATGCGGCGCTGGAGGCGGGCGAGCATCAGGCCGGCGATTCGGATGACGCGATTCAACTGATGACGGTGCACTCAGCCAAGGGCTTGGAGTTCAGCGCCGTGTTTATTGTGGGTCTGGAGCAGGGATTGTTCCCGCATGAGAACGCGATGCTCGAGCGCGATGGTCTCGAAGAAGAACGTCGTCTCATGTATGTCGCGATTACGCGGGCGCGCCAGCGTCTGTATTTGTGCCATGCGCAGACGCGCATGCTGCATGGTCAGACGCGCTACTGTCTGCCGTCGTCTTTTCTGGACGAACTGCCGGATGCGTTGTTGCAACGTCTGGATGCGACGCCGGCGTGGGCCGGCAGCTATACGACGAGCAGCTGGTCGCCGGCGCCCAAGGTGGATATGACCACACGCGTGGCGGCACGCGCGGCGGGTGATGCCGGCGCCGGAGGTTTCCGCGTCGGGCAGAACGTGATGCACGCCAAGTTTGGCGCGGGCGTGATTCTGGCTGCTGAGGGGCGCGGTGACGAAGCGCGTGTGCAGGTCCGCTTTGGTCAGGCCGGCACCAAATGGCTGGCGCTGGCCTATGCCAAGCTTGAAGCCGCCTGATCGGGCAAACAGGGAGAGGATGGCATGACGATGAAGGCGCGCTGGCTGAAACTATTGTCACCCGACCGCGTGGGAACTTTGGGGGCGCAGAACGGTGATGTGCCGGTCGTTCATTCGCAAGATCGCAGTCGTTTCCAGCAGGATTACGACCG
>CAZSAE010000128.1:0-2828 GCA_964604765.1 uncultured Dechloromonas sp. | reverse complement strand
GGCGAAGTCGTCAAGCTGCTGCGCGAAGGTCTAGCCGAAGCCCATCAGGTCAAGGAAATTGACGAGATCAAGGGCGAATTCCTCGCCATCGATACGGCGCTCGCCAAGCTGCAGCCCGGCGACATCTGCCTGATTCTGGTGGACCAGGTCGAAGAAGCCCTCGCCCACATCAAGCAGCGCGTCGCCGAAGCCAGCACCGCCTGATTTTGCGTCAGGCGTCAGGCGGTGTGTCGATCGCCTGACGCGGTGGCAGAAAGAAGCTTCGCGGCGATTCGCAGAAGCGCCGCCAGACCGCACCGAGCAACACGCGTGAACCGCTGAAGGTCATGCGTCGTGCACGGAATGCCGTGCGCAAGGCGAGAGTGAAGCTGACCAGCAGGTTGGTCAAGCCGATCAGTAATACGCCGAGCCCGGCCCACGCCAGTGTCTGCCAGGCCGGCAGCGTGTCGCTGCCAATGATGGCATAGCCCAGATTGGCCGAGGCAAAAGCGATGTGCCGAATATCAATGGGCAATCCGAGAATCACGCCAAAAATACCCGCGCAGCCCAGCATGCAGCCGAACAGAAAGTTCCCCATCATGCCGCCCAGATGATGGCTAATGTAATCACCCAAGCGGGCAGCACCGGCAACACCCAACCAGCGTCGCAACCACGGCGCATAAGCAATACGCTTGCCCAGATGACTATGTGCCGCCTGGTTGTCGAAATAACCGCTGATCAGACCAGCCAGATACAGAAACACCCCGGCCAGGGCCGCATGCGGGATTGCCCAGCCGAAAATATCCAGATCGTCGATCAGGTGCACGGCTTTTTCAGCGGTCACGGGAGATTCCCCGAGCCACTGACCAAGACCGATACCTAGCACGATCGCCAGCGGAAATGCCACGAGAATGTTGCCGGCAATTGCCGCCAGCTGGCTGCGGAATACCGCTGCGATCAGGTCCACGACCGATGACACATCATCAGGCTTATCCGCCGAAACATCACGCATCTGGCTAGCCAAGGTCTGCGCCGTCATGGCTGGCTGCTTGGTTGCTACCGTAAAACCGAGCAGATAGATGATCGTGAACCCTAGCCCGTAAATCAAGCTGTAGATCACTGCCGAGGCAAACAGAGACGTATTTAAGCCAACAGCAAATATCTTGAGCAAGGCCATGCCACCGATAAATAAGCCGGCACCCATGGCCGACAACCACATATCCTGGTATTCGCGGGGCGTCGTACAAATGTAGTGTTCACCGGACTGTGCGGCCGTTTCGGTGACGCGCAAGGCGAGCAATTGCGAAAGCCGCATCCAGTAATCGCCAAAATTATTGCGTCGGTTCTCGGTCACAAAGGCACGGTGCACAAAGTTTGCCCAGGCGCGTAACCCTCTTCCCGTTTCGGTCTGGAATCGTGCACCGGGCAACACCGCCGTTCCCGTCGTATCGACCGTGCTATCGACCAACGCATCCATGACCGTGGCGGACATCAGAAACGACTGCATGAGCAGGATCAGATCCTGCATACGGCGTAGACTTTCTTCACAACGCATCAGCAGATAGGTCATGTGCAGGCTGGTGCCCGCCTCCAGAAAGTACTTCCGGGCTCGCGTTAATGCCTCCAGGCACTGATCCACGATCACCAGCAGATGCTTGCCGTCATCCGGCGGCAAAGTCGGATCGGCGAAATGTGCCAGCATGGCCTGCGTGTAGCGCTCGGTCTCTGCCGGCAACGCAAAGAAACTCGGTGCAAAATTACCCAGATGCGTGGATGCGCCCAGTAACGCCGAATCCATGCCAATGCCGGCCACGCGATGGGCCAATAGGCGGATTGCATCGAGCAACTCGCAAATCAGCGCTTTCCATGCAGCTTCGTCGAGTTCGTCGGTAGGCGCCTGCAACTGCCAGAAGCGAAATAAGTCCTCTTCGGGAATAGCCGACAACCAGATCCAATCATCCGGATGTCTCAGGAACACATGAACGCAGGCTTTAGCATCCGACTCATCGGGCACTTCCGGTAAAACGCGATGCACCAAAATCCGCGCCCACTCAGAAAAGAAACCGGTCGCCGGCAGAATACCGCTGTCGGCGAAGAATGCCGTCAGGCCTCGCCGCGTGAAAAAATGGACGTAATGCCGACGAAAAGCGGCAGCCAGAACCGGATCCTCGCGCAAACAAGTAATCAGCTCGTTGAAGCGCTCGACTGCGGCTGCAGTGCCCTCGCCGCGTGATGGACGCAACGCCGTATAAAGATTCCCGAGCAGATCGAGTTCATTGGCGTCGGGATCAAGGAAACCGGCCAACGCTTCGGCCAGCGAATCCCGCCCATGCCCAGGACGCAAGCATTTGAGCTTCTCGCCTAGAGATGTCAGGCCATCACGCATTTCGCCCTTCAAGTGACTATTTGCCATACAAGTGTCATTTTACCGCAGCGCAAAATCCCTCTGGCATGGCGTCAAAACCCCGCCTCCGGTACGATGACGCCTGTTATGTTTTTGTCGAGCATCCTTCCTGAAGGCCTGCGGGGCGCTGCACTGCGTCAGCATGTCGAAGCGCACCCTTTAACGGCAAGCGGTCTGGCGATATCGTGCCTGGCGATTCTGGGGCTGTTTCTGGTTGGCCTATACGACGTTCTCGTCGGTGAAAACAGCACGACCCTGCGCTATGCGCTCTGGGGCGGCTTTGCCGGTTTCGCGCTGACGACGGCCGGCGCCATTCCCGGCTTCTTTCTGCATAGCCTGCCGCAAAAGATTGAAGATAGTCTGCTCGGCCTCGCCGCGGGCATGATGCTGGCCGCCAGTTCTTTCTCGTTGATTCTGCCCGGCCTGAAGGCCGGCGACGCCATTA
>CAZSAE010000127.1:0-2839 GCA_964604765.1 uncultured Dechloromonas sp. | reverse complement strand
CCTTCCGATTCGACCTGGAAGATCGCCGTCGTATTGGCATCTTTCAAGATCTGGTAGGCGGCAGGATCGTCAAAAGCCAGCTGGCTCAGATCCGGTCGTTCGCCGGTTAGACGCTTCACGTAGTCGAGCGCTAACTCAATAATCGTCAGGTTGCGCAGCCCCAGAAAGTCGAACTTCACGAGACCGACTTTTTCCACGTCGTCCTTGTCGAACTGGCTAACTACGGCATCGCCGCCCGGCTGCACATAGAGCGGACAAAAGTCGGTCAGCTTGCCCGGCGCAATCAGCACGCCACCAGCGTGCATGCCGACGTTGCGTGTCAGATCTTCAAGTTTGCTGGCCAGAGTGAAGAGTTCCTTCACTTCCTCTTCGCGCTCGTAACGTTCCTGCAACTGCGGCTCGGCGGCCAGCGCTTCGCTCAACGACACCGGACGGTTTTGCACCACCGGGATCAATTTGGACAGCTGATCACAGAGGTTGTAAGGCAAGTCGAGCACACGGCCCGCGTCGCGGATCACCGCCTTGGACGACATCGTGCCGAAGGTCGCAATCTGCGACACGGCATCGGCGCCGTATTTACGCCGGACGTACTCGATCACCTTCCAGCGGTTGTCCTGACAGAAGTCGATATCGAAGTCGGGCATCGACACCCGCTCGGGGTTCAGGAAACGCTCAAACAGCAGCGCGTAGGCCAGCGGATCAAGATCGGTAATGCCCAGCGAATACGCCACCAGCGAGCCCGCACCCGAACCCCGCCCCGGCCCCACCGGCACACCGTTATTCTTGGCCCAGTTGATGAAGTCGGCCACGATGAGGAAGTAACCGGGGAAGCCCATCTGGATGATGGTGTCGCACTCGAAGGCCAGACGCGCTTCGTACTCGGCGCGTTTGCTCTCGCGTACCGCTGCATCGGGATACAGCTGCGCCAGCCGTTGTTCCAGTCCACGCTTGGCTTCGGCGACCAGAAAATCATCCAGCCCTTCGCCGTTTGGCGTCGGGAAGTCCGGCAGAAAACTCTTGCCCAGTGTCAGCGAGACATTGCAGCGTTTGGCGACTTCCACCGCATTGGCCAACGCCTGCGGCATGTCGGCAAAGCGCTCGGCCATGTCGGCGCGCGTCTGGAAATACTGCTGTTCGGTAAAGACACGCGGCCGCCGCTTGTCGGCCAGCGTATAACCGGTCGCAATACACACGCGCGCATCGTGCGCCCGAAAATCGTCGCTGGCGATAAATTGCACCGGATGCGTCGCTACAACGGGGATGTCCAGATCCAGCGATAGCGCAGCCGTCTGCGTTACCAGAAGATCTTCATCGTGCTGCGTCGATCCATAGCGCTGCACTTCCAGATAGTACGCGTCGCCAAACAGCTTTTTCCAGGCGGTTGCGCGCAACGCCGCCTCTTCGGGGCGCCCCTGCAACATCGCCTGGCCCACGTCGCCCTCGGCCGCGCCCGATAACGCAATCAATCCATCGCAACCGATCTCGCGAAACCAGGCCGGGTCGAGCACGACACGTTCGCGCCGTCCCGCAAACAATGCGCCACGACTCAGCAGTTCGCACAGCTGACGATAGCCCAGATTGTTCCGGCACAACAGCAACAAGCGCGTCGCCTCTTCGGCCTGCTGCGGATCGCCCACCCAGATATCGGCGCCCAGCAACGGTTTCACACCGCTCTTGCGCGCCGCCTGATAAAACTTGACCAGACCGAAGACGTTACCGAGATCGGTCAGCGCCAATGCCGGTTGTCCATCGTCACGCGCGCAGGACACGGCGTTGTCGATACGGACGATGCCGTCCGTAATCGAATACTCGGAGTGCAAACGCAGATGAACGAAATCAGGCAACATAAATCACAAGCACACGGTCAACCCGGCAGCTCAATCCCCTTCAACCGGCGATAGGCGGATACTGCAAACGAATCGGTCATCCCCGCGATCATGTCGGCCACCTGCAACAACCGCAGATAATTGCTGTCGCCTGCCGTCTCATTAAAATCCGCCGGCAGCAAATTGGCCCACACGCGGTTACGACTACTCTGCGGTCCGCAGGCGCCGGCCACATAACCGTCGAGCAAACCACTGATGACTTCATAACCGGCGGCCATGACTTCCATGACCTGACGCGCGTTGTAGATCTGTTCCTCGGCGACACGGCGCACGGCCGCCAGGCTTTCACCCACCGGCGATACGTCGAACAGGGCCTGATCGAAACTACCATCCAGAATGGCGGCTTCGTTTTCCAGAAACACGCGCGCGGCTTCATCGACCAGTCGGCCGATCGCCCGCGCCCGCAAGTATTCGATGCGGCGCTTGGGGTCCGTCAGGTATTTCAGCTTACCGGCTGCCGCCGCGCCACCGGCCAGATCGAGCAGCAAGACTTCCGCCTGTTCGGGCGTGACACAACCCTGCTGCACACCATCCTCGATATCGACGACCAGATAACAGGTGTCGTCAGCCGCCTCGACCAGAAAGGTCAGTGGGTGGCGGAACCAGGCACCGGGCGCTCGCGGAATCAAGCCGACCGTGTCGGCCACCTGGGCGAATAGATCGGCCTCGGCCGCAAAATAACCATACTTGCGCGCGCTCTTGCCCGAAAGCGGCTGATCCAGATGTGAACGGCGCGGATACTTGGCAAAGGTCGCCAGCACCGCACACGTGAGTTGCAGGCCGCCCGGATTCGACGGGTTCTGCAGATGCGTCAGAATGCGAAAACCCTGTGCGTTGCCTTCGTAGTTAAGTAGATCGGCGCGCTGATCCGGGTCCAGCCCGGCCAGATAAGCGGTGTGCCCGGCGAACCAGGCACGCATCGCGTCTTCGCCGGCGTGCCCGAACGGCGGGTT
>CAZSAE010000126.1:0-2935 GCA_964604765.1 uncultured Dechloromonas sp. | reverse complement strand
TGCTCAAGGGTGACGCTGACGCCGAATACGCCGCCGTCATCGAAATCGACATGGATCAGATCAAGGAGCCGATCGTGGCCTGCCCGAACGATCCGGACGACGTCAAGCTGCTGTCGGAAGTTGCCGGCGACAAGATCGACGAAGTGTTCGTCGGTTCGTGCATGACCAACATCGGTCACTTCCGCGCCGCTTCGAAGCTGCTCGAAGGCAAGAGCGATATCCCGGTTCGCCTGTGGATCGCGCCGCCAACCAAGATGGACCAGCACGTGCTCACTGAAGAAGGCCATTACGGCGTTCTGGGCCGCACCGGCGCCCGTATGGAAATGCCGGGTTGTTCGCTGTGTATGGGTAACCAGGCACAGATCCGCAAGGGTTCGACCGCGATGTCGACCTCGACCCGTAACTTCCCGAACCGTCTGGGGATCGACACCCGCGTCTATCTGGGTTCGGCCGAGCTGGCTTCCGTGTGTGCACTGCTGGGTCGTATTCCGACCCCGGCCGAGTACATGGAACACCAGGGCGTGATCAGCAAAGATGCCGACAAGATCTACCGCTACATGAACTTCGATCAGATCAAGGAGTTCAAGGACGTGGCAGACACTGTCAACGTCTAAGTAGATTCCGCAATAAAAAGAACCCGCCGCTCGCAAGACCGGCGGGTTTTTTCATGGCGCAGATCTGGTAAATTGATCGCATTGCATTGAAGGGAGCTGTCATGAATACAACCAAACTCATTTTCGCTCTGGGCGTGGCGACAATCGCTGGTTTGTCACAGGCAGAATCACTGCGCGCCATCACGGTCGAACAGAACGCCAGTTACGCGCTCGATGTCGATAGCCTGACCAAGTCCAACGGTAAGACTGCCTTTGCCGTGCAGACGATCTACACCAATAAAATGAAAGCCCCTAACGGCGCGGAATACACCAAGGCAACCAATACCTTCCTGGCCGATTGCAAAGCTAAGACTCAGGCGCTGACGGGTGTGACGCTGATGGAAGGATCCGGCAAGGTGGTATATAGCTACACACCGACGGTGAATGAGGCACCAATGATCGCACCGGAAAAGAATTCGCTGGACGCCAAGATCATGCAGACCGCCTGTGGTTTGAAGTGAGCCCGATGCGGATTCGGATGAGGCGAATGACCTAAAGGGCCTATGGCTTATTCCGTGATCAGCGCAAGGACGCGTTCCGGATCAGCCCCCGGCTTGTTGAGTGTGCGCATAAAGTCTTCGACTTGCTTGTTGCCCTCGGCCATCAGGGTATCGATCAGCTGGGGACTGCGAGACAGCTTGCTGGAGTAATCGAGTTCCGGTTGAAGTGTGTCGGAAATCCGAATGAGCCGAAAGGTCAGGTTGCCCAGATTTCCCAGTCCGCGCTCGTCTAGGTAGGCCTGGTTGAGCCCGCCCGATTTTAACGCTCTATAGAGAATCACGATCTTTTCAAGGTCGTGCACCAGCGAAATGTTGCTGGTCATTTGTGTGCGCCGTTCCAGAATATCGCCGGGGGTCGTGGGGATTCTGTCATAACGTAACGGATCAATCAGCACCACCCAGATCTCATCCGGAAACTGACTGTTGGTCATGTGAACAGGACGGAGAACCGGGCTGATGGGCGGGTTGGAAGAAAAGAGTCCGTCCCAGTAATAGTCATCACCGATTTTGACGGCAGGGAAGATACTAGGTATGGCTGCCGAGGCTAGAATGGTTTCAACGGTAATCGGGTCGGCCAGCGAATTGAAAATCCTGATTTTGCCATTCAGAACATTGGCCGCGCCCATGAACAATGCGGGACTATGGGCTTGTATGAGCTTTGGCAGTTCGTCAAAGTGAATATGGGATTCAAGCAATCCTTTGAAGTCCAGGTAATGTTCACGGGGTAACAAATACGACGCCGATTGCTGGAGTAATTGACTGAACTGCGATGAGGGACTGCTTTCGAGCTTGGGCAAGTGGCCGGCGCCCGCTGCGCGAATCATAAAAGTATTGATCTGATCCAGCCATTGCTCTAGCGGACTACTGGCTTTGAGCTCATCCCAGAATGCGACAATACGATCTTGTACCGGTGTTTTGTCGCCAGCGGCCTTTTTCAGCATGCCGTACCAGGCAAGTGCCGTATTGACGGCGCCCCCCGACGTGCCCGTGAGAGCCACGATGTCATGCGATTGATCAATGCCATGGGCAAACAGACCCTGCAGAACACCGGCCGTAAAAGCTGTCTGACTCCCACCGCCCTGACAGGCAATGGCAATCCGAGGTTTATTCATCTTTTTCATGGTGCTTGAGATCTTCTGACATAGGGTTGCGGGGCATTATATGTCTTCAAGGCAAGGGCGATGAGGCGAAAAACCACATCCGTCAGGAGATCTAGATTCAGCAGCCTTTCTAGAAGTGTGTGCAGTCTCGAATCAGAGCGTACAGATTGCCAGAACTGTGCATCAACAAAAAGCCCCGGAGTTTTACCTCCGGGGCTTTTTGTTGGGCTGGGCGCTGACGCTTAGCCGCAGGTACCTACTGCGCCGCAGGCCGTACAGAAATCACAACCATCCTTGCGGATCATGGTGGTGTTACCGCACTCGCTACACAGCTTGCCTTGCACCGGTTTCACCGCGCCTTCTTCGGTCGGGGCTTGCAGAATGCCCATTTGCTTGATGGGGAAACCCTTCTCGTCCAGGATGCCCAGCATGGCGTAGCGATGCAGTATCAGGTGCGCCAGGTAAGCAATGGTCGACGGATAGGTCTGCTGCTTACGCGAACCCGGCACGAAGGCGAGCATGTCACCCAGCGGTTCCGGATAGTCGAGCAGCTTACGCAGCTTCATGCCGATCCAGGCTGGATCGATGACGCGCATGTCGGTCGACAGCAGCTTCGAGAGGCCGTCGAGGGCACGCGGGTAGTTGCCCGACAGCCACATCGAATACGGGCGGCTGACGCCAT
>CAZSAE010000125.1:0-3015 GCA_964604765.1 uncultured Dechloromonas sp. | reverse complement strand
TCCTAAAATACTGGTGCTACGCAGAGACAACATTGGGGATTTGGTTTGTACACTCCCCTTGATTGCCGCATTGCGCCAGCTTTTGCCGGGTGCTCGAATTGATTTGCTGGTGAATAGTTATTGCGCTCCAGTGGTTGAGGGTAATCCTGATGTCAATCACTTGTTTTGCTATACCAAAGCCAAACACCGTAAAGAAGATCAAAGCTGGTTGTCCATATACGCCAAACGCTTCTTGCTCACGCTCAGATTGCGTTTGACGCGTTATGACTATCTAATTTTGGCGAACGTCAGTTGCTTGCCACGCCCACTGCGTTGGGCAAAGCAAATTGACGCAAAACGGGTGGTTGGATTTATTGAGCCAGAAAAACGCCTAGGCGGCTCAATCGTTTCGGATCCTATCCCGCTGTACAGAGAAGGCGCTAGGCACGAAGTTGAACATCTGATGGCGTTGCTGGCGCCTTTTGGCAAAGTCGATTCGGTACCGAAAGCGGTCGTTAAGCCCAATCCCACAGCGAAACAGAAAGCGCTGGCCGCTTTGGAATCAACATCGGTTGAAAAACCAATCATCGGCATTAATATCAGTGCGCGATTGCGAACTCAGCGGTGGCCAGCCGAGAAATTCATAGAGATCATTCGTCGATTGGCGCCTCGCTTCCGGTGTGTTCTGTTTTGGTCTCCAGGCGCCGAAACCTCAGCGGGTCATCCGGGCGACGATGTCAAGGCATCGGAAATTCTAGCGGCAACTCGGGGGTTGGACGTCCTCGGGTACTCGACGTTGACGCTTGCTGATCTCATTGCGGGTATCGATTGTGTCGATCTGTTTGTTTCACCGGATGGTGGTGCGCTTCATATTGGTGCGGCGTGTGGTAAGCCCATAATCGCGCTTTTTGGCGAGGCAAACCCAGCGCAATGGTATCCGTGGGGCGTAAAGCACCTGATTTTGCGACCGACAACCCGGAATCTCGCGGATTTGTCCGTAGACGAACTAGAATACGCCTGTCTTTCAATGCTTGGGCAAGATAAATAATATGCAGTTGGTTAATCCTGAGACGCTCAAGCTCTATCGCCGCTTATTGCGGTACGCGCGCCCATATTACAAGGCGCTTGCGGTAGCTATGGTGTTAGCGGCGCTTTCTGCCGCAACCGAGCCTTTGCTGCCGGCATTAATGAAACCGATGTTGGACGATGGTTTTAAGTTTGGCGAGCAAAGCCCGTTGTTATGGCTACCGTTTGGAGTAGTGGGTATATTTTTCCTGCGTGGACTGTTGGGCTTCGGCGCGACTTACATCATGGCCTGGATCCAGAACAAGGTGATTTACCAGATCCGGGTGGAAATGTTTGCTCGATTAGTCCATTTGCCTAGTGGTTATTTCCAGCAGCATCCCTCGGCAAAAACCATCAACCGCATCACGAATGACGTAAACGGTGTTGCTTCGGCAAGCACGACGGTGCTCACCACGTTCATTAAAGATGGGGTCACCGTCATAGGGTTATTGGCATGGTTGCTTTACCTTAATTGGCAGCTCATGCTCATTTCGGTTACCGTCGTGCCGGTATTGATGATCTCGGTTCGTAAGTTGAGCAAGCGATTGCGAAGCTTGGTGCATCAGGAGCACGACAGCATGGTCATGATGACGACCGCAGTCCAAGAGGCGATCTCTAATCAAAAAGTGATTAAGGTGTACGGTGGAGAGGCGCAAGAGGTTGCTCGTTTTGATGGTGTTGCCAATTACCTGCGCGGCATCTACATGAGAGCAACGGTGGCCGCTGCATTGGGAACGCCGATCACGCAATTGTCTTCTGCGCTGGCAGTCGCAATCATTATTGCAGTGGCGATGGTTCAATCGTCGGAGGGCATGACGACCATTGGCGGGTTTGCCTCGTTTATCACGGCAACATTGATGATGAATGCGCCGCTCAAACGTTTATCTGATCTTAATGCACCCATTCAACGTGGGCTGGCAGCTTCGGAGCATATCTTCTCATTGCTTGACGAAACGCCGGAGCGCGACACGGGATCGGTCACTCTGGATAAAGTACACGGAGGCATCGTCTTCGACAAGGTCTGTTATCGCTACCCCAAAGCTGAGCGTAACGCGCTAACCGATATTGACCTCGTTGTGCGGCCTGGCGAGCGAATTGCGCTGGTTGGTCCGTCGGGCAGTGGTAAAAGTACGTTCGCTAACCTGCTGCCGAACTTTTTACATGTGACCAGTGGCGAAATCCGTGTCGACGGTCATCCCATTGATCGCATTCACTTGAGGAGCTTACGTCAGCAAATGGCGTTGGTGACGCAGGAAGTGCTGCTTTTTAACGACACCATCGCCAACAATATCGCTTTCGGCGCCACACGCCAACTGAGCCAGGAAGAGATCAGCGCCGCCGCCAAAGCTGCGCATGCACTGGAATTCATTGAAAACTTGCCAGATGGATTTGATACCATGGTTGGCGAGGGCGGGATGCGCCTCTCCGGTGGCCAGCGACAGCGCATCGCAATCGCGCGCGCCGTGCTCAAGAACGCGCCGATTCTCATTCTGGATGAGGCAACTTCGGCCCTCGACAACGAATCCGAGCGCTATGTGCAGGAAGCGCTTGACGAACTCATGGTGGGCCGGACCAGCTTTGTTATCGCACACCGCCTGAGCACCATCGAAAACGCGGATCGGATAGTTGTACTTAAAGAGGGCCGCATTGCCGAAATCGGTACGCATGCCGAACTGCTCGCACTCAACGGCATCTACGCCTATCTGCACCAGGTGCAGGGCGATGTTACGACGCCAGCGCAGCAGGAGGAAACCGCCTGATGTGTGGTTTTGTCGGCTGGCTGGATAAACAACCGGCGGACCAGGCCACGCTGGAGCGCATGACCACCACGTTAGCGCACCGTGGGCCAGATGCGGCGGGCTATCACCTGCAGGGCCCCATCGCCCTGGGGCACCGCCGTCTCGCAGTGATTGATTTGGCCGCCAGCCAGCAGCCCATGCTCAGTGCCTGCGGGCGCTATGCGCTGGCCTA
>CAZSAE010000124.1:0-3044 GCA_964604765.1 uncultured Dechloromonas sp. | reverse complement strand
GGCATCAGTACGACGTTCTTGGCGATGAACGAACCGCGGCGGGCAGTGGCCGGCGGTACGACGCGGAAGCCGTTTTCGCGGAAGCGTTCTTCACCCCAACCCTGGAATTTGGTGTTGACCTTGTCGAAAAAGCGCAGATCACCGCTTTCCTGGACGTGGTTGTCATTGGTGCGGAACGAGAGCAGCACGGCCTTCTTGACCCACTGGTGCGTGACCCATTCGCCGTTGATCTTTTCGGCGACGCGCAGGGCGCCATGATCCAGTTCGTGGATGACCTGGTTGATGGCGTCCACCGCGTCCTTGGGTGAACCGGTCGGCGACAGGTCGTTACGGCCTTCCCAGAGACGATTGATGACAGGTTCTAACGGGTGATTGATGGCGTGGCTCATGGACATGGCTTTAAAAAGGGCTTGAAAGCCTTTCATTATACGGGAAATGCCGATTTCGGCCCTGACCCATGCGGCAGATTTTTTATCCTGGCCGTTTGAGCGGCGCCGCTGCATCGGGTATCATCGGGCTTTCCCGCTGCACGTTTTGTTATGACCAAATATGTCTTCGTCACGGGTGGTGTCGTGTCTTCCCTGGGTAAGGGAATTGCGGCCGCCTCATTGGGTGCGATTCTCGAATCGCGTGGGCTTAAAGTCACTCATCTGAAACTCGATCCCTATATCAACGTCGACCCGGGGACGATGAGTCCCTTCCAACACGGTGAAGTATTCGTGACGGAAGACGGGGCGGAAACCGATCTCGATTTGGGCCATTACGAGCGCTTCACCAGCGCCCGTATGCACAAGCGCAATAATTTCACCACCGGTCAGGTTTACGAGTCGGTGATCAAGAAAGAGCGCCGTGGCGAATATCTGGGCAAAACGGTTCAGGTCATTCCGCACATCACCGACGAGATCAAACATCTTATCAAGCGCGGCGCCGAGGGTGCTGATGTGGCGCTGGTCGAGGTGGGCGGCACCGTTGGTGACATTGAGTCGCTGCCGTTCCTGGAGGCCATCCGTCAGATGGGTATCGAGGAAGGCCGTAACAACGTCTGCTATATCCACCTGACTTTGCTGCCGTGGATTGCGACGGCCGGCGAACTGAAAACCAAGCCGACCCAGCACTCGGTGAAAGAGTTGCGTGAAATCGGTATTCAGCCCGACATTCTGTTGTGCCGTGCGGACCGTTCGATTCCTGTTGAAGAGCGCCGCAAGATTGCGCTGTTCTGTAATGTGCCGCCGGAAGCCGTGATCGAGGCCTTGGATGCGCCGTCGATCTACAAAATCCCGGCCATGCTGCACAACCAGATGCTCGACGAAATCGTCTGCCATCGCCTGGCCATTCTGGCCCGTGCCGCCGATCTGTCGGTCTGGAACAAGCTGGTCCATTCGCTGGAAAATCCGGAACGCTTCGTCGATGTGGCCTTTGTGGGCAAGTACGTCGATCTGACCGAATCGTATAAATCGCTGATCGAGGCGTTGGTGCATGCCGGCATCCAGACGCACGCCAAGGTGCGCATTCAGTATCTGGATTCTGAAGAGCTGGAACGTAACGGTTGCGACGCGCTTAAAAACATGGACGCCATTCTGGTACCGGGCGGTTTCGGCAAGCGTGGGACGGAAGGCAAGATCGCGGCGATTCGCTATGCCCGTGAGCAAAAGATTCCGTATCTGGGTATCTGCCTTGGTATGCAGCTGGCGGTTGTGGAATATGCCCGCGACGTGGCAGGCATGAAAGAGGCGCATTCGACCGAATTCGATCCGGGCTCGCCGTTCCCGGTGATTGGCCTGATTACCGAGTGGCAGGATCGCTCGGGCAAACTGGAACAGCGGACAGAAGATTCCGATCTGGGCGGTACGATGCGCTTGGGTGGCCAACTCTGCCTCTTGAAACCGGGATCGTTGGCTCACGAGATCTACGGCGCCGACGAGATTACCGAGCGTCACCGTCATCGTTACGAAGTCAACAACACGCTACTTACCAAGCTGGAAGAAGCGGGTCTGGTCGTGGCCGGCCGGGCACCGGTGACCGACCTGTGCGAAATGATCGAGTTGCCGAAGTCGGTACACCCGTGGTTCGTGGGTTGCCAGTTCCACCCGGAATTTACCTCGAATCCGCGTCAGGGTCACCCGCTATTCACGGCTTACGTCAATGCCGCCGTGGCCCACCAGGATACGACGGGTGTGCGCAAGCAGGCTGAACCGAAGGCGGCCAAGAGTGGGGCAAACGCGTGAAACTCGCCGGCTTCGAAATTACCGATACCTCGCCGTTCTTTTTGATCGCCGGCCCCTGTGTGATCGAATCCGAGCAACTGTGCCTGGACATCGCGGGCACGATGAAAGCGCTGACCAGCGAACTGGGCATCCCGTACATATTTAAAGCCAGCTTTGACAAGGCCAACCGCAGTTCGGGCAAGTCATTTCGCGGTCCCGGCCGCGACGGCGGTCTGGCCATTCTGGCTAAAGTTCGCGCGCAGATCGGCGTGCCGGTGCTGACCGATGTGCACGATATCGACGACATCGCACCTGCTGCAGCCGTCGTCGATGTCCTGCAGACGCCGGCCTTTCTGTGTCGGCAGACCGATTTTATTGCGGCCTGCGCCGCCAGCGGTAAGCCCGTGAATATAAAAAAGGGGCAGTTCCTGGCGCCGACCGATATGCAGAACGTGGTCGATAAGGCGCGTGCTTCCGCACAGGAAGCAGGGGTCAAAGACGACACCATTATGGTGTGCGAGCGCGGCGCCTCGTTCGGTTACAACAATCTGGTGTCCGATATGCGGTCGCTGGCGATCATGCGCCGTACCGGTTGCCCCGTGGTGTTCGATGCTACGCATTCGGTACAGTTGCCGGGTGGGCAGGGCAGTTCGTCGGGCGGTCAACGCGAGTTCGTGCCAGTGCTGGCGCGCGCCGCCGTGGCGACCGGTATCCATGGCCTGTTCATGGAGACGCACCCGGATCCGGCCAACGCACTATCGGACGGCCCGAATGCCTGGCCGCTCGACAAGATGCCGCAGTTGCTCAAACACCTCATTACCCTTGACCGCGCGGTCAAGG
>CAZSAE010000123.1:0-3051 GCA_964604765.1 uncultured Dechloromonas sp. | reverse complement strand
AAGCTGGAAAAAGAACTCGGCTGGAAGCCGCAGGAAACCTTCGAGACGGGTATCCGCAAAACCGTCCAGTGGTACCTGGAAAATCAGGAGTGGGTCAATCACGTCACCAGTGGCGAGTACCGTCACTGGGTCCAGATGCAGTACAACTCGCAATACAACTAATCATGGGCTTCTATAAAAAAATCCTGCTGCTCGGCAAAGACGGCCAGGTCGGCTGGGAGCTGCAACGTGCGCTGGCACCGCTGGGTCTGCTGACGTCGTTGAACCGCAGCGAGTGTGATCTGGCGGATCCGGCGCAGATTCAGGCCGTGCTGGAACAGCATGAGCCGGAAGTGATTGTGAACGCTGCTGCCTACACGGCCGTCGATAAGGCGGAAACCGATCAGGCACTTGCCCGGCGCATTAACGTCGATGCCGTCGCCGAACTGGCGCTTTACGCGCGCGAGATGGGATCGCTGCTCGTGCATTACTCCACCGATTACATTTTCGACGGCACCAAAGCGGAGGCTTATGTCGAGGATGACCTCACCAATCCGCTCAGCGTTTATGGCCAGACCAAACTGGATGGCGAGCACCGCGTTCGAGACGCACTCTGCCGTCATCTGATCTTTCGGACCAGTTGGGTCTACGCTGCGCGTGGCGGCAATTTTGCCCGAACGATGTTGCGTTTGGCGCAGGAACGCACGACGCTCAATGTGATCGACGACCAGATCGGCGCGCCCACGTCGGCCGAACTGATTGCTGACGTGACGGCGCATGCCCTGCGTGATGTCTTGTCCGGCCGGGCGCCGGGCGGCACGTATCATCTGGCGGCTGCCGGTGAAACCAGTTGGTATGGTTACGCCAAATTCGTCATTGACAGTGCCCGCGCACAAGGGCAAACACTAGCCTTGGCCGCAGACGGTCTAAAGCCCATCCCGGCGACCGAATATCCGCTGCCAGCCAAACGGCCGCAGAACTCCCGCTTGAATACGCATCTGCTGGAGCGCAGTTTTGCGCTTAAACTACCCGCATGGGAAGCGGGCGTTGCCCGCGTGCTGGATGAGTGGGCGTCGAATATCTGCAATCCGTGACCCAAACCGATAAGAAAAACGCTATGACCACGATTGATTTCTCTAAAACTCGTCTGCTCGTCGTCGGCGATGTGATGCTGGATCGTTACTGGTTCGGCGAAGTGTCGCGCATTTCGCCCGAAGCACCGGTGCCCGTGGTGCACGTCAATAAAGAAGAAGTCCGCCCCGGGGGTGCCGCTAACGTGGCGCGCAACATCGTCGCACTGGGCGGCAAGGTCTCGTTGCTCTCGGTCGTCGGCACCGATGAAGCCGGCCAGACATTGCGCGGCCTGTTGGAAGAGGCCGGCGTCGCCACCGGCCTGCATGATGACGCCAACATTCGTACCACCGTCAAATTGCGCGTGCTGGGTCGCCAGCAACAGTTGTTACGCATCGACTTTGAAACGGCGCCATCGCATGAAGTGCTGCAAGCCAAGCTGGACGATTTCGAGCGCCAGTTGCCGGAGCATGATCTGGTGATTCTGTCCGACTACGGCAAGGGTGGTTTGACCCACATCACCAAAATGATTGCACTAGCCAAGAAGGCGGGTAAACGGGTGCTGGTCGACCCGAAAGGAGACGACTACGCGCGTTACACCGGCGCCAGTCTGCTCACCCCGAACCGCTCTGAACTGCGCGAGGTGGTCGGCAAATGGGCGAACGAAGCCGAACTCAAGGCCAAGGCCGACGAACTGCGCGAGCACTTGAACCTGGAAGCACTCCTGCTGACGCGCAGCGAAGAGGGGATGACGCTCTTCCGGCCGGAGGGCGTGTTTAATCAGGCCGCCAAGGCGCGCGAAGTGTTCGACGTGTCGGGTGCGGGGGACACCGTCATCGCGACGCTGGCGCTGATGCTGGCCAGCGGTGCCGATTACCCCGAGGCCGTGCGCGTCGCCAACCTGGCCGCCAGCATTGTCGTCGGCAAGCTCGGCACTGCCGTCGTGACTCGCGACGAGTTGCAACAGGCGCTTTAAGCTATTCATCGGAGAACAACATGGCAGTCCTCGTTACCGGCGCAGCAGGGTTCATCGGCGCCAACATCGTCAAGGCACTTAATGAACGCGGTATCACGGACATTATCGCCGTTGATAATCTCACCAATGCGGTCAAATTTCATAACCTCGTCGATTGCAAGATCAGCGATTATTTCGACAAGCGTGATTTCCTGCCGCGTCTGCAACTCGGTGATTTCGATGGCGAGATCGACGCTATTCTGCACCAGGGGGCCTGTTCGGACACCATGGAGCATGACGGCCATTACATGATGGAGAACAACTACCGTTACTCCATCGATCTGCTGAATTGGGCGCAGGATCAGGATGTGCCGATGCTTTATGCCTCCAGCGCCGCGACTTATGGCGGCAGCACCGAGTTCCGTGAAGAGCCGAGCTGCGAAGCGCCGCTCAACGTTTACGGTTATTCCAAGTTGTTGTTCGACCAGATTGTGCGCCGTCGAATCAAGGATAGCAGCACGCAGATCGCGGGCTTCCGTTATTTCAACGTCTATGGCCCGCATGAATCGCACAAGGGACGCATGGCTTCGGTGGCATTCCACAACTTCAACCAGTTCCGCAAAGACGGCAAGGTCAAACTGTTCGAGGGCTCGCATGGCTACCCGAATGGTGGTCAGCAACGCGACTTCGTTTTCGTTGAGGATCTCGTGCGCGTCAACCTCTGGTTCCTGGAAAATACCCACATCTCGGGCATTTTCAACCTGGGATCGGGCAAGGCACAAAGCTTCAACGATGTGGCGGCGGCGACCGTAAATACATGTCGTCGTTTGCAGGGCGAAAGTGAGTTGTCGCTGGACGAACTGGTCGCCCAGGGCTTGATCGAATACGTACCGTTTCCGGAGGCTCTGAAGGGCAAGTATCAGGCCTATACCCAGGCCGATCTGACCCGGTTGCGCGAGGTCGGCTATGAAGCGGGCTTTCATACCGTAGCGCAGGGCGTGAGCAAATATGTGGAGTGGCTGCATGACCACCCGCCCCAACTATAA
>CAZSAE010000122.1:0-3183 GCA_964604765.1 uncultured Dechloromonas sp. | reverse complement strand
AAGCTACCTGCGCGAACAGGGCTACGACGCCTTTAACCTGCTTGTCGATTGGTCTGCACTTTAAGACGTCACATGTCCATCCTGCAATACCACCAGACAATCGGCCAGTCGTTCTGCTTCAGTCTGATCATGGGTCACATAAATAATTGGCATGACATTACAGTCTCTGATCTGTTCCAAATAAGGCAGAATTTCCGCCTTGCGCTGGGTATCCAGAGATGACAGCGGTTCATCCATGAGAACCACCTCGGGCTTGACTGCCAGAGCACGAGCGATGGCTATCCGCTGACGTTCCCCACCGGACAGTTCATCCGGATAACGCTGCAACAAGTGGTTAATTCCAAGGATTTCAATTAGCGGCATCAGATCTGCTGGTATATGACGCCTTTCGTGACAGCCCAGGAGTATGTTTTCTTTAGCTGTCAGATGTTCAAAGAGGCTGTCTTCCTGAAAGACAAAACCTATGGGTCGCTTATAGGTTGGCAAAAACACTTGGTTGCCTTGCCATATCCTGCCATTAACCGTCAAAAAACCTTCGTCCGGTCGCTCAAGGCCCGCCATGCATCTGAGAACCGTCGTTTTACCAGAGCCGGAACTTCCCTGTAGAACGGTGATGCCTCGCCCAGGGAGGTGAAGATCAACATCCAAGGTAAATCCGCAACGTTTGATCTTGAATCGCGCTTGTATCGAGTTTTTATCTTGCATGGCGCGTGTCTTTCTTCAGCATATGCATTGCCAACAGAACGAAGAATGAAAACGCCAGAAGAACACTTGCCAGGCTATGAGCCTGTGAGTATTCCAAAGCTTCAACGTAATCGTAAATCTGGACTGAAGCAACTCGAGTTTCTCCGGGGATGTTGCCGCCAATCATCAATACAACACCAAACTCACCCACTGTATGAGCGAAGGCCATGACGGATGCCGTCACAAAGCCTGTTTTCGTCATTGGCACCACGACCCTGAAAAAAGTAGCCCACGGAGAAATACGTAATGTTGCTGCCACCTCGAGCGGACGTGCCCCAACCGCTTCAAACGCAGTCTGGAGCGGTTGGACAAGGAACGGCATCGAGTAGAGTACGGAAGCAACCACTAAGCCCCAGAAGGTAAATGGCAACAATCCAATACCAACAGACTGAGTTAATTGCCCGAGGGGACTGTGCGGTCCCATTGCTAATAATAAGTAGAAGCCCAGCACGGAAGGTGGCAATACCAAAGGCAATGAAACGACTGCAGAGACAGGGCGATAGAGCCAACTCCTTGTCCTTGTTAACCACCAGGCCAGCGGGGTTCCAATCAGGAGCAAAACCAGTGTCGTCACTCCTGCCAACCTGACAGTCAGCCAGAGTGCCTGAAGATCGGCGTCACTTAACGCCATAGCCGTAAGACTTGATAACATTCAAAGTATCTTCACTTCTCAAAAATGTCATCAGCAGACGAGCTGCTGGACTATCCTTGCCATTGACCAGTAAGACAGCATCCTGCTTAATCGGCGAATACAGTTTTTCGGGAACGACCCAGGCTGAACCACTGGTGATCCTGTTTTCTCTAGTTACCTGCGACAGCGCCACAAAACCAATCTCCGCATTACCTGTCGCCACAAATTGATAGGTCTGCCCGATGTTCTCGCCCATCACCAATTTAGGTTCAAGCAGAGACTTAATCTTGAGTGCACCCAGCGTTTCCATGGCGGCTTCACCATACGGCGCCGTTTTAGGATTTGCTATGGCCAACTTGTTGAATTGATTCTTCATGAGGATCTGACCCTTTGTATCAACGACTGCCGGATCGGCCGACCATAGAACGAGCTTGCCAATTGCATAGGTGAATCGGCTACCTTGCACCGCCAGACCATCCTTCTCAAGCAGCGCCGGCTTTTCCTCATCCGCACTCAGAAACACCTGAAACGGCGCGCCATTCTTGATCTGCGCGTAAAACTTGCCTGAAGATCCTGTCGACACCTTGAGCTGATGCCCCGTGGCTTTATTAAACGCTTTGCCGATCTCTTCGATAGGGGCATTGAAGTTTGCAGCCACGGCTACCTGCACGTCATCAGCCAACACCGGTCCAATGGCGAGTATCGAAAGCAGTGCAATGAGGAACTGGTTCATCATGCACCTCAAGCTGCAACAGCCAGTAT
The DNA here is from genome assembly GCA_964604765.1 of uncultured Dechloromonas sp. Taxonomy (GTDB): domain Bacteria; phylum Pseudomonadota; class Gammaproteobacteria; order Burkholderiales; family Rhodocyclaceae; genus Fluviibacter. Next base: position 1,046 of record CAZSAE010000122.1, on the reverse strand, counting down.
CACGTGCGACGCTTTGATCAGTGCACAAGCATCCACCCCGACTTGGAGCCCCAACCCGTCAACACTTTCATTGGTCAAAACTGCGCTCACAATCTTGCCGCCAGGCAATTCGACATTAACCTCGGAATTAATGGCTCCACGGTGAATCTGCGCAACTTTGCCACGAAGTTCATTACGGGCACTGGTTTTGTAATTTTCTTCACGTGTCACAATGACCCAGGGTGCCTTGAACAAGGCATAAGCCTCATGGCCCACTTTCAGATTCAGATGCTCCAGACTTTCATTAGTGATTACTGCATAGATATGTTCATTACTACCGATATCGAGTGTCACTTCTGAATTGACGGCACCCTTCTTGATAGCAGAGATCGTCCCTAAAAACTGATTACGTGCGCTCGTCCGCATACTGAATCTCCTGAGAAGCTTTTGGTATTCCTCGAAATCTCTAAAATGTTCGTCAAGGTTTGCAAAAAGTTTTTTTTGTTCATCTTCGATACAGCGATAAAGATGGACAAATCGACGTCCATAGTCTGTGAGCTGAGTCCCTCCACCCTGGGTTCCCCCGGTCTGGCGAAGGAGCACTGGCTCTCTGGACATATTATTAATGGCTTCTACGGCCAGCCATGCCGCCTTGTAGCTCATACCCATACTCGATGCCGCCTTGTTGATCGAACCGTATTCATCAATCAATTCGAGCAGCTCAATGTGGCTCCATTTGGTGTTTTTGCTCTGCAGTTGCAATCCCAGCGAATGCATAACCATGAGGGTTCTCCGTAACCGTTATGTAACCTTACTACATAACGCATAAAGGGGATACATAGTAAATTCAAATAACCCCATGAAATCCCACAGAGAAATGCTAGCTTTCGATAAAATTACGAAATCGTCCATACAGGGCAGTTCTGCGAGCCTTCTGCTTCATAGATCATGCCTGCCCCGGGTTCTAAAACTATGACTAATTCACAAAAATGCCAAGCCGCAACTAATACGGGCTGGCTGGATAAAAGCCGCATCATCGCCAAGCCCGGCTTCAACCGCTGGTTGGT
>CAZSAE010000121.1:0-3185 GCA_964604765.1 uncultured Dechloromonas sp. | reverse complement strand
CTGCTGACCTTTAACGAGGCGCGGGCGCAGTGGGCGAGCCGTTTACGTCTGGATCTGCGTGAACTGGATCTGCGCGCGATGGGTGGCGTTCGCCGCATCCACGATCTATTGCAGCCGTTTGCACAATTGGTCGATGGCACGAACAAAGGTTGTTTGGTCAGCCTGACCTACAGCAACGGCAAAGCCGTGGCCGAGCTTGAATTGGGTGATAGCCTGCGGGTTCGCCCGGATACAGATCTGATCGATGCCCTAGGCGGGCTGATCGGCCGCGACCGGGTTCGACTGGACTATCAGCTGGGCGCGCAGCAACGCGTCCGTCAGACTGTTGCTGATGCCCCGTGGGCCTAGGGTTCGAGCGAAGCCCGAGCGTTCCACCAGTGACGCCGGTTGTGCGTTGAGCCCGCACAGAATGAGCTGAGCGCCGCGTTTATCCAGCGAGCGGTGCAGGGTTTGCAAGAGATCGAGCCCGGTGGTGTCGAGTGATACGGTTTTGGTCATATCGAGGACGAGCACACGCGGCGGGGCCTCTTGCTCTTCAAGCAGGGTTTCCAGTTTGCTGATGGCGGCGAAGAACAGCGAACCATAGAGTCGATAGGCGGTAATGCGCTGTTGGCCATCGGCACCGCTGAGTGCGCCCGAACCGTAATAATCTTCCAGGGGAATCCGCTCGACCTGGGTCAGCTCCGACATGCGATACAGGTAGAACAGGCAGGCGAGGATCATGCCGAGTTCGACAGCCAGCGTGAGGTCGAAAACGACAGTCACAATAAACGTCGAGAGCAGGATGGCGCGGTACGGAATCGTATAGCGATGCAGTTCCTTGAAGGCGTGCCATTCCCCCATATTCCAGGCGACGACCATCAGGATGGCGGACAGTGCGGGCAGCGGCACATAAATGGCCGCCGGCGCTGCGACGACGACGACCAGCAGCAGGGTCAGGGCATGGAACATGCCGGCAAACGGCGTGCGGCCGCCGGCGCGGACGTTGGTCGAGGTGCGGGCGATGGCGCCCGTGGCGGCAAAGCCACCGAACAATGGCGCCACGATGTTGGCCAAACCCTGCGCCATGAGTTCCTGGTTGGGGTCGTGCCGATCGTCGATGGCGGCGTCGGCGACACGCGCCGATAACAGCGACTCAATGGCGCCGAGCAGGGCGATGGCGATGGCGGGTTGGATCAACTGGTTGAGCGTCGCCAACGATAGCGTCGGCAAGGCCAGTGCCGGAATGTCGCGCGGGATGCCGCCGAAGCGCGAACCGATGGTTTCCACTGAAAAATGAAAGATGGCTTGCAGCACGGTGGCGGCGATGAGCAGCGCCAGCGGTCCTGGGATCTTGCCCAGCGCCGGGATCCAGCGGGCTGCCTGTTTGTTCCAGAGGATCAAGGCGACCAGCGAGACTGAGGACATGATGACCGTCGGCGCATCCATGGTGCCGGCGTAATGCCAGAGCGTTTCCATGCGGGCGAAGAATTCGGCGGGCATGCTTGGGATATCGAGGCCGAAGAAATCTTTGATCTGGCTCATGAAAATCACGACGGCAATGCCATTGGTAAACCCGATGACGACGCTGATCGGAATGAAGCGGATCAGCACGCCCATCTTGGTGAGCCCCATGAGAAAGAGCAGGATGCCGGCGATGATGGTGGCGACCATCAGGTTCTGGAAACCGTAGATGCTGACGATGCCGAACACGATGGGAATGAAAGCGCCGGTCGGGCCGCCGATCTGTACGCGTGAGCCGCCGAGTAGCGAAATAACGAAGCCGCCAACGATGGCGGTCCAGATGCCGGCGACCGGCGAACAGCCCGAGGCGATGGCAAAGGCAATGGCCAACGGCAGCGCGAGAACACCGACCGTGACGCCGGCGGCCATGTCCTTGGCGAGCAACTCCGGCGTGTAGTCCTTAAGGCAGTCGAGCAGTTTGGGGTGAAAGCGGGCGAGCGGCAGCTTGCGCGATTTGTCGGTCATGCCGACTGATATATCCGTTGCCGCCGAATCCTCCACCCCGCTCATGCACATCCTCCCCCAGGCAATTCAAGCTAATCGTCAGCAGGAAGGGTTGGGGTCTGTGCGTTGCCTATCTTGGCGCCCGTGGCTTCGCCGCCGAAATTGATTCCCTATAGTGTAACCGGTTATTTGACGCGCATGCCAGGCTGCGCGCCGGAATCGGGCGACAGGATATAGAGGCCGGGCTGCGTAGCATCGGTGTCCGAGGCGGCCAGCACCATGCCTTCGGATAGGCCGAACTTCATCTTGCGCGGCGCCAGATTGGCGACCATCATCGTCAGTCGGCCGACCAGTTGGGCCGGATCGTAGGCCGACTTGATGCCGGCAAAAACCTGACGGTATCTGGGTTGGCCGTTTTCAGTCTCGCCAATGTCGAGTTGCAAACGAATCAGCTTGTCGGCGCCTTCGACGTGTTCGGCATTGACGATTCTGGCGATGCGCAGATCGATCTTGGCGAAGTCGTCGATGCTGATGTGATCGACGGCACCGGCTTTGACGTCGTCCGCCTTCGCCTGTTTTTCGGCGTGACGCTTGGGATCGTCGGCTTTAGGAGGTTCTGCGGCTTGCAGTGATTCGGCATTAGCGGCGATAAGGGCGTCAACCATGGGGCGTTCGATCCGGTTCATGAGGTGGGTGTAATCGTTGATGCGATGGCCGGCCGGCAGCGGCTGGCGGGCATCGGCCCAGGTCAGGGGCGGTGCATTGAAGAAACTTTCGACTTGTGCGGCGACGGCCGGCAGCACGGGCTTAAGTAACACGGACAGACTGCGGAACAGGTTGAGCGCGGTGCTAGCGACCTGGTGCAATTGCGCACGCTGTTCGGGATCCTTGGCCAACAGCCAGGGTTGCTGGTCGTTAACGTAGAGATTGGCTTCGTCGGCCAGATGCATGATCTGGCGCATAGCACGGGCGCTGTCGCGTGCTTCCATCGCTGCGGCGATTTCGGCCAGCGCGTCGTCGGTAATGATGCGATCAAAGACGCTGCGATCGGTTTCGCCGAGACTGCCGTCGAACTGTTTCTTGATGAAACCGGCGCAGCGGCTGGCGATATTGACGTACTTGCCAACCAGATCGCTGTTGACCTTGGCGATGAAGTCATCGAGGTTGAGGTCGATGTCTTCCATGGTGCCGTTGAGCTTGCTGGCGAAGTAGTAACGCAGCCATTCTGGGTTGAGCTT
>CAZSAE010000120.1:0-3336 GCA_964604765.1 uncultured Dechloromonas sp. | reverse complement strand
CTTCAGATGTGCCTGATCTTCACGAGAAGTTCGGTCGTGAATTTGAAACTGCTTACGTTGGATATGAAAAGGCTGCTGAAGAAGGCCGAATTCGCCTTCACAAAAAGCTGCCAGCGGTTCAACTCTGGCGCAAGATGCTGACCATGCTGTTTGAAACAGGCCACCCATGGATCACTTTTAAGGATGTTTGCAATCTGCGTTCGCCTCAACAGCACGTGGGTGTGGTGCATAGCTCAAATTTGTGCACGGAAATTACGCTCAATACATCAAACAGTGAAACAGCAGTTTGTAACCTCGGCTCAGTAAACCTTCCAGCACACCTGAAGAATGGTGTCATTGATCATGAAAAGCTGCGGCGCACCGTTAGAACTGCAATGCGTATGCTGGACAATGTTGTTGACATCAATTTTTACGCCACAGTTAAGGCGCGTAACGCAAATCAGCGTCATCGCCCTGTGGGAATGGGTATTATGGGTTTTGTTGATGCGCTTTACGCTCAAGGTATTCCGTATGCTTCCCATGAGGCAGTTGAGTTTGCTGATGTTGCTATGGAAGCTGTCTGCTATCAGGCGTACTGGGCATCGACAGAACTCTCTCGAGAACGCGGATGTTATTCAACTTACAAGGGTAGCCTGTGGGATCAAGGCATTTTGCCGCACGAAACAGTGGCCCGAGTTGGTGTAGAGCGCGCCGGTTATTTGGAAGTTGATAATACTGTTCGTTTAGATTGGGATGCATTGAAAGCCCAGATCGCACGATATGGCATGCGTAATTCTAATTGCGTGGCAATTGCACCTACTGCGACGATTTCAAATATTGTCGGTGTATCACAAAGTATTGAGCCGACTTATCAGAATCTCTATGTCAAATCTAACCTTTCAGGTGAGTTTGTCGAGGTAAACGAGGCATTGGTTCGTGATCTCAAGGCGTTGGATCTTTGGGATGAAGTGATGGTTTCGGATCTCAAATATTTCGATGGTTCCCTCACGCGTATTGAGCGTGTTCCTGAAAATATTAAGGCGCGATACGCCACTGCCTTTGAAATTGATCCGGTATGGCTGGTTGAAGCTGCTTCTCGTCGTCAGAAGTGGATTGATCAGGCCCAATCCCTCAATATCTACTTAGCACAGCCGTCTGGCAAAAAGCTCGATGAAATCTATAAGCTGGCTTGGGTGCGCGGTCTTAAAACTACGTACTACCTCCGTACGCTGGGTGCCAGCCAGGTAGAAAAGACTACAGGTCGTATCGAACAAGCTTCGGAAGAAGCACCTAAGTTCTGCTCGATAGATAATCCTGATTGTGAGGCCTGCCAATGACCACACATTTCGATGATTGGGATCTATCGTCCTCAGTGGCGACCGAGCCTAGGAAACCTGCATCAAGCTCACCGTCAGGAGCATCTGCGAGCGGTGGTGTTGCCGCAATTAATGTTAGCGATAAACGTATCGTTAATGGCAAGGGTGATATCAACCAGTTGGCTCCTTTCAAATACCCGTGGGCGTGGGAATTTTTCCTCAAAGGAAATCGTAACCACTGGACGCCGCTTGAAATTAATATGGCGCAGGACGTTCATGACTATCACCACAAACTAACCGCTGCTGAACGGCACATTTTTGAGAATGTTCTGGCGTATTTAACAACGTCAGACATCTTGGCTATGCGAAATATCGGTTTGGCTGTAATGGAAAAAATGAGTGCCCCTGAACTTCAGATTTATCAGGCGCGCCAAGTTTATGAAGAAGCACTCCACACTTGGACATATCAACATTGCATCGAAAGCATTGGTCTTGATCAAACTGAAGTCTACAACCGCTATCGTGTCGTTCCTGAAATCCACGGCAAGATTGCATTGGCTAACCGACGACTAGACAAAGTGCTGCGTTCAGATTTTGATCTGACTGATCGTGCGAATCTGCATGAGTTCGCCCTGTCGTATTTCTTCTTCGCCGTTATCTTTGAAGGTTGCTGGTTCTATAACGGATTTACGCCCATCTTTGCGTTGCAGCGTCGTGGTCTCATGAAGGGTACGGCAGAACAGCTTCAGTACATCATGCGTGATGAAGTTTTGCACTGCGCGTTTGGTATTCGTGTCGTCCGAGAATTGCTGAAGGAAGAAAATCTGACGCTTGATCCACAGGCGCTACGCACATTGTGGGATGAGGCAGAAGCAGCTGAGCGAGCATACGCCAGTTATATCCTGCGTGACTCTGTCCTTGGCTATAACGCTGACTTGCACATGCAACAATTCAGATTCATTGCCAACAGAAGAGCCCGACAGGTAGGTGTAGATGAACCTTTCCCAGGCGCTGAAAATGCGTTGCCTTGGTTAGATGAGCAAGCGAACCTACGTAAGGAGAAGAATTTCTTCGAAACACGCGTCACTGAGTATCAGACTGGTGGTGCTTTGCAGTGGGATTAGGTCTGAAGTAGCATTAAAACCAAGTCGTTGAAGGTTCCCCGATAGGGGATTAATAGGGAATGCGGTGCCGGGCGTCAGCCCGAAATCCGCAGCTGCCCCCGCAACTGTAATCGGCGAATGCCGTTTTTCGTATGCCACTGGGTGAAACCGGGAAGGCGAAAACGGTGTGGCGACCCGAAAGCCAGGAGACCTGCCTAAACGTTTTTTTCAATCTAGGGCGGGGTGCCCCTATGGGAGTTGAACATGCGTAGGCATCGGATCGATTTTTTCTGTCATTTTAGTTTTGGCAGCCCTGGGATTTCCCTGTTGGTTACAAGGGAGTCTCAACATGGAACCAACAAATAGCAACATATATGTCTCGGATAAACTTTTGCGTTTTGAGCATGTATTACGCTTCTGTGCTCATCCTGTACAGATTGATGAAAGACACCGTAGCGCAATAGTTTCGCACCTCCAAGCATTGAACGCAGATGATCGATATGAACGATTTTCTATTTACATGAGTGACAGCGCTCTGGCAGAGCATGTCTCAAAGATAAATTTTCATCGAGATATTTGTCTTGGGATTTTTGAAACGGACTTAAGACTGGTTGGAATCATTCACTTGTGCATTCATGGTAAGACTGCTGAATTGGGCGCTAGTGTTGATAGGCAGTACCGTTATCGAGGTTATGCGCTCAATTTATTCAAGGTTGCATTCGTGGAAGCCATTAAGTGCGGTATACAAGAAATTCATTTGGCAACGGGGCATCCAGCAGCCTGCCAAATTGCCCAACAACTGGGTTTCAAAATTAGGAAAGGAGGAAGCTATCCAAAAGCGATCATTTGTTTGGTGTAGTGTGAAGTCTACTTTCGAGAGTCTGCTTTGGGTCGGATTGCGACAGTCCTCGCTTCGAAAACATGGCCAGAAAGCTGCC
>CAZSAE010000119.1:0-3356 GCA_964604765.1 uncultured Dechloromonas sp. | reverse complement strand
TGCAGGTTGTGGCCTTCACCACCGATGTACGAGATGACCTCGAAACCGTTGGTCAGACGAACCTTGCAGACTTTACGCAGCGCGGAGTTCGGCTTCTTTGGCGTCGTCGTGTAGACGCGGGTGCAAACGCCACGTTTCTGCGGGCAAGCTTCGAGCGCCGGAACCTTGTTCTTGGCCTCAACCTTGACGCGCGGCTTACGCACGAGCTGATTAATGGTTGGCATATCTAAAAATCCCCAATAAATCCGAGCGGTAGACCCGCCCAGGTTCCTACAATAAGTTGCGGCCCGATCCCGAAGGATCGCCCGGCAATGATTCAGAATCGCTGTCGAAAACCAGCGTTTCTTACAAAAACCGGACAGCTTAGCCGGAGAAACCCGCGATGATAAACCAGCGCGGGGCTTTCCGTCAACCTGTCAACCCGATTTTGATACGACACGACTCCCGCATGAGCGATCCGGTCAAACCAGTTCGCCCATGCCAGAATCAGACGGCGGCGTCGCCTTCGGCAGCATCGGCTGCCGGGGCATCGACCACGACTTCTTCGACAACCACGTCCTCGATCGGTTCGAACACGTCGTCCAGCGCAGCAGCCGCCGACTGGTTGCGACGGGCGGCGTGGTGCGCCAGACCAGTACCGGCCGGGATGAGGCGGCCGACGATGACGTTTTCCTTGAGGCCGCGCAGATCGTCGCGCTTGCCCATGATGGCAGCTTCGGTCAGGACACGCGTGGTTTCCTGGAACGAGGCGGCCGAGATGAACGAGTCCGTCGACAGCGAGGCCTTCGTGATGCCCAGCAGCACGGGCTCGAACTCGGCCTCGCGCTTGCCTTCTTCACGCAGCTTGTCGTTGGTAATCAGCACTTCCGAGCGCTCGACCTGCTCGCCCTTGATGTAGGACGAATCGGCCGGATCGGTGATCTGGACACGACGCAGCATCTGGCGAACGATCACCTCGATGTGCTTGTCGTTGATCTTCACGCCCTGCAGACGGTAGACGTCCTGCACTTCGTCGGTGATGTAGCGGGCCAGTTCCTCGACACCCTTCAAACGCAGGATATCTTGCGGATCCGGTTCGCCGTCGACGATCAACTCGCCCTTGTTGACGACCTGACCATCGTGCACCAGCACGTGCTTGTCTTTGAGAATCAGGAACTCGTGGTCGTTGCCCTCGAGATCCGTCAGGATCAGACGCTGCTTGCCCTTGGTATCCTTACCGAACGACACGGTACCGGTCACTTCGGCCAGCATACCGGTGTCCTTCGGCGTACGGGCTTCGAACAGCTCGGCTACGCGCGGCAGACCGCCGGTAATATCACGGGTCTTGGCCGATTCCTGCGGCATACGGGCCAGCACGTCACCCACGCCAACCTTCTGACCGTCGGTCACGCTGATGATCGAACCGACCTGGAAGGCGATCGACACCGGATGCTCGGAACCGGCGATGCGGATTTCCTGACCGTTATCGTCGAGCAGCTTGACCTGCGGACGCAGACCCTTGTTCTGAGCCTTGCCGCCGCGCTTCGGATCGATGACCACGAGCGTTGCCAGGCCAGTCACGTCATCCAACTGCTTGGCAACGGTCTGGCCTTCTTCGACGTGTTCGAAGCGGGCGGTACCCGCGTACTCGGTGATGATCGGACGCGTATGCGGATCCCAGGTGGCCAGTTTGGTGCCGGCCTTGATGTTGTCACCATCGGAGACCATCAGGGTGGCGCCGTACGGCACCTTGTGACGCTCGCGCTCCTGACCGTGTTCGGTCGTAATCAGCACTTCGCCCGAACGGGTAATGACGATTTTTTCACCACGGGCATTCGTCACGTAGCGCATCAGTGCCGAGAAACGGACGACACCGGCGCTCTTGTTCTCCACCTGCGAGGCAACGGCGGCTCGCGATGCGGCACCACCGACGTGGAAGGTCCGCATCGTGAGCTGGGTACCCGGTTCACCGATCGACTGCGCAGCGATCACACCCACGGCTTCGCCGGCGTTGACCATCGAGCCACGGCCCAGATCGCGGCCATAGCACTTGGCGCACAGACCATAACGGGTGTCACAGGTGAGCGGCGTGCGGACTTTGACTTCGTCGACGCCGGCCTGATCGATCAGGTCACACAGATCTTCATCCAGCATCGTGCCGGTTTCGACGATCGTTTCCTGCGTCTCCGGATGGATCACATCGGCAGCCGTGACGCGACCGAGGATACGGTCACGCAGCGGCTCGATGACTTCACCGCCTTCGATGAGGGCGCGAACGACAAAACCGTTCTCGGTACCGCAGTCGTCTTCGATGATGACCAGATCCTGCGTGACGTCGACCAGACGGCGGGTCAGGTAACCCGAGTTGGCAGTCTTCAGCGCGGTATCGGCCAGACCCTTACGGGCACCGTGTGTCGAGATGAAGTACTCGAGCACGTTCAGACCTTCGCGGAAGTTGGAGTAGATCGGCGTTTCGATGATCGAGCCATCAGGCTTGGCCATCAGGCCGCGCATACCGGCCAGCTGCTTGATCTGCGCTGCCGAACCACGAGCGCCGGAGTCGGCCATCATGTAGATGGAGTTGAACGACTCCTGCTTGACGGTCTTGCCTTCGGCATCAACCACGTCTTCCTTACCCAGGCGATCCATCATGACCTTGGCGACCTGGTCACCAGCGCGACCCCAGATATCCACGACCTTGTTGTAACGCTCGCCAACAGTGACCAGACCATTGGTGTACTGCGATTCGATCTCTTTGATCTCTTCGCGCGCGGCGTTCAGGATGTCGGTCTTCTCGGCCGGCACTTGCATATCGCAGGAGGCGAACGAAATACCGGCACGCGTCGCCAGCTTGAAGCCGTTTTGCATCAGCTTGTCAGCGAAGACCACGGTTTCCTTGAGGCCACAACGGCGGAAGGATTCGTCGATCAGCTTCGAGATTTCTTTCTTCTTCAGCGCCTTGTCGATGGCCTTGAACGGCAGGCCCTTCGGCAGAATCTGCGACAGCAGTGCACGACCGGCGGTGGTGTTGTAACGGTTGGTGACTTCCTCCCAGCCTTCGCCCGATGCCTTCGGTTGCCACTCACGGATACGAACCGTGATTTTGGCGTGCAGGTCGAGTTCCTTCACGGCGACCGCGCGTTCGACTTCGGCGACGTCGGCCAGCGCCATACCTTCACCCTTGGCATTGATGCGCTCACGGGTCGCGTAGTACAGACCCAGAACGATATCCTGCGACGGGACGATGATCGGTGCGCCGTTGGCCGGCGAGAGCACGTTGTTCGAGGCCAGCATCAGGGTGCGGGCTTCCATCTGCGCTTCGAGCGACAGCGGCACGTGAACGGCCATCTGGTCACCGTCAAAGTCGGCGTTGAAGG
>CAZSAE010000118.1:0-3382 GCA_964604765.1 uncultured Dechloromonas sp. | reverse complement strand
AGGCGTAGAATGAAAGCGTTGGTCGTAGTTGGCCGCGTTATGGCCATATCAGGAGGTCATCATGAAAATCGCTTATCCACTGATTGCCCTGGCATTAACCGCATGCGCCGGCGCCGATGTGCGTCCGGTCGTCGATATGCAGGGTGTGAACTCTACGAAGTATGAAGCCGATCTGCGCGATTGTCAGGAATACGCCAAGCAAAAAGGAGGTACGCTGGAAACCGGCACCAAGGCTGCGGTCGGCGGCGCTGCCGTGGGCGGTTTGATCGGCCTCGTCGGTGGCGGTACCGGTTCCAATATCGCGCAAGCAGCCGGTGTCGGTGCCGTGCTCGGCGCTGCGGGCGGTGGTTATATGGGCAACAAGGCGCAGGAAGACATCGTCAAGAAATGCCTGTCTGGGCGCGGCTATAAAGTTCTGGATTAACACGCATCCGCCGGCACAATGCAAAAGGCCCTGACAAACATCAGGGCCTTCTTTTTTGTGGGGCGATCGACGGGACTCGAACCCGCAACACCCGGGATCACAACCCGGTGCTCTACCAATTGAACTACGACCGCCACTGCTACAACTAAAATCTGGCGCGCCCGGCGAGACTCGAACTCACAACCTACGGCTTAGAAGGCCGTTGCTCTATCCGGTTGAGCTACAGGCGCCTCACTTCAACGCGCTACTACGTACTACGACTACTGGGAAACTGGTCGGGGCGGTGGGATTCGAACTCACGATCTCCTGGTCCCAAACCAGGCGCGATAACCGGGCTACGCTACGCCCCGAAGAGAGCGAGACTATAGCGGAAATGCGGTGTCGGCGTCAAGGCGATGCTGCGTTGAAGGATGTTTAACGCAAGCGTTGCAATCCTGCCTGATCGATGAGGAAGACAAAATCGCTACCGCCGGCGGTGTCAAGCCAGACCAGCGGCAGATCGGGATAGGTGGCTTCCATCACGTCGCGGTTGTGGCCGATCTCGACGACCAGCCAACCGCCGGGCTTGAGGGTTTGGGCGGCCTGGCGCAGCAGGGTGTGCACGAGGTCGAGGCCGTTGTTGCCGCCGGCCAGGGCCATTTCTGGCTCGTGCTGGTATTCGGCAGGCAGCGCGCTCATTGACGCGGCATCGACATACGGCGGGTTGCTGATGATGAGGTCGTACTGCTGGTCGAGCACGGGGCTCATGAGGTCGCCCTGGTGCAGCTTGAGTCTGTCGCCAATGCCGTACATGTCGACGTTGATGCGCGCGACGTCCAGCGCATCGGGCGACAGATCGACGGCATCGACCTGACTATTGGGGAAATGCAGCGCCGCCAGTATGGCGAGGCAGCCGGAGCCGGTGCAGATGTCGGCGACGCGGGTGACGGCGGCCGAATCCTGGATCCAGGGCGCCATGTCGTCCATAAGCAGTTCGGCGATGAACGAGCGCGGCACGATGACGCGACGATCAATCTTGAAAATATACGGACCGAGCCAGGCTTCGCCCAGGATGTAGGCAAGCGGCGCTTTGGTCTCGCAACGTTCGTTCAGCCGTTGTTGCAGCGTGGCGCGTTCTTGATCGGACAGGGGTTGCGACCAGCATTTGTCGAGTTCGTCGAAGGGTACGTCGAGCGTAGCGCTGATGAGCCAGGCGACTTCGTCTTCGGGGCAGGTGCAGCCATGGCCGAAGCTCAGATCGGCCTGATTGAGCTGCTCGACGGCGGCCTCGTAGAAAGCAGCAACGCTGTTTTGCGGGGCGGTCGTCATTTAAGCAGACGAGCGAAAATCTGTTGGTAGATATCGGCCAGTTGCGGCAGGGCATTGACGTCAATGTGCTCGTCGATCATGTGGATCGAGGCATTGACCGGGCCGAGCTCGATGATCTGTTCAGCAATCTCGGCAATGAATCGGGCGTCCGAGGTACCGCCCGTGGTGGAGAGCTCGGTGTCGATGCCGGTAACCGTTTTAATGGCCCGGCGTGCCGCATCGGCCAGCGGGCCGTCCGGCGTGATGAAAGGTTTGGCGCCCAGCGTCCAATCGAGACGGTATTCCAGACCATGGTGCTTGAGCAGGTCTTCGACGCGCTGCTTGAGGCCGTCGGCCGTGCTGGCGGTCGAGAAGCGGAAGTTGAACTTCAGGTTCAGCGAACCGGGAATGACGTTGCTGGCGCCGGTACCGGCGTTGAAGTTGGAGATCTGCCAGGTGGTCGGCGGGAAGTAGTCGTTACCCTGGTCCCACTCGGTGGCCGCAAGTTCGGCCAGTGCCGGAGCAAACTGATGGATCGGGTTGCGCGCCAGATGCGGGTAAGCGACGTGGCCCTGAATGCCCAGGATGGTCAGGTCGCCGGAGAGCGAGCCGCGGCGCCCGTTCTTGATCATGTCGCCGCAGCGTTTGACCGAGGTGGGTTCGCCAACGATAGCGTATTGAATCGTTTCGCCACGCGCCTTGAGGGCGTCGACGACGATGGTGGTGCCGTCGTTGGCCGGGCCTTCTTCGTCGGAGGTCAGCAGAAAGGCGATGGAGCCCGGATGGTCCGGGTTTGCAGAAATGAACTGCTCAACGGCCACGATAAAGGCGGCCAGCGAACTTTTCATATCAGCAGCACCGCGCCCATACAGCTTACCGTCGCGAACGGTGGGTTCAAACGGCGGCGAGGTCCAGGCCGCCAGATCGCCGGTAGGCACCACGTCGGTGTGGCCGGCCAATACCATGAGCGGGGCGCTGGTGCCGCGCCGTGCCCAGAGGTTGCTGGTGCCGTTACGGTCGATGCGCTCGAAGCTGAAGCCCAGCGGCTTCAGGCGTTCGGCGATCAGTTCCAGACAGCCCGCATCCTCGGGGGTGACCGAAGGGCGGGCGATCAGTGCTTTGGCAAGGTCGAGGACGGGCTCGGTCACTGTTGTGTCGCGATTAGTGGTAATTAATCACGCAGCAGATCGTTCAGGCTGGTCTTGGCGCGGGTCTGGGCGTCGACCTTCTTGACGATGACGGCGCAGTACAGGCTGTACTTGCCATCGGCCGACGGCAGGTTGCCTGACACGACCACCGAGCCGGCCGGCACGCGACCGTAGTGGATCTCACCGGTTTCACGGTCGTAGATTTTGGTCGATTGGCCGATGAAAACGCCCATCGAAATGACGCAGTTGTCTTCGACGATCACGCCTTCGACGACTTCCGAACGGGCGCCGATAAAGCAGTTGTCACCGATGATGGTCGGGTTGGCTTGCAGCGGTTCGAGCACGCCGCCGATACCGACGCCGCCCGACAGGTGGACGTTTTTACCGATCTGGGCGCAGGAGCCGACAGTAGCCCATGTGTCGACCATGGTGCCTTCATCGACGTAGGCGCCGATGTTGACGTAGGAGGGCATCAGTACGACGTTCTTGGCGATGAACGAACCGCGGCGGGCAGTGGCCGGCG
>CAZSAE010000117.1:0-3452 GCA_964604765.1 uncultured Dechloromonas sp. | reverse complement strand
CAGCCGCAAACGATCGTCTGTAAGACATTTGGCGCCATGAGGCCTATCCTGCCATTGTTGGATACTTGTGCGCGTATGCTAAGTTCTGATGCGGCATGAGAGAAAAAGCTCAGATTCACCAAGAGGTATATGGACCCGAACCACTACCCGTAAAGCCGGGTTAGCACCTGTCTCATGTCCAGGGGCAGCTTCGGCCATACCTCGTTGGCAATGTCATCCGGAATGCCAAACATGGCCTCAGCTACCCCACCTGCGATAGCCGCAACGGTGTCACTGTCGCCACCGATGGATATCGCATTACGGATGGCATCTTCGAAGCTGCTTGCTTCAAGTACACAGGTCAGTGCCTCAGGTACCGTCTGCTGGCAGGTCTCATTGAAAACATAGGCAGGTCGGATGTCGTCAACGCTGCGGCTCAGGTCGTAACCGAATACATCCGTCACGTACTCACGGATCTGGTCAGAAGTAGACCCGTTCCGTGCCATGTATACGGCTGAAGCCGTTGCGGCAGCACCCCGCATTCCCTCAGGATGGTTATGCGTAACCTCGGTCACTTTTGCTGAAAGCGCCTGCGCTTCTTGTAAAGAAGTTGCCAGCAAGCCAGCCGGGGCAACACGCATAGCCGCACCATTGCCGTAGCTCCCGTAAGGTTCCAGACTGTCCGAGCCGAGCCACAGTGCAAACGAACGCCCCCAGCCGCCGTTGGACCAGTAACGCTCGCCCCATTCTTTCAGTGTTCGAGCGGGGCATTTGTCATGGAGAAGCGCATCTGCAATGGCTATGGTGCAGACAGTGTCGTCTGTGAAGGCGGCCTCAGTGTGCAGGAATGGCGTGAAGTTCTTGGCACGGTAATTGTTGAACTCATACACTGAACCGGCGATGTCGCCAATAATCGAACCTAGCATTTTTCGAGCCCCCCTTTCTGATACGCATCAACAGCGTCAAGAATCTCACGTTGGGTCAGTACGTTTTTGGTCATCAAGACATTAGCCATATGATCCAGCAACCCCCGGTGATTCTGCAGCAGCTTAGAAGTCTCGATATAGAGCATTTTCAGAAGGGCGCGGGCTTTCTTGCCAGTATAGATTTCCTCCGGGACGTCCGGCTCGTCATCGGCCACCAGTAAGTTGACCTCCAGAGGATTCTGAGTGCTGTACTTGGCCGAAAACCCTGCTTTGCCGACAGCGTGTTTTGCAAAACGTGCAGCATTTAACAGGTCTGAACGAGCACCCCAGAACGAAACTTCTTCCGGCCCGAGCACGAGCGATTCTGCGATCCGACCTCCGAGTAGAACGCGGATCCGGTGTTTGATCTGGCTAAAGGTACGGTGTCCATATTGCTTGAGATGATATTCATAGCAATCCGAAATTCGACCGCCAGAACTCTGCGAGCTAACAATCCCGGCATAATCCGGAACATCCTTAAAATCCGAGTCCAGTAGGGCAGCGAGTACATGACCAGCTTCATGCACAGCAACGCGCCGAAGAAATTCGGGGCGGGTGTCCTGCGGGTGATCAGTCTCGCCACCACCAAACATGGCGAAGTGAACCAGGTCATTAAAACCAACTTTTCTGCCAAGACTGTGAGAGCGGCGTTTCATGGCCAGAGCAATCAGCGATTGGCGTCGGTCGTCACCAAACTCGTCTTCAATGAGATAACCGACTTTCTCAGGGTGGCCCATAAGTGTTTCATCACAACAGCCACGCCCGATTTTGTCGATAAAGTTATCACCTTTCGACTCCAGGGTAGGCTCAGCTATATCGAATCGGCGATCAAATAGTCCGACCTTGCGTAAATCAGAGGAAAGGTTGGCATAGCTATCACCGGTCGTCACGAATACCAGCGCTGTATCCATTTCCAGGTTAGCCAGATATTCCGGGAGCGCTGACCTGAAGGCCCGCACATTGTCAGGCATGGCCTCGGTCGCTTCGAATTTGGCGGACCATACCCCCTGAGGGACATAAACAAGCGCTGGGCATTTTTCCGTCGGCACATGACGCGATGTCACCCAATCCATGAATGACTCTTCTGTCAATTCAATCAGGTTGTACTCGGCTTCCACCGCAACTTTGGCTAGCACTTCCTTATGCTGAGACTGGACGGGGTGCACGATCATTACAGCACGCGCCACAATAGACCAGTCGATGTAATCATTCGGGCTGGCATTGGCAGCATTGCATAGTTGCTCTGCCCATCTTTCAAGCATGCTGACGCGTCCATAAACGCACCAGGGTATGGTGTTGGTTAGCGGTTTTGTTTGTTCCTGGGTGTAGTGGAAGGGCATAACGATCTCCTCAAGTAGGCGATCATTATTAGACCGATGTGCGACGAAATGGGTCGCGGCCGCGCTGCCAGCAATTTCCGAGTGCGACTCATTGTGACGCAGCGAGCATCAATAATGACCCCAGTCCCAACAGGAGCCATTCATGAAAAATCTTGTTCTTGCCAGCATCATCACCACAGTTTTACTGACAGGTTGCGCCTCCAGTCAGAAAAGTACGGATGCTGAAGCAGCTGGCTTGGCAGGCAATCCTATCGAGGCTGATTTTCTGGAAAAGAACGGCCCTGTGAAATTGACTTTTGATGATAAAGGTCAATGGCTGAGTATCGAGTCCTCAGCGACAGCACCTCTGGGATTTGATGCCGCAGAAGGCCGGGAAGTGGCATTCAAGGTTGCCACCATGCGTGCCAAGCGAAATCTGGTGGAATTCATTCAGAATGATCTGCAATCCCGTAAATCAGTGCAGACCATATCGAATGCCTACCTGAAAAGTGTCGGGCAGACCGACAGCAGCTATGGTGATGACACGGATTCCGAAGATGGCGAGCGGGGTAGCAATCAGACCACGCGGGAAATACGCCAGAAGGCTAACAAGATCGCCATGACCGTCCGTGAGCGCATCGACGATAACGCACAGATGATCATGAAAGGCTTGCACATCACCCAGAGAAAGGTGTCGTCACGTGCAGGTCATGTCGCGGTAACCGTTCGCGTCAGCCGCAACAGCATCAGAGCCGCTGATGCCATTCGTGCCCAGATGGGGCAGTAGCATGAATAGATGGCCATTATTCGCTGGCTGCTTGCTGAGTGCGTGTGCCCTTCAGCCAGGTCAGCCCCTGAGTCCCCCAATGTCTGTCATTGCAGAGGCTCAAGCCAGAAACTGCGACGAAGCGCTTCGTCAGGCCAAAACCAATGCAGCCGATAACGTAGCAGGTACCTTTGTCCATGGCCAGCGCTCGCTTATTAACGATAAGCAATATTCGGAAAACCTCAATGAGTACACCAGCGGGGTAGTTCGCCGCTTCAATGTCATCGAAAAATCAGGTAGCTCCCCTTGTCGGGTAAAGATTGAAGCATGGGTCGAACCAGGTAACTCCAAGGTTGAACTTACCGGTGCACCGCAAAGCATCGGTGTGGAGGAGATCAACCGGCGAGCATTGCAACTGAAAAA
>CAZSAE010000116.1:0-3462 GCA_964604765.1 uncultured Dechloromonas sp. | reverse complement strand
CCTGGATTGGTGATGGCGTTCAGCGCCTTGGCGTGCTTGATGATGCCGCCAATGTAGTAGAGGGCGGTTTCCGATAGACCGGCGTATTGGTCACCGGCGAACAGATTCTTGCCGTCTTTCCAGATCGACTGGTGCACGTGCATGCCCGAACCGTTGTCGCCCACGATCGGCTTCGGCATGAAGGTGGCGGTCTTGCCATACTGGTGTGCGACGTTCAGCACAACGTATTTCAGCACCTGCGTCTGGTCGGCGCGACGCACCAGCGTGTCGAACTTGGTGCCGATTTCGTTCTGGCCGGCGGTGGCCACTTCGTGGTGATGCACTTCAACCGGCACACCGCAGGCTTCCAGGGCATTACACATGGCTGTACGGATGTCGTTGAAACTATCGACTGGCGCGACCGGGAAGTAGCCGCCCTTGACGCCTGGACGGTGGCCGGTGTTACCACCTTCGATCTTGGCGTCCGACGACCAGGCTGCTTCTTCAGAGTAAATCTTCACGAAGGTGCCCGACATATCGGTCTTCCACTCGACCGAATCAAAAATGAAGAATTCCGGTTCCGGACCGAAGTAGGCGGTGTCGCCGATACCCGAGCTCTTCAGATAGGCTTCAGCGCGCTTGGCGATCGAACGCGGGTCACGGTCATAGCCCTTGCCATCGGTGGGCTCGACGACGTCGCAGCTCAGAACAAGCGTGGTTTCATCATAAAAGGGATCGATATAGGCCGAGGACGGATCCGGAATCAGCAGCATGTCCGAAGCCTGAATGCCCTTCCAGCCGGCGATCGACGAGCCGTCAAACGCCTGGCCTTCTTCGAATCGCTCTTCGCTGAACTGGCTGACCGGCACGCCGACATGGTGCTCTTTGCCGCGGGTGTCGGTGAAACGGAAGTCGACGTACTTAACATCGTTGTCCTTGACCAGCTTGAGGACGTCTTGCACGGTAGTCATAACAGCTTTCTCCTAAATGAGGGTCGCCTTGGGCGACCGCAAATACTGAAACAAAATCTTTGTCCTGCATTCAAAGCAGGATCCGTGCCAACAATGATACGTCAGCCCTCTCGGCAAAAGCACGCTTGGCGAGCTATTTAAAGAGCCAACCAAAGGGCCAACCACCTGCCCTTTTCTAGACCACACCATTGTAGTGCATCGCCGCACCAAACGCACCGATATGGTGCGCACTATTCTGGTGCATCCTCGCTGAGGCGCCGATAAACCACCCACCGATGCAGGGGGAGCCCGGCCGATTCGGCGGCCTGGCGCAGCGCTGTAACGCCATCTTCGATGGCCTGCGGTTCGGGCAGATCATCGGCAGCCGGCGGCAACATGACCTCGACCTCGACACGGCCGTTCAGATAATGCAACTGCAGGCGCTCCGGCGCCAGTTTGCCGTGGCCCCAGATACGTGCGGCTTCCGTGCTCACCCACGTTTGCAGGCGTTCGCGCGACAGGTCCGCCTCTCCCGGGCCGGTATGCACCTGGCTATCGTCTTCTGGATCAATGTGCACCAACACGTCCAGCACCTGCGCGCAGGAGTGGCGCACGTTGGCTCGCACCTGCTCGGCGATGCGGTGCCCTTCCGAAACGCTGATGCGCGGCGCGACGTGCACATGGGCGTCGACCAGAATCCGGTCGGCCATACGGCGCGTGCGCAAATCGTGCAGATCGATGACCCCGGGCGTTTGTCGAATCACCTTGTGGATCTCTGCGGTCTGCGCGGCATCGGCACCATGATCGACAAGTTCTTCCAGCGCGCCGCGCGAAAATTCCCAACCCATCTTGACGATGAGCGCGCCGACGATGGCAGCGGCCAGCAGATCGGCGTAGATAAAGCCCATCAGGGTGCCGCCGATACCAATCGCCACAACCAGCGACGAGGCGGCGTCAGAACGCGAGTGCCAGGCGTTGGCGATGAGCATGGCCGAATTGGCCTTCTTGGCGGCGCGCAGCATGTAACGAAAGAGCCACTCCTTGGCAGCCAGGGCGCCAATCGCCACATAGAGCGCCGTCATACCGACGGGCGGCGCTTCGCCCAGGTGCAGCGCCTTCTCGCCAGCGCTGTAGAGAAAACTGCCGCCGACGACGACCAACATCAGGCCAAGCACGAGTGTCGCCAGCGTCTCGAGGCGCGCATGACCGTAGGGATGATTCTCATCGGCCGCGCGCACACTGTGACGAGCGACGAAGAGCACCAGCAGATCGGAGAGCAGATCTGAGAAAGAATGGAACCCGTCGACGAGCAAACTGTGCGAATGGGCCAACCAGCCGACGGTGATCTGCGCGACGGAGAGCGCGATATTAACCCCCATGCTGACGTTGACCGAGCGTCGCACCAGACGATTCGCCGCAGCGCTGGCATGCTCGCCCGTCAACGCATCGATCAAGGCCAGCTGGCCATGATCATGCTCGGCGTGCGCATGCCCCGCGTGATGATGACTGCTCAACGACATAACTGCTCCTCATGGATACGAACCGCCTCGGTTCGCAATCGATTCCGCTCACGGCCGCGGCCGCGTATACTCGCCATTTGTGCATGGCCGGTCTGCTGACCCGTCATTTTATCGCCAATCGACGGCCATCCTGGCCGACAATACTGCCCATCTTTCGATTTCATTAAAGATTCATATGAGCCGCATCAGTGAGATTTTGACCCGCGCCCGCGAACGCGCAGAACAACAGGGGTTTAATTTTAGCGGCGAAGTGACGCCGAGCGAGGCGTTTGAGCTGTTGCGGGACGCCCCCGGCTCGGTGCTCGTCGATGTGCGCACGCGCGCCGAATGGGATTGGGTCGGGCGCGTGCCGGGCGCCGTGGAAATTGAATGGATCGAATACCCGGATATGAGCCGCAATGCGCACTTCGTGAACGCACTGCGCAAGCAGGTGGATCCGGAAGCGCTGGTGCTGTTCCTCTGTCGCAGCGGCGTCCGTTCGCGTAGCGCCGCCAGCGCGGCGATTGAAGCGGGCTACACGGCTGCCTATAACATCCTCGAAGGCTTCGAGGGCGACAAGGATGAACAGAACCACCGCGGCAATCTGGGCGGCTGGCGTTTCAACGGTCTACCCTGGTATCAGGGTTAATCAGGCCTAAAAAGTTTTAAGCAGGAAGAATCATGCGAGATTTCGAAGAATACCGCGAGCTTTCCGATGCTGTCTGTCAGGAACGCATCAGCGCTGCCCGAAAAAAACTGGGTGATCGCGCGGTTCTGCTCTGCCATCACTACCAGCGGGCGGACGTCTACCAGCACGCCGATCTGACCGGCGACTCGTTGAAGCTGTCGCGCCTGGCCAGCCAGACGGACGCCGAATATATCGTCTTTTGCGGCGTGCATTTCATGGCCGAAGTGGCCGATCTGATGACCAAACCGAACCAGACGGCGATCCTGCCCGATCTGGCCGCCGGCTGCTCGATGGCCGACATGGCCAACCTAACCAAGGTCGAACGCTGCTGGCGCGACCTGGGCAA
>CAZSAE010000115.1:0-3489 GCA_964604765.1 uncultured Dechloromonas sp. | reverse complement strand
ACAGTGCCGAGAAGGTGCAGGCGCTCGAGAAAGAAGTGATGTCCACCGTCGACGGTATTCTCGGCGCTATCGCCCGTCCGGGCCGTGTCTACTTCGTCACCGCGCTGCCGAAGACCCGTTCGGGCAAGATGCTGCGCCGTTCGCTGCAGGCGCTGGCCGAAGGCCGCGATCCGGGCGATCTGACCACCATCGACGACCCAACGACCATTGAAAACATCAAGAAGCTGGTTGCTGCGGGCTAACTGATCGTTGCTTCAACTAAAACGGCCAGTCCTCAGACTGGCCGTTTGCTCTTTATGTGGGAGCGTGATCAGAATACGTGGGTGAAACGAACCTGAAAACGGCGACTCTCCTGAAATCCGTTACGCGTTTCGATGTCGTTTCCGTATTGCACGGCGATTCTGCCAACGGGCAGATGGGCCAGTAATGTGGCGTAATAGCGTTGGATCTGGACCATGCGGTTCTGCGCCTGACCATTTACGCTAGGTTCGCCGCCGACGATGTAGAGATAATTGGCGCCCAGGGTGAATATCCGGTTCAAGCGGTAGATCGGACCGAGCTGGGTTGTGTAAAGCGGTTTCTGCGTGAGCCGGTCATTCTTGCTATTGGCTTGATCATTGGCGCCGAACCACATGGTATCAAAGGCCAGCATGCAAGCAAGATTGGCCGTGAACTGTGTCTGGTAACCGATCTGCAAGTCGGCTTTGTAGCGGTTTTCGCCCAGGTTAATTGGGCGCGTTTTGTCGTAGCTTCCGGTGGGCAAAAACACGTATCCGGCAAGGCCGAAGTAGGAGCGTGTTTCGTGGTTGGCATAGGGCCAGATGGCGGTGGCGATGGCTGTATCGGTCAGCCCCGAGTCGTTGCCGCTCAATGCAGCAGACCCGGTCGATTGTGCGCCACCGGCAGAGACCTGCACGTAAGTGATGCCGGGGTAACTCCCGACATTGTAGGAACGTGCCAGACGCACACCCCCCAAATCGATGTTCATGCTGGGGTTGCTAATGGATTTCTGGTTGTTAACGTACCAGTCGTTGTATTTCAGGTTCTGGTAGAAGACCGTCGCGAAGCTTAGATCGGGCGGCGGCGCGACGGCGTCGTTCGGCAATAGGTCAATCGCCAGCGCTTGGGCGTTAACAAGCGCGCAGGCGAGCGCGATGACTTTACGCAAGAGGCTTGCAGTCATGCCGTTAGTGGAAGAGGGGGGGCGGCCAGGAGCGCAGTCAGGTTATGGAGACCCAGGGTTGATAAGGCCGTCGTGAGTCGCTCGGGATTGGCGGTGGCCATCAGCCGGATGTTGCCATTACCGGACTGTGCCGCCGCGCCGGAGACTTTGCAGGCTTGTCGCGCAACGGCGTCGGCTACACCGACAAGATGTGCTTGGCCACCGATCAGGCGGTTAAGCATCGGTTTGAGGAAGTCATAGTGCGTGCAGCCGAGCACGACTTGATCGACGCCCCCGCAGACGAGTGGCAAGAGTTGTTCGTTAACTTCCTGAACAATTGATGCTGCATTCAGGTTGAGCGCTTCGACCTCGGTCGCCCAGCCATGGCAAGGGATAATGTGGACGGTTTTGTGCGGCGCATGGCGTGCGATGAGTTGCGCCAACCGTTGGCTGCGTGCGGTCGCAACCGTAGCGAGTACGGCGATGTGGCCGCTTTGGGTGTTCAGTGCAGCGGGTTTGATACCGGGCTCGACGCCGACGACCGGAATAGCAGGATACGCCGTACGCAGCGCTTCAATGGCTTCGGCCGTGGCGGTGTTGCAGGCAACGACAAGCGTCGTGCAGCCTTGCTCGATGAGCGCCTGGCCCATGGCCAGGACGCGGGCGCGAATCTGTTCGGGGGTCTTGTTGCCGTAGGGCACATGCGCGGTGTCGGCGGCGTAGATGAGGTCTGCCGCAGGGCAGATCTCGGCCAGCGCACCAAGTACCGATAGACCGCCCAGACCGGAGTCGAAGACTCCGATGACTGGACGTTGAGCTTCCGGCACCCGGTGGTTTTCCTGCAGGTAAAACTTAAGACTTGACCGGGATCTTACCGATCTTGATTTGCCACTCTTTTGGGCCGGTCTCATGCACCGAGGTGCCCGACGAATCAACCGCCACAGTCACCGGCATATCTTCGACGGTGAATTCGTAGATGGCTTCCATGCCTAGATCGTTGAAGCCGACGACCTTGGCTTCCTTGATCGCTTTCGATACCAGATAAGCGGCGCCGCCGACGGCCATGAGATAGGCCGCCTTATTGTCGCGAATGGCGTCGATAGCGACTGGGCCGCGCTCGGCCTTGCCCACCATGGCGATCAGACCCGTCTGCTCCAGCATCATGCGGGTGAACTTGTCCATGCGCGTGGCCGTAGTGGGGCCGGCCGGGCCGACGACTTCGTCGCGCACCGGATCGACCGGGCCGACGTAGTAAATGACGCGGTTGGTGAAATCGACCGGCAGCTTCTCTCCACGGGCCAGCATGTCCTGAATACGCTTATGGGCGGCATCGCGACCCGTGAGCATTTTGCCGTTGAGCAGCAGGATGTCACCCGGTTTCCACGAGGCGACTTCGTCCTTGGTCAGTGTGTCGAGATTGACGCGTTTGGCTTTCTTGGCGTCCGGCGCCCAGGTGATGTCGGGCCAGTCTTCGAGTTTCGGCGTCGGCAGATGAGCCGGGCCGGAACCGTCGAGGTGGAAGTGCACGTGACGCGTGGCGGCGCAGTTGGGGATCATGGCAACCGGCAGCGACGCGGCGTGGGTCGGATAATCGAGAATCTTGACGTCGAGCACCGTGGTTAGACCGCCCAGACCTTGTGCACCAATACCAAGCGCATTGACCTTTTCGTAAAGCTCGAGACGGAGTTCCTCGACACGGGTCAGGGTATGACCTTCGGCCGCCTTGGCTTGCAGTTCATGAATATCGCACGGGGCCATCAGCGATTCCTTGGCCAGCAGCATCGCCTTCTCGGGAGTGCCACCGATGCCGATGCCCAGAATACCCGGCGGGCACCAGCCGGCGCCCATCGTCGGCAAGGTCTTCAGCACCCAGTCGACGATCGAGTCGGACGGATTGAGGGCATAGAACTTGGTCTTGTTTTCCGAACCGCCGCCCTTGGCGGCACAGATGACTTCCAGCTCGTCGCCCGGCACGATCTCGTAATGGACGACGGCGGGCGTGTTGTCCTTGGAGTTCTTGCGGGCACCAGCCGGATCAAGCAGCACCGAGGCGCGCAGTTTGTTGTCCGGGTTCAGATAAGCGCGACGGACGCCTTCGTTGACCATTTCCTGGACGCTTAGGGTGGCGTCCCACTTCAGATTCTGGCCGACCTTGAGGAAAACGACGGCAATACCGGTGTCCTGACAGATTGGGCGGTGCCCTTCGGCAGCCATGCGCGAGTTGGTCAGAATCTGGGCGATGGCATCCTTGGCCGCCGGGCTCTCTTCGCGCTTGTAGGCTTCGCCCAGGGCTTTGATGTAGTCCAGCGGATGGTAGTAGCTGATGT
>CAZSAE010000114.1:0-3510 GCA_964604765.1 uncultured Dechloromonas sp. | reverse complement strand
CCCTGACGGCCTTCAAAGTTACGATTCGAGGTCGAGGCGCAACGCTCGCCCGGCGACAGGCGGTCGGCGTTCATGCCCAGACACATCGAACAACCTGGTTCGCGCCATTCGAAACCGGCGGCCTTGAAGATCTTGTCCAGACCTTCTTCTTCGGCTTGGCGCTTAACCAGCCCCGAGCCCGGCACGACCAGCGCCAGCGTGATGTTGTCGGCCACTGAACGGCCACGTACGATGGCGGCCGCCTGGCGCAGATCCTCGATCCGCGAGTTCGTGCATGAACCAATGAAAATTTTGTCGACCGGCACACCGGCGATCGGCGTATTGGGATTCAGACCCATGTAGGCCAGTGCGCGTTCCATACCTTCACGGCGCACCGGATCCTGTTCCTTCGCGGGGTCGGGAATCATCTCGTTGATACCGATCACCATTTCCGGCGAGGTGCCCCAGGTTACTTGCGGCTGGATCGTGCGCGCATCGAGTTCGACGACCTTGTCGAACTTGGCGCCTTCGTCGCTATGCAGCGTTCGCCAGTAGGCAACCGCTTTGTCCCAGTCGCTGCCTTTTGGTGCAAACGGACGGCCCTGCACGTAATTGATCGTCGTATCATCGGCCGCCACCATGCCGGCGCGGGCGCCAGCTTCGATGGCCATGTTGCAGATCGTCATACGGCCTTCCATCGACAAGCCGCGAATGGCGCTGCCGGCGAACTCGATGGCGTAGCCTGTACCACCGGCCGTGCCGATCTTGCCGATGATGGCGAGCACGATGTCCTTGGCGCCGACGCCCTTGCCGAGCGGGCCTTCGACGCGGATCAGCATCGACTTGGATTTCTTGGAGACCAGCGTCTGCGTGGCCAGCACATGTTCGACCTCAGACGTACCGATACCGAAGGCCAGCGCCGCGAAAGCGCCGTGCGTCGAAGTATGCGAGTCACCACAAACGACGGTCATGCCGGGTAGCGTGGCGCCCTGCTCCGGGCCGACGACGTGCACGATGCCCTGACGCGCATCTTTAAACGGAAAATAGGCCAGCGCACCGTTGGCGCGGATGTTGGCGTCCAGCGTATCGACCTGCAGACGCGAAATCGCGTCGTCGATACAGGCGGTGCCCTCGGCCTTTTCCCAACCGTTGGTCGGCGTATTGTGATCGGCTGTGGCCACCACCGACTCGATACGCCAGGCCTTGCGGCCGGCCAACTTGAGGCCCTCGAAGGCCTGCGGGCTGGTGACTTCGTGCACCAGATGGCGGTCGATGTAGATCAACGCCGTGCCGTCCTCTTCCTGACGGACGACGTGGTTTTCCCATAATTTGTCGTAGAGTGTTTTGGCCATGACGCGTTCCGTAAAAGCAGCACCCGGTCCGGCTATGTAACAAACACAGTCGGCGCGGGCTTTGAGCCGGAAATTATCGCACAAGCACCGCCTCTTTTGGGGCCAGCCACTGCCCAATTCCTTTATGCCACCGGGGTTGCAGACCGACGCATGCCTTGCGCAATACAGAACCAGCCGGCCAGCGCGAACAAGGCGCCCAACGTAAACGCCCAACCGGCGCCGAGCGGATCCCAGACCAGACCGCTGACGATGCCGCCAAAGAGGCCGCCGCCACCGAATGAAATACTGGAATACAGTGCTTGTCCACGCGCGTGGATATGACGCGGGAACCACTGGTTGACCGCCGCGATGGAAGCCGCATGGTGCACGCCGAAGGTCAATCCGTGCATGGCCTGCGCCATCAGCAACAGGGCCAACGACTCGGCGCCCCAGCCGATCATCAGAAAACGCACCACCGCTGCGGCATAGGTGACGAGCAATAGGCCACGCAGGCTGTAACGCTGCATGAGCGGCGCCATGACCATGAACAAACCGATCTCGACCAGCACGCCCAGCGACCACAGCAGCCCGATCATGCCCTTGCTGTAGCCGAGGTCATCGAGATGAATCGAATAGAAGACGTAGTACACCCCATGCGCCGACGCCATGAGGAAACAGGCGAGCAACAACATCCACACCTGGCGCACGCGCAACACCGACATCAACGTGACCAGCGGCTCCTCAGCTCGTACGGCCGTTTTATCCGTAGCGACCCCGGCCAATCGCCGCCCCTCGGGCAAGCGGAAGGCCATCACGAGAATGCCGAGCAAGACTACAAATACCATGGCCGGCACCTCGCCGATAGGCAGGCGGTCGAGCAGCGCGCCGCCCGCCAGCACGGCCGCGATAAAGCCCACAGAGCCCCAGACGCGGATGCGACTGTAGCGGTGCGATTCGTCGGCCAGGTGCGCAAAAGTGAGGCTCTCGACCAAGGGCAGCGCGGCGCTCCAGAAGAAGGCCATCAGCGTCATCGGAATGAAGAGCTGGATGAAATCGTCGGTGAGAAAGAAGCCCGTGAAGCCGATACAGGCGCATAGCGCCGAGAGACGGATGATGTCAACCTGTCGCCCGCGCTTATCGGCCAGCCAGCCCCAGAAGGCGGGCGCCAGCAATCGCATGAACTGCATCTGCGACATCAGCAGCGCGATATCGGTTGCGCTCATGGAGAGCGATTGCAGATAAAGCGTGAAGTACGGCGAGAAAACGCCGATGAAGGCGAAATAGAAAAAGTAATACAGCGACAGCCGCCAGTACGGAAGCGGTCGCGCGATCATCGCCAGAACGTATCAGATCAGCGGGACAGACGCCGCTCAGGCACCCGGCGCACGCGCAGGCGCCGAATTTGGCGCCGAATTTGGCACCGGAGGCAGACCGGAATCGACGTCACCGCACTGGGCGCGATGACGCAGCGCATGGTCCATGAGCACGATGGCCAGCATCGACTCCGCGATCGGTGTGGCGCGAATGGCCACGCACGGATCGTGGCGACCAAAGGTCTCGACCATGACTTCCTCGTTACGGATGTTGATGCTCCGGCGCGGTGTCCGGATGCTCGAGGTCGGCTTGATGGCGATGCGCGCCACGATATCCTGCCCCGTGGTAATGCCACCCAGCACGCCGCCGGCGTTATTGCTCAAGAAGCCCTGCGGCGTCATTTCGTCGCCGTGTTCGGTACCGCGCTGAGCGATCGACGCAAAACCGGCGCCAATCTCGACCCCTTTCACGGCGTTGATGCCCATCAGCGCATGCGCCAGATCGGCGTCGAAGCGGTCGTAGACCGGCTCGCCCCAACCCGGCGGCACCCCGGTGGCGGCCACGGTAATGCCGCCGCCCACCGAGTCGCCGTCTTTACGTAGCGCATCCATGTAGGCTTCCAGCTCGGGCACGATGCCGTTGTTCGGTGCGAAAAACGGGTTCTGATCAATATCGTCGGTCGATACAAAGGGAATGACGATCGGGCCGAGTTGATCCATCCAGCCGCGGATCGTGATGCCGTAACGTTCAAACAGCCACTTGCGCGCAATGGCGCCTGCGGCAACGCGCACCGCCGTTTCACGCGCCGACGAACGACCGCCGCCGCGATAATCGCGGATGCCGTACTTCTGCCAGTAGGTGTAATCGGCGTGGCCGGGGCGGAACT
>CAZSAE010000113.1:0-3601 GCA_964604765.1 uncultured Dechloromonas sp. | reverse complement strand
ACCAGTCGATGACAGGCTGCTTCGGTTTAAGGGTTATCGAACCCCGGTTCACGGTATAGCGGATTTCAAATGCCATGGTGGCGCGTCTCCTTGTTTTGGACAGGAGGATACATTTGTTGTGGTCATTCTTGGCACGATGATGCGTCTTATAAATTCATTTGCAGTTTGTCAGAAACATATATAAACTTCTGACAAAAGGAAACTGACCATGAGCCATCTTGCTGAAACCATCTTGTCTGCTGCAAAAGCCCTGCCCGAAGGCGGCTTGCTGTCGGCCAAAGAGTTCCTGCATCTGGCCTCCAGAGCTGCGGTGGATCAGACCCTCACCCGTTTGACACGCGAAGGCAAGCTGATGCGCGTTGGGCGAGGCGCCTACGCCGCACCGGTGATCAGCCGCTTTGGGGTGCGTCCGCCATCGACCGAAGCCGTGGTCAAGGCCATTGAGTCGGCCAGCGGCGAGGTGATCGTTGCCAACGGAGCCACCGAAGCCAACGCACTGGGTTTGACCACCCAGGTGCCGACCCGTGAGGTATTACTGACTTCCGGGCGCTCGCGCAAATTGCAGCTCGGCAACCGAACCGTTGAACTCAAGCATGGCAATCGGTGGCAGCTGGTTCTGGGTGCGCGGCCGGCCGGCATGGCAATCCGTGCCCTTTCCTGGTTGGGGCCGGAGCAAGCATCCTCGGCACTGAAGATGCTGCACACCAAGCTACCACCAGCGGAATGGGCTGCGATGCGCTCTGCCCGAGCCGTCCTGCCCAGTTGGATCGCGCGCGCGGTGAGCGAGGTCAGCGAACATGCCTGAATCCTGGTTTGAACTCAGTTCCGCTGACCAGTCCGAAGCCCTTGAGGTGGCCGCAGGTCGGAGTGGCAGGCCAGCACACCTGCTTGAAAAAGATATCTGGGTCGTCTGGGCTTTATCTGCAATTTACGACGGACCGCTGGGCGGCACACTGACCTTCAAGGGTGGCACGTCGCTTTCCAAGGTGTACAAGGTCATAGACCGTTTCTCCGAGGACATCGACCTGACTTACGACATCCGCGAACTGGTGCCGGACCTATTGCGCGATGGCAATCCCATTCCGGTGTCACCAAGCCAGGAAAAAAAGATTACCAATGCGGTACGCAGCCGCTTGCCGCAATGGATCGAACAAACTGTCCAACCCGTCATCGAGCAGGCATTGGTAGCCAACAGGCTGCAAGCAGAATTGAGCCTAGCCGGCAAAGACAGTGACAAGCTCATCATCACCTATCCGGCGATCAAGAAAGGAACAGGCTACGCCGCCCCCACGATCCAGTTGGAATTTGGTGCGCGAGCCACCGGCGAACCCCATCAGCGGCATCACGTGGTTTGCGACATCGCCCCGTTCATCGATGGATTATCATTCCCGACAGCCCGGCCCTTGGTCATGGCGGCGGAACGTACCTTCTGGGAGAAAGCGACGGCGGCTCACGTGTACTGCCTGCAAGGGCGGCTGCGAGGATATCGCTTTTCACGCCATTGGTATGACCTTGCCGCTTTTGCGAAAACCACGCATTTCGATTTAGCGTCCAGCGATCACGAACTGGCGCGACAGGTGGCTGTCCACAAATCCCTGTTTTTTGCCGAGAAAGATGCTAACGGCGGCAAGATCGATTATTTTCAGGCGACTTCGGGTGATCTCCAGTTGATTCCGGAGGGGGTTTCGCTGGATGCGCTGGAAAAGGACTACGTAGCCATGCTGGAAGATGGACTGCTGGCTTTTGAACAGCCCACCTTTGAAACAGTCATGGCGAGCTGCGCAGCAATTCAGGATAAGGTCAATCGTCTGGTTCTGCGAGGCTGAGACGTAATACACTCCCATCAGGTGTTAGCGCACCAACTGATAGGAGTTCAATATGTTGCAAAGAATCGCTGCTTTGCAGTGGCGGGTGCTATTTATCGTCGTCGCTCTGGCCGCTACCATTCCCTTTATTCTGTGGTTTGCCGGTATGTTCTGGCTGGCTGCGATCCACAGAAACCCTCTGGGTGCAGACCTCTGGACCTGGCTCGATGCCTGGTTTTGGGTGAGAGATGGGGTATACCCCAGCACCGAACAGGATCGGCTGATCCGTTCATTGTTCTATGCCAGCCTGCTGGTCTACTTCGTTCCGCTCTATGTCCTTTTGAATGGTGCTTTTCAAAAGCATCGGCGCGCATTACATGGTAGTGCTCGATGGGCCAACGATAAGGAGATACGTACGGCTGGTCTGATGTGCGATGACGGAATCGTGATCGGCAAGCATCAAGGACAGATACTGCATTTTGCCGGGCAGCAGTTTGTGATCCTCGCTGCACCCACTCGCTCAGGCAAGGGGGTTGGCGTTGTAATCCCCAATCTGCTGACCTATAACGGCTCTGTGGTGGTTCTCGACATCAAACAGGAAAACTACAACATCACCGCCGGTTACCGGAAAGACGTTCTGAGGCAGGAGACCTGGCTGTTCAATCCCTTTGCCGAAGACCGGGAACCGGAAACAGGGCGTGCGGCCCCCAGAACGCACCGGTACAACCCGCTTTCCAGCATTACCGATGGTGTCTTCCGTGTGGGCGATATTCTGGCCATCGGTAACGCCATCTGGCCAACTGGTGGCAAGGATGCCTTCTGGAACGACAATGCCCGGAACCTGTTTCTGGCCATTGTCCTGTTCCTCTGTGAGGTGCGGGATCGCCGAATAAAGGATGAGTCTCTGCCGCATTACCCGGTGACCATGGGCGAAGTATTACGCCAATCCTCAGGTCGGGGCACAGGGCAGAGCGTCAAGAAATACCTACAGACATTGGTAGAGACTTACCCCTGGTTATCTTCGGAATGTCTGGATGCCATGGCCAACTTTCTGTCGGCCTCAGACGATGTGCTTGCCTCGATATTGAGTACCTTCAATGCGCCACTCACTATCTGGCGTAACCCTGTGGTGGATGCGGCCACCAGCCAGAATGACTTCGATCTGGCCGATGTCCGGACCCGGCCGATGTCGGTCTATATCGGCATAACGCCGGACCACCTGGAAGACGCCAAGCTACTCGTCAATCTGGTGTTCAGCCAGCTGGTGAATCTCAATACCAAACAGCTGCCCCAGGATAATCCGTCCCGCTACCGGCATAGCTGCCTGTTACTCATGGATGAATTCACGGCCATCGGTAAGGTGAATATCCTGGCTAAGGCTGTGAGCTACATCGCAGGTTACAACCTGCGACTGCTGCCGATCATCCAGTCGCTCTCCCAACTCGAATCGGTCTACGGCCGTGAAGATGCGCGTACCTTCGTCACCAACCACGCCATGCAGATCCTGTTTGCACCACGTGAACAGAAGGACGCCAACGAATACTCGGAAATGCTCGGCACCTTTACCGAGAAAGGGATCAGCGAAAGCAGATCAAAGCAGATCCTGGATCCCAAAGGTTCCAGTGAAAGCATCTCCGATCAGAAACGGGCTCTCATGCTGCCACAGGAGCTCAAGGAACTTGGCCAGTGGAAAGAGATCGTGCTGCTTGAGAATACAAAACCCATCCTCTGCGACAAGATCCGTTATTACGATGATCCGGCATTCACCAGTCGGGTCATGCAGCCACCGGTCGTAC
>CAZSAE010000112.1:2690-3802 GCA_964604765.1 uncultured Dechloromonas sp. | reverse complement strand
GTATCGCTGGCCGGCCCCACGCTGGTCGGCGAGCTCAAGGACGGCGAAGTCCGTGAATACCAGATTAAGCCGAAAGACTTTGGCATCGCGCCAGCGCCGATCAGCGCGCTACAAGTCGCCAACCCGACCGAATCGATCGCGCGCATGAAGGCCGTGCTGGCCAACGAACCCGGTCCGTCGCTGGATATCGTGCTGCTCAATGCCGGTGCGGCGCTCTACGCCGCTGGCCACGCTGACAGCATCGCCGAAGGCATCGGCCAAGCGCGTGCGGCGATCGCCTCGGGCGCCGCGCTGAACAAACTCAACGAATTCGTCGCCTGCACGCAAACCGTATGACTCAGTCAAACCACCCGGGCGACATCCTCGCCAAAATCATCGCCACCAAAGAAGCCGAAATTGAAGCCGGCCACGCCCGGCATTCGCTGGCCGACATGGAAGCGCTGGCCCGGCAGCAACCGGCACCGCGCGACTTCGTCGGCGCCATCCGGGCAAAAATTGCCGCCAAACAGGCAGCGGTGATCGCGGAGATTAAGAAAGCCAGCCCGTCCAAGGGCGTCATCCGTGAGGATTTTGATCCGGCCGCCATCGCCCGGTCCTACGCCGCGCATGGCGCTGCCTGCTTGTCAGTGCTGACCGACGTCGATTACTTTCAGGGTGCCAACGCCTACCTGCAGGCCGCGCGTGCCGCCTGCGACCTGCCGGTGATCCGCAAGGACTTCATCATCGACCGCTGGCAGATCGCCGAAGCGCGCGCCATCGGCGCCGACGCGATTCTGCTTATCGTCGCCGCGCTCAACGACGCCAAGCTGCACGATCTGGAAGCTTACGCGCTGAGTCTTGGTCTGGCCGTGCTGGTTGAAGTGCACGACGGCGCCGAATTGACGCGGGCGCTGACGCTCAACACGCCGCTCATCGGCATCAACAACCGCAATCTGCGCAGCTTCGAGGTCTCGCTCGACACCACCCTCACGCTCAAGGGGCGTGTCCCGGCCGACCGCATCGTCGTGGCCGAAAGCGGCATTCTCGCCCCGGCCGATGTACAAACCCTGCGCAATGCCGACGTCAACGCCTTTCTGGTGGGCGAGGCCTTCATGCGGGCGCCCGAGCCGGGC
>CAZSAE010000112.1:0-2590 GCA_964604765.1 uncultured Dechloromonas sp. | reverse complement strand
ATGCGGGCGCCCGAGCCGGGCATCAAGCTGGCGCGCCTGTTTGCCTGACATCTCATAAAAATCATTGGGTTGACCTGTGCAACGTAGTCCGTTAGCATCACTTTACGATCCTAACGGACTACGTTAATGCAACTCCTCGACCCTGCACAACTTGGTTTTCAGCCACTGGCCATCGCTCGCGATCGGTTCCAGTTAGCCTTCGTGCGTGCCGTTATGTTGGCAGCGCCTGGGCGGCTCGTCGTTAAGGGCGGCATGGCCATTCGTGCCGAACTCGATGGCGTTCGCATGACCGAAGACGTGGACTTTGATCGTGCGGCCGGTATATCGCTAGAAGCCACGGCGAACGCGATCAAACAAGGCCTCAAGCAGGCGTGCATCGTCTGCGGTGTGCATGACGCGCAGATGAGCGAAAGCAAAAAAACGGCCGCCACGTTGCGTATCAAATTGCACGGCACGTTGCCCGAGGGCGGCGTCATTAGTTTCAAGGCAGAGGCGTCCGGCCGTCACGAGGCATTTGCCGATCGCTATAAAACCGATATCCCGATCAAGGCACCGGCCGCTTATCGCCTGCCGCCATTGCGATTGACTGTCTATCCGCTCAATGTATTACTTGCCACCAAGATTGCCGCGCTGATGAGCCCGGAGCGTAACGTCCCGCGAGATATTTACGACATCAAACGCATGCTGGATGTCGGGGCGGTGCCAGAAGGACTAACGGATCTGGTCAGTAAAGAGCAATGCCAAGCCTTCGCGGGCGAGGTATGGGGCAAGGTGGGCGGTATTGAATACAACGCCTTTAGAACGGAACTGTTGCCCTTTGTCGGGCAAGCCGATGCGGAGGGCGTGACCGAAGGGGTATGGGGCGCCTGGTGCGCCGATGTGGCCAACGCCGTCGAACGGATTTGTCATGGCCTTACCGCTTGACGCGATCCTGCGCCTCCTACGAGATCCGGACTGTCCCCGTGTGCTAAGCACTCGGGAGCTTGGTCTATGGCTTGCCGCCTCGGGGATCGTGATCTCGGACGCAACGTTCAAGCGATGGGTGAGCAGCATGCGCGAAGCCGGCTTGCTTAAAACGGTCCGGCGCGGCCTCTATCTCAATGGGCTGGCACAACCACCAGTGCAACCCGATGAAGCGGCGAGCCACATCTCCCGAGGCGCCATCGTCAGCTTGCAAAAGGTACTGGGTGATGCGGGGGTGCTGAACAACTTCACGTCACGCATTACCTGTGTTGTTGCCTTGCCACCGGAGAAGAGCGCAGAGGGGAAGGTGTCATTTGGTTATGCACAGCCCAGCACGGGGCAGGTTAAAACCCGGGCCGGCATTTTCACGTTTCAAGCCTTGCCCTTTGACCTGATTCATAAGGCAGGCGCGATGGACGATTGCTTGGAGCAGTTACCCTACCAGCGCGCCACACCCGAAAAAGCGTTTCTGGACTGGCTTTATCTGGGGCTGACGCCACGTAGCCACATGACGCCGCCGCCGCTGGACCTCGATGTCGACAGGTTGGATCAGGCACGACTACAGCGGCTTGCCGATGCCATGGGGCTCAGCAGCAACCTGAAGCGATGGCTAACGGATAAAGCGTTGTTTGATCGAGCGCCGGGATCACGGCACAACGCGCCAGCCAGTTAATGTCTCGGGGGGGGCTGTCTTTATTTATAGGGAGTTTAGTGAAGTTATGAAAATTTCATAACTTTCGCCGCCAAACTGTATTTATACGCCATTGGCGTATATAATGGACGCATGGAATTCATCGAAACCCCTACGTTCACTCGTTTGCTAACGGCGCTGTTGAGCGACGATGAGTATTTGGGCCTCCAGAATGTGCTGCTTGATGATCCTAGTCGGGGTAGCCTGATTAAGGGAGGTGGTGGGATTCGTAAATTGCGCCATGCGCTGACAGGGCGCGGTAAAAGCGGCGGGATTCGGGTCATCTACTACTGGATCAGAGATGACCAGCAGATTTTCATGTTGTTGGTGTATCCAAAGTCGAAAAAAGATGACCTGACGGATCGTGAAACCGCAATGCTGCGCGAACTTGTAAAGGAGCTATGAAGATGGATAAGGAATTGTTTGATGACCTCGTTCAAAGTTTAAAAGAAGCCAAAGCGATTGCCCATGGCAAAGCGCCGGCATCACGGCGTATCAGTGTTGCCGCGCCAGACGTCAGAGCCGTGCGCGAACAAACAGGGCTCTCACAGAGCGAGTTTGCTAGCTTGATGCGGGTCAGCGTTAAAACGTTACAGAACTGGGAGCAGCATCGCCGTAATCCCACAGGACCGGCGGCAGCTTTGCTTAAGATCGTTCTGAATGCGCCGGAAGTAGCGCTCAAGTCGCTGCATGCCTGATTTAGGCTGGGAGTGTTGCATTGTTGCAACAAAACAACACCCCCTCCCCAAATCTGTTGTTTTTTTGTTGCCTTGCCCTGCGGGGTGGACCACAATCACCTCAACCACTCATCCATTGAGAGGTTCCTGGCTCCAAAGCGCAAGCGGCGAGGCCATCAATCTTAAGAGGAGTTTCTGATGCAAAAGAAAATTATCGCTCTGGCAGTTGCTGGTCTGTCGACCGCTGCCTTCGCACAAA
>CAZSAE010000111.1:2219-3935 GCA_964604765.1 uncultured Dechloromonas sp. | reverse complement strand
ATACATTCAATCTGTACAGGCGTACAACGTTACGATTCGCTCTTTTCCTTCGAATTTGACCGCCATGCTCTTCGGTTACAAACCCAAGGCGAACTTTACAGTTGAGAACGAAAAAGAAATTTCAAAGCCGCCTAGTGTTACATTTGATACGCCAGCTTCGAAGTAGTCTTTATGTTTGAATTCCAATTCAGTCAGATTAAAACAATTCGGTTCCTGGCATTCATACCAATATTGATCGCGCTGTGCCTGCCGCAATTCTCGCAGGCGCAGCAAGCTGTCCCAGTCTTATCTGCCAGAGTGATTGACCAGACGGGTACGCTGTCATCTAGCCAAGTCGCTTCACTGGATCAGGTTTTAAGCACTTTCGAGAAACGTAAAGGCAGTCAGTTAGCGGTTCTGATTGTACCGACGACGGCGCCAGAGTCTATTGAGCAATTCGGGATTCGTGTTGCTGATCAGTGGAAGTTGGGCCGTAAGAAGGTTGATGACGGCACTGTATTAATAATCGCTAAGGCGGATCGGACCCTCCGCATAGAGGTTGGATATGGCCTGGAAGGGGCTTTAACTGATGCCACCAGCAAGCGCATCATTGATGACATTATCGTTCCGAGATTTAAACAGAAAGACTTTTATGGTGGCGTCTCGGCAGGCGTTCAATCAATCATTGCTGTTATAGATGGTGAGACATTGCCTTCAACAGCAAAAAGCGATCAGATAACTGAAGACGATGTGTATCAAGTTGCGCCTGCGGTTTTTATCGCCGCGCTCATACTTGGCGGCCTCATGAGATCAATTCTTGGTCGAATGAAAGGCGCTCTGGTAACTGGCGGTTTTATTGCGCTAGTTGCGTGGTTTGTTCTAGGTGCCATTTCAATGGCACTTCTCGCTGGGTCCCTTGCTTTCATCGTTGCCTTGTCAGGCATTGGTATTGGTGGACGCGGGATTGGTGGTGGCAGAGGTGGCGGTGGAGGCTTTAGGGGTGGTGGCGGCGGTTTTGGCGGTGGTGGTGCCTCAGGAAGATGGTGATGCATGGGATCTTGCAGATCCATGCTGTTGAGCCCGGATTATTGAATTTAACTAACAGAAAAGATCAACCATGAATAACCCGGAACATGAACAGCATCCTCATGTTGAAAACACAGATGGTTCTCAGTTCAAAGACCCTGTCTGTGGAATGACTGTTGCGCCGCCTGGAAAAGGGCATGTGCTACATAATGATCACGACTACTTTTTTTGTAGTGAAAAGTGCTTACATAAATTTGAAGCAGACCCTTCGCAATACGACGGTACAACGCCGCAAACGATACAGCCAGTTGTTGAAGGTGCGATTTATACCTGTCCGATGCATCCAGAGATTCGACAGAATGGCCCTGGAGTTTGCCCAAAATGCGGCATGGCACTTGAGCCTGAGTTGCCATCGCTAGATGACGAAGAAAATCCAGAGTTAAAAGATTTCAAGCAACGTTTCTGGTGGACATTGCCATTGACAATAGTTGTGACAGTACTAGCAATGTTCGGTCATAAACTTGGCTTGATGAGCATGGCTATGCAAACTTGGGTTGAGTTTGTGCTGTCTGTTCCAATTACTCTTTGGGCTGGTTGGCCTTTCTTTGAGCGCGGATTTCAGTCGGTGATTAACCGAAGCCCCAATATGTGGACGCTTATTGGTCTTGGGACAGGCGCAGCATTCCTCTATAGCGTTGTTGCAACCTTCGC
>CAZSAE010000111.1:0-2119 GCA_964604765.1 uncultured Dechloromonas sp. | reverse complement strand
ACCGGGGAGCCGTTACCAGTTTCCAAACGACCTGGTGACAAGGTTATTGGCGCAACCATGAATACGTCAGGAAGTCTGGTGATGCGGTCAGAAAGAATCGGTTCTGCAACGGTTCTGGCTCAAATCATCCAGATGGTCGCTCAAGCGCAACGGTCTCGGGCTCCTATGCAGAGAATGGCCGATATTGTAGCGGGCTATTTTGTGGTGACTGTTGTTCTTATATCTTTACTGACTTTTGTGGTCTGGGGGCTTTTCGGGCCGCAGCCTAGCTGGGTTTATGCGCTGATCAATGCTGTAGCTGTGTTGATTATTGCGTGTCCATGCGCACTAGGGTTAGCTACACCTATGTCGATCATGGTGGCGACTGGCAGGGCTGCTACCCAAGGGATTCTCTTTAGAGATGCTGCCGCCATTGAAAACCTAAGAAAGGTTAATGCCCTGATTGTTGATAAGACAGGGACGCTGACCGAAGGGAAGCCAGCCTTTAATAAAGCGATTGGAATAGGCGAATTCTCTGATGGTGAAGTGTTAAGGCTTGCTGCTAGCCTTGATCAGGGAAGTGAGCATCCGTTGGCAGAGGCCATTGTGCGTGCAGCACGAGAGCAGGGGGTGTCTTTGTTGGCACCTGAAGAATTCGAATCAAGCTCTGGAATCGGCGTTCGAGGTAAGGTCGATGGAAAGTCTCTGAGTCTTGGAAATACAACATTAATGACTCAGGTGGGTGTTTCCGTCGAAGCGCTCAGAAATGAAGCTGAGCAATTGCGTTCGGAAGGTGCAAGTGTTTTCTACTTGGCAGTTGATGGCCAATTTGCAGGTTTGTTAGCTGTTGCTGACCCCATAAAGACAACTACGCCAGAGGCCCTTAAAACTCTGGCTGAATCAGGTATCAAAGTTGTTATGGCAACTGGGGATGGTTTAACCACGGCCAAATCAGTAGGTGCCAAACTAGGCATTTCTGAGGTTTATGGCGAGGTTAAGCCGCAGGACAAACTCAACCTGGTTGAGTCCTTGCAGAAGCAGGGGTATGTGGTTGCGATGGCCGGTGACGGGATCAATGATGCGCCAGCACTAGCCAAGGCAGACGTTGGCATTGCTATGGGGACAGGTACAGATGTGGCGATGAATAGTGCACAACTGACCCTTGTTAAAGGCGATCTTCGTGGCATTTCTGTAGCCCGTGAGATATCTGTTGGTACCGTCCGGAACATGAAGCAGAACCTTATGTTTGCATTCTTGTACAACGCCCTTGGAATCCCTATCGCTGCCGGAGCCTTTTACCCGCTGACTGGTTGGCTGCTTTCGCCCCTGATTGCAGCACTTGCCATGAGTTTCAGTTCTGCTTCAGTTATCACGAATGCATTGCGGATGCGTGGGAGTAAGTAACAATGCGAGCCAGTCATATAGTAGGCATTGGGTTACTTGGTATTGGGGTTGCAAGTTACCTGGTCATCAAAAATCTCAGTTTTGCAGCAGATCAACCCCATTCGCAAACTGTTTACAAAGGCATAGAGCTTATAAGGGAGTACTCGATTCGCAGTCAATCGAAAAGCATAGAAGCCCCTAAAAACCTGGACGCTAACGAAAGGATACGCAGATCATCAGGTAACTACGATGCTATGTGTGCTTCATGTCATCTGAAGCCGGGAGTTGATAAGTCTGAGCTTAGTGTTGGTCTTTACCCAGCGCCGCCTAATCTGTCCAAAGAACGTCAACACGCAGATCCTGCTAGAGATTTCTGGATCATAAAGCATGGTGTTAAGGGTAGTGGCATGCCCTCATGGGGTGAGGTTGGCCTTACGGACGATGAGACCTGGGACTTAGTAGCGTTTGTTCGCGCTTTGCCGCAGATGAATAGACAAGATTATTCAAACGCTATCAAGAAAGGTATGGGGCATCATCATTCACATTAGTTTGGTGCAGATTTCATCTGCACCAAACTACGTGCTCGACCCAATCTGATTTCTTAGATCAGATTGTTGCCCTAATCGACCCATCAAAGCTTTGCCTTTGTTAAGGACTTCCGGATCCATGGAAATTTCTGTTGGATTAGGTCGTTCCTGGAGAGCAGATTGTCGTATCCGTTGAGCAGCAATTCTGGGGCCGTGACCCACTGTGAAGG
>CAZSAE010000110.1:0-4029 GCA_964604765.1 uncultured Dechloromonas sp. | reverse complement strand
CCTAAAAAGAAAATCGACCAGCCTTGCAGCAGCAACTCAATACCGATCAGCATGCCCGGCACCCAGGTGCTGTTATCCGGCCAGCCGGCGAGAATCAGGCCGCCCAGCAGAATCGACAGTGCGGCAGACAACAACGGTAGGAACCACTCGCGGAACGCCGTATGCTGGAATGCCGTCATCAGGCGCAGCACGCCGGTGGCGAAGAACAACGTCGCCATGTAGAGCGTCAGCCCTTCCAGAGCGGCGACGGGCGACACCCAGACGATCACGCCAATCGCGATATAGAGCAGTGCGAAGATCAGCTGGATCGAAACCGACTTCCAGCCTTTGGCTTGCAGGGCATGCAGCGCCTGCATAATGCCGGCAGCCAATGCGAAGCCACCCATCAAGCTGATCGAGGCGATGGAGAAGAAGGCTTCGGCGAAAACGCCGATCGAACCCAGAACAATCATGAGCAGACCCATCCAGATCAGGGTGCCGGGGCGATGCGCGACCGCGCCGAGAATCTTGGCCTGGGTGTCGGTCAGTTGCGAGGTGATTAAGGACATGCGTTGATTCCTGAGGTGATGATTTCAAATGGGATAAAACAAAGGGTATTTTACGCGAGCATCAGCGTCATATATGACGAAACCATGACGAATGCACGAATGCACGAATGCGAAAGGCAGCGAATTCCTCCACATCACTCCGCATCACGATCCTGTTGCTGCAGCGCCCACATCTGGGCGTAGAGACCGTTCGCCGCCAGCAGCGCAGCATGCTTGCCGCGTTCCACGATATGACCGGCGTCAAACACAATAATCTCGTCAGCGTTCATTACGGTCGATAGGCGGTGCGCAATAATCAGTGTGGTTCTGCCGCGCGCTGCTACGTCCATACTGGCCTGGATCGCCTTCTCGGTTTTGGAATCCAGCGCCGAGGTGGCTTCGTCGAAGACCAGGATCGGTGGGTTCTTGAGCAGCGCACGCGCAATCGCCACGCGTTGCTTTTCGCCACCCGAAAGCTTGAGGCCACGCTCGCCGACGCGAGACTCATAGCCATCCGGCAAGGTCTCGACAAATTCATGCAGGTGCGCGGCCTTGGCGGCGGCAAACACCTCCTCACGGCTCGCCGAGGGGTTGCCGTAGAGGATGTTGTAGTACAACGTGTCGTTGAACAGCACCGTGTCCTGTGGCACGATCGCGATGCCACTGCGCAGGCTGTGCTGATCGATTTTGCGCAGATCAATGCCGTTCATGAGAATACGCCCGCCCGTCACGTCGTAGAAGCGATAGATCAGACGCGCCAGAGTGGATTTGCCCGCACCCGAATGGCCGACCACAGCGACGGTATGTCCGGCCGGAATTTCGAATGACACGTTGGACAGAATCGGGCGGGCTGGCTCATAAGCGAAGTCGACGCCATCGAAATGCACGCTAATCGGTGCCGGTGGGAGCGGTCGTGCGTCGGCTGCGTCGATAATTTCGCGCTGCGTACCTAGCAGGCCAAACATGCGTTCGATGTCGGTGAGCGCCTGGCGGATTTCCCGGTAGACGACGCCAAAGAAATTGAGCGGCATATAGAGTTGGAACAGGAACGCGTTCACCAGCACCAGATCGCCCACGGTCATGGTGCCGTCGACCACGCCTTGCGCAGCATGCCACATCATTGCCACGAGGCCCGTCACGATGATGAGTTGCTGCCCCATATTGAGAATGGTCAGCGTCATCTGGCTGCGTACCGAGGCGTCTTCCCAGCGGCGCATGGCTTCGTCGTAACGATTCAGTTCAAACGCTTCATTGTTGAAGTACTTCACCGTCTCATAATTGAGCAGGCTGTCGATAGCGCGGGTATTGGCCACGGAGTCCGCCTCGTTCACGGCGCGACGGATATGGATACGCCAGTTCGACACGATCACGGTAAAGGCCACGTAGCCGACAATGGACGCGAGCGTGATCCAGACGAAAACCTGGTCATATTCGACAGCCAGCACAGCCATCACCATCAGCAATTCGATCAGCGTCGGCAGAATCGAATACAGTGTGTAGCTGATCAGGTTGGAAATGGCGCGCGTGCCGCGATCGATGTCGCGCGAAACCCCGCCGGTCTGGCGTTCGAGATGAAAGCGCAGTGATAGCTGATGGAGGTGCGTAAAGACTGAGAGGGCGATGCGACGGATCGCCTGCTGCGTCACGCGGACGAAGAGAATCTCGCGCAGTTCGCTGAAACCGGTGCTGGCCAGGCGCATGAAGCCATAAAGCAGCAACAGCGCCACGGGCAACACCAACGCGACATTCTGCGTCGGCGTCAGTGCGTCGATCATGTTCTTGAAAATGATCGGCACCCAGACGCTGGCCAGCTTGGCCAGTATCAGGCAGCCAAACGCCGTCAGCATCCTAGTCTTGTAGGCCCAGAGCCAGGGCAGGAGTGATTTCAACGTCGCCCAAACGTGTAGAGGTTCATTGCTAGCGGAGCCGACTGCTTTATTTCCATGACGCGCCATGCGTTTTTACCTTGTTGACCTTAAAATAACCCCTGTAGTTTAAACCCTGATGTTTTAACCTGATGCGATAACACCATGATCGATACGCCCTGCCAGATGCCTAACCTTCCGCCCGTGCTCAAGGTCATCCCTATGCCGTCAGATGCCAACCAATATGGTGATGTCTTTGGCGGTTGGACTATGGCGCAGATTGATGTTGCGGGAGCCGTGTTGGCGCACAAGGAAACGCGGGGTCGAGTCGCAACCGTCGCTGTGAACACTATGCAGTTTCACCAACCAGTGTCGATTGGTGACATTGTGACCTTTTTTGCCGAAGTGGAGCGGCGCGGCAACACATCGATCACCATCAAGGTGCAGATGTACGCCGAGCGACATCCTGCTAACCCGGTGACTGTCAAAGTGACAGAAGCGTCGATTACCTATGTCGCATTGAATCCAGATGGTTCAAAGCGCTTGTATCGCAGTGCCGACGCTTAAAGCTTTAACTCATTCCACATCGCATCGACGCGCGCTTTGATCGCCGGGTCCTGCGTGATCGGCGTGCCCCATTCGCGGTTGGTTTCTCCGGGCCATTTGTTCGTGGCATCGAGCCCCATCTTGCTGCCCAGGCCGGCGACTGGCGACGCGAAATCCAGATAATCGATCGGCGTGTTGTCGACCAGCATCGTGTCGCGCGTGGCGTCCATGCGGGTCGTCATCGCCCAGATCACTTCTTTCCAGTCGCGGATATTCACGTCGTGGTCGACCACGATGATGAACTTCGTGTACATGAACTGGCGCAGGAAACTCCACACACCCATCATGATGCGCCGCGCGTGTCCGGCGTACTGTTTGCGAATGCTGACAACGGCCAGACGGTACGAACAGCCTTCCGGCGGCAGATAGAAATCTGTAATCTCCGGGAACTGTTTCTGCAATAACGGCACGAACACTTCGTTCAGCGCCACGCCCAGCATGGCCGGTTCATCGGGCGGCTTGCCAGTATAAGTCGAGTGATAGATCGGGTTCTTGCGCATCGTGATGCGCTCGATTGTGAATACGGGGAACTCGGCCTGTTCGTTGTAGTAACCGGTATGGTCGCCGTAGGGGCCTTCGAGCGCCGTTTCGTTGGGGTTAATCACGCCTTCCAGCACGATCTCGGCCGAGGCCGGTACCTGCAGCATCGAACCGAGACAACGCACGAGCTCGGTCTTCTTGCCACGCAGCAGGCCGGCGAACTGGTATTCGGATAACGTATCGGGCACCGGCGTCACCGCGCCCAGAATCGTTGCCGGGTCACAGCCCAGCACCACGGCCACCGGGAACGGTTGCCCCGGATTCGCCAGTTGATGATCACGGAAGTCCAGCGCGCCGCCGCGATGCGCCAGCCAGCGCATGATCACCTTGTTCGGCCCCAGTACCTGCTGCCGGTAGATGCCCAGGTTCTGGCGCGTCTTGTTCGGACCGCGCGTGACCGTCAGGCCCCAGGTGATCAGCGGCGCCACATCGCCGGGCCAGCAATGCTGGATCGGCAAACGGCTCAGATCGACATCCTTGCCTTCAAGAAC
>CAZSAE010000109.1:0-4031 GCA_964604765.1 uncultured Dechloromonas sp. | reverse complement strand
GACTCAAAATCCGGTTCCGAAAGGAGTGTCGGTTCGATTCCGACCCGAGGCACCAGTAGTTACTTCCATTCCTCTGTGGTTAATATTGATAAAAAAGGAATGGGTTCAGGTTCACCAAAACGATGAGTTTCCCTGTAGAAATCCGTGAAGCCCGAGGCGTTCGCTCGCTGCATTTCGGCTCGGACTGGGTGCAAGGCGCGATGCGTATCGCGCGCCCGTGGGACCTGGAGCTGGTTTATACGCGCGAGATGATGGCCGCGTTGCTGCTCTCAGCGACCTGGCCCGAGGTGCCGCGCCAGATATTGCAGATCGGTCTGGGCGCGGGGTCGCTGGTACGGTTTATTCACCGTTATCTGCCGGATGCGCGCCAGACCGTGATCGAACAGTCTGGAGCCGTGGTTGCGGCAGCACGTCAGGGCTTTAACCTCCCGCCGGAGAGCGAGCGTTTGCAGATCGTGGTGGCGGAGGGCGCAGAATGGATGTTGGCCTCCACCGAGACCTTTGACCTGATTCTGGTCGATGGCTTTGATGCGGATGGACGCACGGGGGAGCTCGAGAGTCTCGGTTTCTATCAGCAGGGTCGGGAGCGCTTGGCGCCGGGTGGTCTGCTGGTGTGTAATTTTCTAAGTCGTAGCCCGAATTTTTTGCAGAGTTGCCTGGCCTTGGATTCGGCCTTTGCCGGTCGGAGCCGTTTGTTGCCGCAATCGCCCGGCGGCAATATGATTGCGTTGGGTGCCGAGCATGAGACGGTGTCGTTAGATGAGTCAGCACTGCGCGATCGAGCCGGGGAACTCAAGGAACGAACCGGCTTGGATCTGACGCCGTTAGTCGAACGACTTGTGACGCAGGAGGGCGGTCTGCCCTTCGTGGTTTAAAGAGCGCTCAGGCTGGCCAGCGGATGGTCTCGGTGGCGGCGAGACAGCGTTCCATCAGTTGCAACATGGGGGCGGCGCGTTGCGAAAAGCGGATGACGACGGGTGCCTCCTTGTCGATGTCGGCATCTTGCTCTTCGGGCCAGACGATGGGGTTCACCGTTTTATCGGCGTCCATTGCGGCCTGAAGGCGCGCGATCAGCGCCGGCAGCTGCGCGGTCGTGATCTCGCCAGATTCGGGCAGATCGAGCGCCAACCGAAGTTGTTCGGCATCGTTGCCGAACATGATGACGCTGCCCTGAGTTGGTGAACGGAAGGTGATCAGGCTCATCTTAAGGTCAGTGGTGTTCTTTGGACGTGGATTGGATGGGGTTGGCCGATCGGTCTCTATTCATGAATTCACCGAGAGGTTCTTCAAGCTCGGGCATGGAGATTCCCCACTTGTTCAATTTTTTGTTGATTCGATTGGCATGCTTTTTCATCCAGGCATAGCGGAACAACGGGCTCATGCTCAGCATAACGGCGGTACTCAGGGCGATCGAGAACAATCCCGACAGCGCAATAAACAGGGCGAGCAATT
This sequence comes from uncultured Dechloromonas sp., assembly GCA_964604765.1. Classification (GTDB taxonomy): domain Bacteria; phylum Pseudomonadota; class Gammaproteobacteria; order Burkholderiales; family Rhodocyclaceae; genus Fluviibacter. Next base: position 2,579 of record CAZSAE010000109.1, on the reverse strand, counting down.
TCCAGCCGGGCGGCATGACATCGGAGACGATGCCGATCGTGGTGTAGCAGCTGCCGGCAAAAAGAATGGCATCCAGTGGGTCATCGATCAGGCCCATCACGCGCAGCATCAGTGCCCAGACCGCGATCGCCAGCGTCTGCACCATGATCAACCCGATAATCGAAACAAAATAGTTCAGGAAAACGAGGTTGTAACGTTGCCGGTACAGATTAATGCGGGCACGAATTTCATAAGCCAGAGAAATCCTGCGTTGAAAAAAGACGTTGATCCAGAGCATGACGAAGAGCGTGACCGCGCCGACGGCCAGGTTCTCCCATAAAGCGACCGTCTGGACGATCTGTTGCGCATCGATCAGTGTTTTGGTGGCGATATCCCCGGGTTGCATGGTTTCGGCTTTTATTTTTTCTAGGCGGCGTCTGCGGTCATGCCACTGTGACGCAGCAAGGCGTCGACTTGCGGATCGCGTCCGCGGAAGGCACGGAAGGATTCGATGGCCGGACGTGAGCCGCCGACGGACAGAATCTCCTTGAGGAAGCGCGCGCCGGTGCCCGGGTCGACCGGATCACCGCTTTCTTCAAAAGCGGCAAAGGCATCGGCCGAGAGTACTTCGGCCCACTTGTAGCTGTAGTAGCCCGCCGCATAACCGCCCGCGAAGATATGCGAGAAGCTGTTGGGAAAACGGTGCCACGCCGGCGGTTGAATGACGGCCACTTCCTCGCGCACTTGCGCCAGCACGTCGAGCACGGGCGTGCGGCACGTCGGGTCGTTATGAATGAGCAGATCAAATAACGCGAATTCCAGCTGGCGCAGTGTGAACAGTCCGCTCTGGAAGTTCTTGGCGGCCAGCATTTTCTCGTAGAGTGCGCGCGGTAGTGGTTCACCAGTATCGACGTGCGCCGTCATGTCTTGCAGGACCGACCACTCCCAGCAGAAATTCTCCATAAACTGCGACGGCAGTTCGACCGCGTCCCATTCCACCCCATGGATGCCGGAGACGGCCAGATCTTCGACCTGGGTCAGCATGTGATGCAGACCGTGGCCGGTTTCATGGAACAGCGTGATCACATCATCGTGCGAGAAGGTGGCGGGTTTGAGTTTGCCATCTGTTTCGACGGGCGCCGGGAAGTTGCAATTGAGATAGGCAACCGGCGTTTGGATGCCATTTTGGGTACGACGCCGCGTGAGCGCTTCGTCCATCCAGGCGCCGCCGCGTTTTTCTTCGCGAGCGTACAGATCGAGATAAAACTGGCCGACCAGTTGCTCACCCTTGTTAATCCGGAAGAAGCGCACGCTGGGGTGCCAGACAGGCGCCGTGTCCGGAACAATTTGCACACTGAACAGACGTTCGATCACGCTGAATAAACCACCCAGCACCTTGGGTTCCGGGAAGTACTGTTTCACTTCGTCATCCGAGAAACTGTAGCGGGCCTGTTTGAGTTTTTCCGAGATATAGGCGATGTCCCAGGGTTCGACCGTATCAAAACCGAGTTCAGTTTTGGCGAACTGGGTCAGTTCGGCCAGGTCGGCGGCACCGTAGGGCTTGGCACGTTGCGCCAGATCATGCAGGAAGGCCAGCACCTGCGGCACGCTGTCGGCCATCTTGGGGACCAAAGAGACCTCGGCGTAGCTTTGGTAGCCGAGCATCTGCGCCATTTCAGAACGCAGCTTGAGAATCTCGTCGATGAGCGTGGCGTTGTTCCATTCCGGTTTGCTGGCGCAGTCGGCGAACTCGCTGGCGCGCACGGCATAGGCGCGGTACATCTGGGCGCGCAGCGGACGATGGATCGCGTACTGCATCACCGGTAGATAGGAAGGCGCGTGCAGGCTGAAACGCCAACCGGCAATGCCGGCTTTGTCGGCAGCGGCCTTGGCGGCCGCTTTGACATCGGCCGGCAGACCATCGAGCTCAGCCTCGTTGGTCACGTCGAGCTGGAACGCATTGGTCGCGTCCAGCAGATTCTCTGAGAACTTGGCGGCCAGTTGCGATAGACGTTCCTGCAATGCCTGGAAACGTGGTTTTTCGCTATCGGGCAATTCAGCACCCGAGAGACGGAAATCACGGATCTCGTTTTGCAGAATGCGCTGGCGCGCCGGGCTGAGCGCGGCGAATTCCGGGCTGCTGGCCATTGCCTGATAACGCTTGAAGAGTTCCAGATTCTGGCCGAGTTCGGCATAGAAGCGGGTCACTTCCGGCAGCATGGCGTTATAGGCTTCACGCCAGGGCGGAATGTCGTTCACGCTGTGCAGATGACCGACGATACCCCAGGCGCGCGACAATCGTTCCAGATTGTCCTGCAGCGGTTGGGCGAAATCGTTCCAGGTCGCGGGCACCTTTGGATCGAGCAGTCGTGCAACTTCAGCGCGTGCTTCGGCGATCAGTTGGCTGATGGCCGGTTGAACGTCGCTGGGTTGAATGGCGTCAAAGCGGGGAAGCCCCGCAAAATCGAGGAGTGGATTCATGTCGGGGCTTCCTGTGATGCTGTTGTTATGTGTTTCCGGAAAGGGTGTTATTCAACGACTTTCTGTCCGGTGAGTTTCTCAAAGGCCTCGTGGTACTTGGCGGCCGTTTGTTCAATCAC
>CAZSAE010000108.1:2704-4075 GCA_964604765.1 uncultured Dechloromonas sp. | reverse complement strand
AAAGCCCCTGCCGCGATTGGCACCTATTCGCAAGCCGTGAACGTCAACGGCACAGTGTACCTTTCGGGCCAGATCGGCCTGAACCCGACCACCGGCGAGATGGTCGATGGCATCGACGCGCAGATCACGCAGGTTTTTGAAAACCTGAAGGCCGTGTCTGAAGCGGCCGGCGGTTCGCTGAACCATATCGTGAAGCTGAATGTGTTTCTGACTGATCTTGGCAACTTTGCCAAGGTGAACGAAACGATGGCCAAGTATTTCAGCGAGCCGTTCCCGGCACGCGCCGCTGTGGGCGTTTCCGCCCTGCCGCGTGGCGCGCAGGTGGAAGCCGACGCTGTCCTGGTGCTCTAACTGTTTTGACCTGATGGCCCGCGCAGGCGCACCCGGCACGACTGCCAAAAAACCTGCGTCGGCCAAACCCAGCAAGACGGCGAGCACTTTGGCCGCTGGCTTGGAGAAGTTAGGTTTACGCCGCCCGCTCGACTTCGCGCTGCATCTGCCGCTGCGTTACGAGGACCAGACACGCATCACCTTGTTGAGCGAGGCGCCCGCCGCCGGCCCGGCGCTGTTTGCCGTGCGTGTGCGTAATGTTACCGTCGCCTTCCGACCCAGACGTCAGTTGTTGGTGCAGGTGGAAGACGATAGCGGCCGCGCCAATCTGCGTTTTCTCAATTTCTACGGCAGCCAGACGAAGCAATTTGAACGCGCCCGCGACGAGGGGCTGACGCTACACGCCTGGGGCGAACTGCGCAGCGGTTATCTGGGGCCGGAACTGGTGCACCCGACGATCAGCAAGCCGAGCGAGGCAGATTCGATTGGAGCCCCTGCGGACACGTTAACGCCGCAATACCCGACCACGGCCGGCGTTTCGCAAGCGCAGTTGCGGCAACGCATCGGTAAGGCGCTCAAAGATCTGGCGCTCGCAGAGACGCTGCCGCGCAATGACGACACATCGGACCACACGTCGCATCTACCGCCGCTGAACGAGGCGCTGCAGTTTCTGCACGCCCCGCCACCGGATGTGGACGTCGGTGCACTCAATGCGCGCTCTCACCCTGCCTGGCAGCGCGTTTGCATCGAAGAACTGGTGGCGCAGCAACTGTCACTGCGTAAGGCACGGCTGGCCCGCCGTCAAAAGGGCGCGCCGGTATTGCGCGGCAATGGGTCGCTGACCAGTGCCTTGTTAAAACGCTTACCCTTCGCCCTGACCCAAGCGCAGGAACGCGTCTACGGCGAAATCTGCGTGGACCTCAACGAAAGCCATCCGATGCAGCGGTTGTTGCAAGGCGACGTGGGCAGCGGTAAGACCATCGTTGCCGCATTGGCCGCGTGTCAGGCGATTGAAGCCGGGTATCAGGTGGCGTTCATGGC
>CAZSAE010000108.1:0-2604 GCA_964604765.1 uncultured Dechloromonas sp. | reverse complement strand
ATGATGTCGGCGACGCCGATTCCGCGCACCCTAGCGATGAGCTACTTCGCCGATCTGGATTGTTCGGTGATCGACGAACTACCGCCGGGACGTACGCCGATCCGCACACGGCTTGTCTCCGACATGCGCCGTGACGAGGTGATTGCGGCGATCCGCAACGCCATCGCTGCCGGCGAGCAATGCTACTGGGTGTGCCCCCTCATTGAGGAATCGGAAACGCTGGAGCTACAAACAGCGATTGATACGCATGCACTGCTCAGCGACGCATTGCCCGAATACCGGGTGGGTCTGGTGCACGGCCGACTCAAGGCCGATGAGAAGGCGATGACGATGCGCGCCTTTGCCGACGGCGACGTACAGCTGCTGGTCGCAACGACGGTCATCGAAGTTGGCGTCGATGTACCCAACGCCAGCCTGATGGTGATCGAGCATGCCGAGCGCTTTGGCCTCGCCCAGTTACACCAATTACGCGGCCGCGTTGGGCGCGGCCAACGTGAGAGCAGCTGCATTCTGATGTTTGGGCAGTCGCAGGGGCTGCCACTCTCGCAGACGGCCAAGGAACGATTACGCATTATTTTCGAGAACACCGACGGTTTCGCGATCGCGCAGGCAGATCTGCAACTGCGCGGCCCCGGCGAGCTCATCGGCAAACGGCAGAGCGGCGTGCCGATGCTGCGCTATGCCGATCTGGAACGCGACGCTGATCTGATTCCAGTTGCCCAGCAAATCGCCGACCAGATGCTGCGCGAAGAAACCCACACTCGACCTGCACTCACCGACATCCACATGGATCGCTGGTTCGGCCACGCCGAAGGCTTCCTTAAAACCTGATCGCCAGCAGCGCGCCCCGCTTTGCGGTAGAATCTGCGGCCTATGTCTTTGATGCGTCAGACTTTCCAACCCAAACTCGCACCCAAGGTCGGCCTATTGCTGGCTTGGGTGTTGGTCTGCGCGTTGCTGGTGACGCAATTCGGGTTGACGCGTCACGTGGTGGAGCACGCGGCCAAACCGGTAGTCGCCGCCACGACGATCAACGAGCCCGTGAGCATGCCGGAATCGGCCAGCTGCATGACCTGTCTCGAACACCAGGCACATGGCGCCGGTTTAATCACTGATGCGATAACTATCGCCGTCCAGACCGTTCGCACGTTTGAATTGCAGGCGCTGGCGCCCAATACTCCCTATCTGACGCCTGAACGCGCCAGCCAGCGCGCACCCCCCGTTCTTTCCTGAAGCCCGTCGTTGATCAGCGCCCGGACCCCCGTGGTGGCTGCTGTTGTCTTTTCAGGAATGAACCATCATGTCGCACTCTTTTTGCCGCGCGCTATTGCGCGCCTTTTTCCTTGCCGTCGCCCTTGTGAGCACTCCGCTCCATGCCCAGGAGGATGTGCAGTCGCAGCTAAACCAGATCCAGGCTAGCCTGCGCCAGATCAAAAACGATTACGAACAACGTATCGCCAATCTGGAACAGCAGGTTCAGCAACTCCAGCGCGAGAATGTGCAGCTTGCCAATCAAACGCGCAGCAACGATGCGCCGCCCAAGGCCGTCGCCGCAACCACCATCACTGGGACTGGCGCCTTGGCAAAGCCGGTGAACACCGGAAAAACTCCGCAAGCTATCGCAAAGACCGAGTCGGTTGAAGCAGCGATTACGGCTGTGGCGCCACCGCCGGCTGCCGCAGTGGCGCAGACACTCCCGAATCTGGGCCAGAACGACCGCACGTTACAGTTTGGCGCATCGCTGATTCTGGACGCCAAGTATGCGGCGCAGAGCCAGAATCCGGAGAACGTCTATGCCGGCACATTGCCAACGGCTGCCGAAGGAATCCCGCGCGGCTTCTCGATCGGTGAAACCGAACTCGCCATTTCCGGCGCGGTTGATAATCTGTTCCGCGCCGAGGCACGCTTCGTTCTGGAGCAAACCGGCAGCAGCACAGCGGTACGTACCGAGGAAGCCTATGCCGAAACGCTGGGGCTGCCCTGGGGCACCAAGGTCAAGGCCGGCAAATACTGGTCGAGCGTCGGCTATCTGAACGACAAACATCCGCACCAATGGGATTTCGTCGATCTGCCGCTCGTCTACAAGAGCGTGTTTGGCGGTCAGCTCAATGAAACTGGTATGCAACTCAGCTGGATCGCGCCGACGGATCGCGTGCTGTTAAAACTGGGCGGCGAGATCGCGCAGGGTTCGACAGCCTACGGCGAAACCTACAACGGCAATTACAACCAGAACAAACCGCGTCTGGGCACGCTGTATGCCAAGGCGGGTGGCGACATGGGCGAATCGCATTCGTGGCAAGGCGGCGTGAGTTTCGTGCGCTCAGCCACGGGCAGTGGCTCTTCGGCGAATCAGGCGACGTATACGCTGACTAATAACAATCCGGCAGACCCAAGCCAAAAACAGCAACTCGGTTTTACAGGTGGCAACACGGTTTGGATCGCAGATTTTATTTATCGCTGGGCACCCTTTGGCAACCCGACCAATCAGAACCTGAAGCTGCAAGGCGAAATGTTCTGGAACAAACAGAACGGCAGCATGACCAGTAATTATGATTGCGCTGCGGATCAAGGGCAGTGCACGCAGGGTGCTAACTTTACGCAGAA
>CAZSAE010000107.1:0-4139 GCA_964604765.1 uncultured Dechloromonas sp. | reverse complement strand
AAGGAATAAGGAAGGAATAAAGCCAGAGCATTCTATAATGCAAGCCCTCGACGTTGTTTTCCCCAATACCCCATGAGCTTCTCCCCGCTGACCTGGATTGTTCTGATGTGCCTTGCCGGGTCGCTGGCCTGTACCGTGGTGTCGCTACTGGTGTCGCTGGCGACCCACCCGCGGATCGTACCGGTAATGGTGTCCTACGCGATCGGCGCCATGTTGGGCGCGGTGTTTTTGGATCTCTTGCCGCATGCGTTGGAGCATGCCAGCCGCGACGATCTGATCGATGCCGTGCTAATGACCGTTTTGGCAGGCATCCTGTTTTTCTTTTTGCTAGAAAAGCTGGTGCTCTGGCGCCATTGCCATGAGCACCACTGCGAAGCGCATGAACTACCCGCGCACACGCATAACTCGCGCGCCTCGGGCTGGCTGATTCTGTTGGGCGACGCCGTGCATAACTTCGTCGATGGGATTCTGATTGCTGCGGCATTCATGGGCGGGGTCGAGATCGGCATCGTTACGGCACTCGCGATCATTGCGCACGAGATTCCGCAGGAAACCGGCGATTTTGTCATTTTGATCCACTCGGGTTTTAGCCGCGTCAAGGCGATCTTTCTGAATCTATTAACCAGTATCGCCACCCTGACCGGAGCCGTGTTGGCCTACTGGTTGTTTTCCGGCATGGCGGTATGGGTGCCTTTCCTGTTGGCGTTGGCAGCTTCCAGCATGATTTACGTATCGGTCGCCGATCTGATTCCGGGCTTGCACAAGCGCGCCGAGATCAAGGCGACCGCCTTGCAAATGGTGATGATTCTGCTCGGGGTCTTGTCGATCCAAGGTGTGCAGTGGTTGATCGGAGGAAGTCACGCATGATGAATTTTCAGACGCCGTTCTGGCCGGGGATGCAGGGCATCGCCGATTTGCCGAAACAAATTGAGACGTTGACCGAGGCCTATAGCCGCTTCCTGCAAGAAAAAATGTCGCAGGAACGCGCCCCTGCACCGGAAATGTTGATCCCGTCGGTTGAAAAGATGCAACCGCTGGTCGCCGACTTGATGGCCGCCCATAAAGAACTCTGGACGCAGATGTTGAACCAGCAACGCGCCGAGGATGCGCCGCCGGTCGTGCCTGAAGTCGCCAAGGACAAGCGTTTTTCGGCGGCGGTCTGGTCATCGAGCCCGATTCATGACTATATGCGCCAGGCCTACGTGCTGAATAGTCGATTTTTGACCCGGCTGGCCGATACATTGCCGGCTGAAAACACGAAAGAAGCGGCGCGCCTGCGTTTTCTGACCACGCAGTTTGTCGAAGCCTTGTCGCCGAGCAATTTTGCGGCGACCAATCCGGAGGTGATTCAAAAGGCCCTGGCCACGGAAGGCAAGTCGATCACCGAAGGCATCAACAATCTGCTGCGGGATCTGGCCAAAGGACGCATCAGCACGACTGATGAAACGGCCTTTGAAGTCGGCAAGAATCTGGCGACGACCGAAGGCGCCGTGATTTTCGAGAACGAACTGATCCAGCTGATCCAGTACAAGCCGCTGACGGCCAAAGTTGGCAAGCGCCCCTTGTTGATTACGCCGCCGTGTATCAACCGCTTTTACATCTTGGATCTGCAACCGGAATCGTCGTTGGTGCGGTATGCAGTCGAGGCAGGGCATTCGGTATTCCTGATTTCGTGGAAAAACCCGGGGCGTGAAGACGCAAAACGCACCTGGGACGATTATTTGCAATTGGGACCCTTTGCCGCGATTCCCGTCGTTCAGGCTATCTCCGGTAGCAAAACGATGAACATGCTCGGCTTCTGCATAGGCGGCACCTTGCTCGCGTCCGCGCTAGGCGTGTTGGCGGCGCGCGGCGAACAACCGGCGGCGTCGCTCACGTTACTGACCACCATGCTGGATTTTGCCGATACGGGCGATATCGATATTTTTGTCGACGAGCCATCGGTCGCCGCGCGTGAAGCGGCGATCGGGCAGGGCGGGCTGCTTGAAGGGCGAGAACTGGCCTCCATGTTCTCGTCGCTGCGTCCGAACGACCTCATTTGGCCCTATGTTTCGGGTAATTATCTGCTCGGCAACACACCGCCGGCTTTCGATATTCTCTACTGGAATGCAGATTCCACCGGACTGCCGGGGCCCATGGCGTGCTGGTACCTACGCAACACCTATCTGGAAAACAAGCTACGCATCCCGGGGGAAGTGCGACTTTGCGGCGAAGGCGTCGACCTCGGCCAGATTCAGGCCCCGACGTATCTATTTGCCGCACGCGAGGATCATATTGTCCCGTGGCAAACGGCCTATTTGGTCACGCGTTTGCTCCCTGGGCCGCATCGTTTTGTGCTCGGCGCCAGCGGCCACATTGCCGGCGTGATTAATCCGGCCAGTAAAAACCGCCGGAACTACTGGGTCGATGGCGACCTGAATGGTGATGCGGCGCATTGGCTGAGTACCGCACAGGAAAAGCCCGGTAGCTGGTGGCAGGACTGGGCGGCCTGGTTGGAGCCGCTTAAGGGCGGCGATCGGTCGGCCCCCAAGGCGTTGGGTAATAAAAACTATCCGGCTATCGAACCGGCGCCCGGCCGTTATGTTAAATCGCGTTGATTCTTAATCTCAATTAATGACCGGCACATCGCCTGTCATTGTGACAATTTGGTAACAATTGTTGCGGCGCGCAATCAGTAGGGATAAACTAGCTCGAAGCGGGTCATCCCGGGGCTGTAATTACAGCCAGTTTTCATGATTTTTCTCCGAAAGGATTTGTACATGTCTCAGCACATCGCATTCGTCACCGGCGCCATGGGTGGCCTCGGCACCGCCTTCTGTCAAGCATTCGACAAGGCCGGCTACAAAGTTGTTGCCGCCTATCATCCGGAGTTCGACGATAAGGAAGCCTGGCTGGCTGAGCAAAAAGCGGAAGGTTTCAGCAACTTTATCCCCGTTTCCTGTGATGTGACCAATTACGAATCATGTGTTGCCGCTGCGGCCGAAGCAGAAAAGCTGGCTGGCGGTGTCATTGATGTGCTCATCAACAATGCCGGTATCACCCGCGACAAGTTCTTTACCAAGATGGATCAGGGTCAGTGGAACGCCGTGATCAACACCAACCTGAACAGCGTGTTTAATGTCACCAACCCGTTCGCTGCCAAAATGGCCGAAAAGGGCTGGGGTCGCATCATCAACATCTCGTCGGTTAACGGCGTCAAGGGTCAGGCCGGTCAGACCAACTACTCGGCCGCCAAGGCCGGTTTGATTGGTTTCACCAAAGCGCTGGCGGCCGAAATGGCCACCAAGGGCGTGACGGTTAATGCCATCGCGCCGGGTTATGTCGCCACCAAGATGGTCATGGCCATCCGTGAAGACATCCTGCAAAGCATTGTCGACACCGTACCGATGAAGCGCCTGGCGCAGCCGGAAGAGATTGCGGGTCTGGCTGTTTACCTGGCGTCGGATCTGGCGGGCTTTATTACCGGTGCTACGATGAACATCAACGGCGGTTTATACTACCAGTAACCTGTTTAGATGCGGTGCATCGGTGATATGCCGATTGCATCTCGTTGATTTAAAAGCCCTGTCGCGTTTTGCTCGACAGGGCTTTTGGTTTTATAATGCGTTGCAAAATAAGATCTACGTTCGCGTAAATCTGACAACGTGAATTTCGATCGACACGACACACCGGAGTGCTGAACGCATGACTGAAACGCAACGCTTGATCAAGAAGTATCCGAATCGCCGTTTGTACGACACGCGTACCAGCGCCTACATCACGCTAGCTGATATCAAGGAGTTGGTGCTGCAACACGAGAACTTCATGGTGGTCGACGCGAAGACCGGCGACGATCTGACGCGCGCCATCCTGCTACAGATCATTCTGGAAGAGGAAAGTGGCGGCGTGCCGATTTTCAGTAGCGAAGTGCTGTCGCAGATGATTCGCTTCTATGGCAACGCGATGCAGTCGGTTTTGGGTCAGTATCTGGAAACCAACATGAAAGCTTTTGTCGACTTCCAGAAAAAGATGCAAGGCAACAGCAACAGTAGCGATCTGTGGTCGCAATTCCTGAATTTTCAGGGACCGGCCATGCAGACGCTGATGTCGACCTACATGGATCAAAGTCAGAAAATGGTCCAGAACATGCAGACGCAGAT
>CAZSAE010000106.1:0-4206 GCA_964604765.1 uncultured Dechloromonas sp. | reverse complement strand
GCAAATCGCCAACGAGCGTGTCGAGAAGGTCAGCGACTACCTGCAGGAAGGCCAGAAGGTTCGCGTCAAGGTTCTGGAAACAGACGACCGCGGCCGCATCAAGCTGTCGATGAAGGCCCTGCTGGACGCTGCACCGCCGGCAGCCTAAGCAAGCAAGGGAAGGGCAACCGGGTTTTCTCGGGCTGCCCGACCTGCAGTTACAAAAAAGGCCAGTCAATCGACTGGCCTTTTGCGTTGGGGCTACCCCGGGTTACTTGGCGATTTTTATTTTGCCACCTGCTTCTCGCGCAGTTCTTCCAGCGTCTTGCAATCAATGCACAGCGTGGCGGTCGGGCGCGCCTCCAGGCGCTGAATACCGATCTCGATACCGCACTTGTCGCAAAAACCGTAGTCATCGGCCTTGATTCGCGACAGCGTTTCTTCGATCTTCTTGATCAGCTTGCGTTCGCGGTCGCGGTTGCGCAGCTCCAGAGCCATGTCGGTTTCCTGGCTGGCGCGATCATTCGGGTCGGCAAACACCGTTTGCTCGTCTTGCATGGTGTGTACCGTGCGTTCGATATCGGCCATCAACTCGCTCTTCAGGCGAGTCAGAATGTCGGCAAAGTGAGCAAGCTGATCCTTGCTCATGTAAATCTCGCCCTTTTTTGCAACGTAAGGCTTGAAGGATGGGTTAGCGGTCGTTTGGGTGGTTGCAGACTTCACGGGTGTTTGGGTCGTTTTAGGAGTTGATACTGAAGCTTTCGCCGGAGCGGCCTTGGCCGTCGGCTTGGCGGTGGATTTGGGTGCAGGGACGGCGCTCTTCTTGGGAGCGCTGGCTTTGACGGGAGCTTTAGTGGCAACCGTCTTGGCCGGTGCCTTGACCGGTTTGTTCGCGGCCGCTACTTTAACAGGAGTCTTGGCCGGCGTCTTCCCTGTTTTGCTAATCGCTGTTTTGGCGGGTTTGGCAACGGCCTTAACGGGGGTTTTAGCCTTGGCCTTGGCGGCCTTCGGTGCAGACGTCTTGGATTGGGTCGTTGCCATAAGGTTTCTTGTTGGTTAACCAATTAAACGTTCAATCCTAACACAGCTATTTGCCTATTTTCTTCGATTAGCCATGACTAATTCGTGTCATGATTTTGTCATTTTGCATTGCAGCACAAGGATTTAGCCTATGATGATCGAATTCCTTGGGAGAACGCCATGAGCAAAAAACTATATGTCAGTATTGAACTCGAAATGACCGTTCCTGACGAATGGCAGATCGTTGAAACCGAAGAGGGGGTCGGCGTCCTAAAAGTGGCGGATGACACCTATCTGGACCTCACCTTCGAGCCCATGGTCGCCAAAGAGCTTGCGGGGGCGTGGAATAACGACGTCAGCGAAGCATTCATGAATGATTTGCTCGACATGGTGGATGCCGAATCCGTCAGCTATGAGCTCAAGCAAGTCCTCAACTGACGCATCCCAACGCCAGGCCCTGTCCGGCCTGGCATTCAGTTACGCCGATCTGCCGGCGGTGATGTACACCCGGGTGGCGCCGCGACCCGTGCGTGCGCCGGCGCTCCAGGTGTTGAACGAGCCGCTGGCTGTGCGCCTGGGGCTGAATCCGTTGGCGATATCGACGCCAGCGGGTATTCGCCTATTGGCCGGTTGTGACATGCCCGACGCACGGCTTGCGTTGGCTGAAGCCTACGCGGGTCATCAGTTTGGTCATTTCGTCATTCTGGGCGATGGGCGGTCACAACTGCTCGGCGAAATCATCGCGCCTGACGGCGAGCGTTTCGACATTCAGCTCAAGGGCTCGGGCGCCACGCCCTACGCTCGGGGCGGCGATGGGCGTGCCGCGCTGGCGCCCATGTTGCGTGAGTATCTGATCAGTGAGGCCATGCACGCACTGGGTGTGCCGACCACGCGCAGCTTGGCGGTCATGACCACCGGCGAACCGGTATATCGCGATCGTGCCTTGCCGGGCGCCATACTCGCCCGCATCGCGGCCAGCCATATCCGCGTCGGCACCTTTCAGTTCGCCGCCATGCAGGGGCCGGATTGTCTAAGGGCGTTGGCCGATTACACCATTCAACGCCATGACCCGGACCTCAAGGATCGCGCCAACCCCTATCTAGGACTGCTGGAACGCGTCATCGAGCGTCAGGCAGCGCTGATCGCCCGCTGGATGCTGCTCGGCTTCGTGCACGGTGTAATGAACACCGACAATGTCAGTATCGCTGGCGAAACCATCGACTACGGCCCTTGCGCCTTCATCGATGTCTATGACCCGGCGACCGTTTTCAGTTCCATTGACCGGCAGGGGCGTTATGCCTACGGCAATCAGCCGGCCATTGGTCATTGGAATCTGTGTCGCTTCGCTGAAAGCCTTTTGCCCTTGCTCGATGCCGACGAGAGCAAAGCTCTCGAACTCGCTCAAACGGCCATTGATACCTACGCACCGCATTACGACAGCGCCTGGCGCAATGGTCTGGCCAACAAACTCGGCTTTAAAGCGCGTAGCGCCGACATCGACCAACTCGGCACCGATTTTCTGGAGCAGCTCGCAATGTCCAGAGCCGACATGACCAACAGCTTTCGCGCCCTCTTGCAGCCCGAAACGCTCGATCCATCCTTCCAGCAGTGGCTAGAGCGCTGGCGGCGCCTGATCGACCAACAACCCGGCAGCCAGCAGGCGGCGCTGGCGCTCATGGCACAGATGAACCCTGTTGTTATCCCGCGCAACCACTTGGTGCAAGCTGCGCTGGATGACGCAGAGCAGGGCGACATGACCCGGTTTCACGAACTGCTCAAGGCTTGCGCCACGCCCTACGACATTGCCCACGAAACCAGCGTTTACGCTAAACCACCCCCAGCAAACTTCGAGCCATATGTAACCTACTGCGGGACGTAGCGACTCGGTGACTGAGGCCCAGTTATCATAGCGACTTGCTGGCTGTGCCAATCTATTTCGAATGACGCCTTTCAATGTTTGAACAAACCTTCCGTAATATCGACGACATCCTGCACAAGGAAGCCGGTTGCACCACCGAACTCGATTACACCGAACAGACCTCTTGGCTGCTGTTTCTCAAATACCTAGACGGTCTGGAGCAGGACAAAGCCGCCGAAGCTGCGCTGGAAAATCGTCCCTACAGTTACATCCTCGATGAGGCATACCGTTGGGGTGTCTGGGCGGCGCCCAAAGACGCCGAGGGGCGGCTGGATCACAACAAGGCGCTCACTGGGGATGACCTGCGTGACTTCGTCGATCGCAAGCTGTTTCCGTATCTGCACGGCTTCAAACAACGCGCCAGCGGGCCCAACACCATCGAATACAAAATCGGTGAAATCTTCGGCGAGATCAAGAACAAGATTCATAGCGGTTACAACCTGCGCGAAATCATCGACCGCATCGACGAACTGCGTTTTCGCTCCCAGACCGAGAAGCACGAACTCTCGCACCTCTACGAAGCCAAAATCAAAAACATGGGTAACGCCGGGCGTAACGGCGGCGAGTACTACACGCCACGTCCACTCATTCGCGCCATCGTCCAGGTGCTGCAGCCCAAAGTCGGCGAGAAGATCTATGACGGGGCCGTCGGCTCGGCCGGCTTCTTGTGTGAAGCCTTCGATTACCTCAAGCAGGGCAACCTGAGCACGGCGGACCTGAAAACCCTGCAAGAAAAAACCTTCTACGGCAAAGAGAAGAAATCGCTGGCCTACGTTATCGCCATCATGAATCTCATTCTGCATGGCATTGAAGCGCCCAACATCGTCCACACCAATACCCTGGCCGAGAACCTCGCGGATATTCAAGACAAAGACCGGGTCGATGTCATTCTGGCCAATCCGCCGTTTGGCGGCAAAGAGCGCAAGGAAGTACAGCAAAACTTCCCGATTCGCACGGGCGAAACCGCTTTCCTGTTCTTGCAGCACTTCATCAAAATGCTCAAGCCCGGCGGCCGGGCAGGCGTCGTCATCAAGAACACCTTTCTCTCCAATACCGACAACGCCTCGGTCAGCCTGCGCAAGCTGCTGCTCGAAAGCTGCAACCTGTTCACCGTGCTCGATTGCCCGGGTGGCACCTTCCAGGGCGCCGGCGTTAAAACTGTCGTGCTCTTCTTCGAGAAAGGCGCGCCCACGCGCCAGGTCTGGTACTACCAGCTCGACCCCGGTCGCAACCTCGGCAAAACCAACCCGCTCAACGACGACGACCTCAAAGACTTCGTCACCCTGCAA
>CAZSAE010000105.1:0-4227 GCA_964604765.1 uncultured Dechloromonas sp. | reverse complement strand
TCGACGAACTCGGCATGCGCGACTCGGTTTACTTGGTCGGCAATCAGGACAACGTGCCCGAGTGGTTGGCCTGTATTGATCTGTTCGTGCTGCCATCCTATGGCGAAGAGGGTGTGCCGCAAGGACTCATGCAGGCCATGGCCTGCGGCAAACCGGCGATCAGTACGCCCATCGGCGCCATCGGCGAAGCGCTGCAGGATGGCCTGACCGGCCTCATGACGCCGCCGAAGGATGTGTACAAGCTCACCGAGAACCTGCGCCGCCTCATGCAGGACGAAGCGCTGCGTCAGCAGTTTGCCGCCGCGTCGCTCGAATACGCACAAGCTAACTTCGGCATCGACATCATGCTGGATCGTATGGAAGGTGTCTTTCGTAAGGTTATTGCAGCAGAGGCCAAGCGCTAATCATGTGCGGCATTGCTGGCATCATCGGGCAACAAGCGCTAGTGCCAGCCACACTGGAGGCCATGCTGTCGGCGTTGCGCCGGCGCGGGCCGGATGCCGAACATGTGGTCGGCTGGAACGCACAAGGCCAGCGAGCCAATACGAATCCTGATGTGGCATTCGAAGTTGCGTTCGAGGTTGCCTTGATCCACACGCGACTTGCCATCATGGACCCGCGTCCCGAAGCAGATCAGCCCTTCAGTAACGACGATGGTAGCGTCCGGCTCTGCTACAACGGCGAGGTTTACGACTGGCAACAGCACGCTGACGAGCTGCGCCAACAAGGCGTGCAGTTCAAAACCCACGCTGACACCGAATTCATCCTGCGTGGCTATGAGGCCTGGGGGCTGGAAGGGCTGCTACCTCGTTTGCGCGGCATGTTTGCTTTCGCCATCCTCGACTGGAACAAACGCGAGATCTTTCTCGTACGTGATCGCATGGGGCTTAAGCCGCTAATCTACACCACGGCGAATGGTGGTTTGGCCTTCGGTTCGCTCGTGCGCTCGGTGCTGCCGGCCGTGCCTAAAGCGAAGCGCGAATTTTCGGCGGAAAGTATCGATGCCTACCTGGCGCACCGTTACATTCCCGCACCGCGCACCATCTTCCAGCACATCCACCGTCTGGAAAACGCCCACTACCTGCACTATCGACTCGATACGCAACAGCTGACCAAGCATTGCTACTGGCAAGCTGAGTCAAACAAGGCCAAAGCCGCCGATTGGCAAACCGAACTCGACACCGCCATCCGCATCCGCACCGTGGCCGACCGGCCGCTGGGCGTCTTTCTCTCTGGGGGTATCGATTCCAGCACTATCGCCTGCCGGCTCAAGGAACAGGGCTTCGATCACATCCAGACCTTCTCGGCGTCGTTCCCTGGCAGCAGCCTGGACGAATCCTCAGTCGCCAAGTCAATTGCCGACGCATTGGCTCTGCCGAATCAGGAAATCCCGGTCCCATTGACCATTGCGCAGGATTTCGAGCAGATCATCGCCGATCTGGACGAACCTTTTGCCGACCCGTCGAGTTTCCCGACCTGGTATCTGTCGCAAGCCACCACGCAGCATGTGAAGGTCGTTCTCGGCGGTGACGGCGGCGACGAACTGCTGGCCGGCTACAAACGCATCGGCAAACATCTGCGCACGAGTTGGCGTCGTTTATTGCGCCTGCCGCTACCGCGCTTGCGCGACATGGCGGGCAAGGGCTGGCGCAAGCTGGTCGAAGAAATTCGCCTTAATTGGTTGGAGGCCTACAGTCTGCGTTTCTCCGGTATGACGCCGGGGCAGCGTGCGTTCCTTCAGCCGACATTGCGCAATCCGCAGGTCACCTACTGGCGTTACCCGTCGATTGACCGTTTGAACCAACTGCCGCCGATCAAGCAATTGCTGGCCGTTGATGCCGATAACTACCTGCCGGAATACATTCTGCGCAAGGCTGATCTGTGTACCATGGCGCATGGGCTGGAACTGCGTGCCCCCTTGCTCGATCATCGCTGGGTGGAATGCGTCATGGCCTTGCCTGACCATATCCGCTTTACGCAACCCGCCAAAAAACTCTTCGCGGAAGTCACGCAACGTCTAGCCGCGCTGAAGCTGTTCGAAATCAAGAAACGTGGTTTCAACCCGCCGTTGCAACCCTGGCTGCGCGACGATCTGCAGCCGCGTTTCGAGGGCCTGGGGCAGCGGCTCGAAGCCCTCACCAACGGCCAGATCAACGCTCAGCGCACCGAAGCACTGGTCGCCGAATACCGGCGTCGCCCGGCGTTGGCCGAGCAGATCCTGCAACTGCTGATTCTCGACGCCACACTGGGCCAACTCCGCCGGTTGGCCGAACAGGTATGACGGCATTGCAGAAGTCGCCACAACGCATTCTCGCCATTCATGTGGCGCGAATCGGCGATACGCTGCTGACCACGGCGGCGCTGCGGCATCTCGCAACCCTTTACCCGAACGCACAGATCGATTTCCTTGGTCACGCCAAACGCATAGAGGTCCTGCAGCATCTGCCGTATCTGCATCATGTCGGCGGTGTCAGCAAAAAGAGCGCCCGGTTCAAAGGCTGGTGCGCCCGACTGATGCGGCGCAAGCCCTACGATCAGGCTTTTGTCTGGGGGCACGATGCCGAATTGGTGGCATATGCACGCCGGGTGAGCCAACGCGTCGTCATCGGTCGCCAACGGGATGAGGCGGCTAATCGCATGGCAGATCAGGTTGTTCCGTTCCCGAACGACACCAACCTGCTCAGCGAAGCCGATGACAAACCGCTGGCACAATGGATGCTTGATATTGTCGAGCAGGGCACACAGACCCAGGCGCAGAGCTGTCATACCGACTATGTCGTCACACCGGAAGAATCGGCCGCCGCCAAAGCGCTGTTGGCTCAAGGCACCCGCCATACCGAACCGCAGTGGATCGGGCTGGTGGTCGAAAGCGATCCGGCCGGCGCACACCGTGACTGGCCCATTGAGCACTTCGTATCGCTGGTGCAGCAACTGCAGGCGGAACAGCCGAATCGTGACTTTGTACTCATCGGCGGCCAATTGCCCGAGGCCAAAATACGGGCACTGCAACGTGTACTCGGCGGTCATCTGATGAACCTGAGCGGCAAACTCTCGTTGCGCCAGAGTGCCGCCGTCATCAACGAACTGGACCTCTACATCGCCGTCGATACCGGCCCCAGTCATATCGCCGCGGCGCTCGGGACACCGTCCGTCGTGATGTTTCATTGCATGCGGGCAGGCGAATATTTGTTGGCGCCGCGTTATCCCGAACGTTTAACCATGGTGAACCACCCGACCGTGCGGACGGCCTGTACCTTTGAATCGCCGATGGATGCGGTCACCGTCGACCGGGTTTTGGCTGCGGCGCGCACGCAGTTAGCCGGAGGCCGCGCATGATCGCCCGATATACCGATAAAGCCATTGCCCTGTTGTTGGCCGCCTTGATTTTTGTCTGGCCGATCGAGCACACCATCGCCTTGCGCTACGCACTTGGTGCGTTGCTGCTCATCGGTACGGTGGGTTGGTTTTGGCCAAAACGCCACGATCTGATGTCTGAAATGCATGCGCAACCGGTATCGTTGGCGTGCATCTTTCTGGGGTCGCTGACGCTCTGGTTTTTGGCGCAGGGGTTGTGGATCGCGCCCGAAGCGCATTGGGTCTGGCAGGAACTGAAAGGCCAGTGGGTCAAGGATCTACTGTTCTGGAGCCTGGGCCTGGCATTGGGCGCCGGATGTGCGTACCAGAACGCCGCCGTGGGCCGACAATGGTTGTTCGCACTCATGGCGGGTTTGATCGGCATTGTGCTCTGGAACGTCCTGGCGTGCCTTGCGCTCTGGTTCAGCACGGGGCAGATGCCGCTCATGCACAGCGTGACCGGGGCACGGGCCACCGACAGTTACATCAATAACATGCTGCTCGCGTTTCTGGTGGGTGATCTGCTGGCACGCGACCGCCAAAAGAAGTTTCTGCCCTGGGGGCGAGCGGTATCCATCACGCTCATCGTTTTCTGCGTGGTCAACACCGCCTTCATCGGTGCGCGTAATGGCTGGATCGGCCTGGGGATGCTGGCCTTCTCCGGTGTGATCGTGCATTACATCAACGGTTGGCAGAAGGTGGGCAAAAAGGCGTTGTTGTTTCTGCCGGTCCTGTTGGCGCTGCTGGTCGCGGGCGCCTGGACCAGCTGGAAAACCGACGCGCGCTGGAACTCGCTCAAGGAAACGCTGCCGGTCGCCTGGGATATCGATACCAACAAAGCCTGGCTCAATGCGGATAAGTATGGCTATCCAA
>CAZSAE010000104.1:0-4255 GCA_964604765.1 uncultured Dechloromonas sp. | reverse complement strand
ACCACGCTGCCGACGCTGGACGAAATTCTCGGCGTTGATGGCCTCACCGTCGACAATGTTCACGAGCATCTGCTTGGCCTGACCGACCCGAATCGCCATGGTCCACGGGATCATGTATTCACGCTGCACGCCGAACTGGAAGGCCAGAAGCTCGCGCCCATTTTCGATCGCCTGCTGGCCGGATGGCGCGGCCAAGGCCACACGCTGGGCACCATGGGCGATTATCACGCTACGTTGACCCAGCAGATGTTGCCCGTCTATCCCTTCGCCTGGGGCGAAGTGTCGGGTCGCTCTGGCGAACTCATCGTTGACCAGCCGTCTTATTAAACTTGAGGAGCATTATCATGACCGTAGAACTCGGCAAGAAGGTGCCCAATTTCAGCGCGGCCGCCACCGGCGGCGACTTTAAACTGTCGGCATTGGCCGGCAAAACGCTGGTGCTCTACTTCTATCCGAAAGACAGCACACCCGGCTGCACGACCGAAGCCCAGCAGTTCAGCGCGCTCAATAACGATTTCGCCAAGGCGAACGCCGTCATCGTCGGCGTTTCACGGGATAGCCTCAAGTCGCACGACAACTTTATCGCCAAACAAGCCATTCCCTATCAACTCATCTCCGATCCAGACGAAACCGTTTGTACCCTATTCGGTGTCATGAAGCTGAAAAATATGTATGGCAAACAGGTAAGAGGCATCGAGCGCAGCACCTTTGTCATCGATGCCCAGGGCAAGCTGGTGCAAGAATGGCGTGGCGTTAAAGTACCCGGCCATGCCGCCGAAGTACTGGATTTTGTGAAGTCTCTGGGCTAATCTGAGCCTGGTATGCGACGCTTAAACAACGTTGCAGCAGTTTCTCCCTGTGGTGTCCCTTTAACAACCTTGCGAGATCTTGATGGCACGTAAACCCGCCCCTGTAGCAACCAAGTTGTTCGTTCTGGATACCAACGTGCTCATGCACGACCCGACCAGCCTTTTCCGCTTCGAAGAGCACGATGTCTACGTGCCAATGATGACGCTGGAAGAGTTGGACAACAACAAGAAGGGCATGTCGGAAATCGCCCGTAACGCCCGTCAGGTCACACGCACGCTGGATGATCTGGTATCGCACGCCGGCGAACAAATCGACCAGGGTATTTCGCTCACCGAGCCTTCCAAGGGCCTGGCCACTGGCCGGTTATTCCTGCAGACCGAGGCCATCAACACGCCGCTGCCGCCCTCGTTGCCGTCGTCCAAATACGACAACCAGATTCTCGGCGTTATTCTCTTCCTGCAACTCAAGTATCCCGGCCGTGCGGTCATTCTGGTCTCCAAAGACATCAACATGCGCATCAAGGCGCGTGCCCTGGGTCTGCAGGCCGAAGACTATTTCAATGACAAGGTCCTCGAAGATACCGACCTGCTCTACGCAGGTTCGACCGAGCTACCGGCCAACTTCTGGGATACGCACGGCGCCGGCATGGAGTCGTGGAAAAAGGAGACGCGCACGGGTTATCGCATCACCGGCCCGCTCTGCCGGGATTTTCTGCTCAACGAGTTCCTCTACGATCAGAACGACCCACCCTTTGAAGCCATCGTGCGCGAGGTCAACGGCAAGACCGCCGTTCTCGAAACGCTGATCGACTACACGCATCCCAAGAATGCCGTGTGGGGCATCATGGCCCGCAACCGTGAACAGAACTTCGCGCTGAATCTGCTGCTTGATCCGGAAATCGATTTCGTCTCCCTGCTCGGCCAGGCCGGCACCGGCAAGACACTGCTCACGCTGGCTGCCGCACTGACTCAGGTGCTTGATCAGAAACGCTACTCCGAAATCATTATGACCCGGGTGACGGTGCCGGTCGGTGAAGATATCGGTTTCCTGCCCGGTACCGAAGAAGAAAAAATGACGCCCTGGATGGGGGCCCTTGAGGATAACCTCGACGTACTCAACAAGAATGAGGACGACAGCGGCCCCTACGGCGGCGAATGGGGACGCGCCGCGACGCGCGATCTCATCCGCTCGCGCATCAAGGTGAAGAGCCTGAACTTCATGCGCGGCCGTACCTTCATCCAGAAATTCCTGATCATCGACGAAGCGCAGAACCTGACGCCCAAGCAGATGAAGACCTTGATCACACGTGCCGGCCCCGGCACCAAGGTCGTCTGCCTCGGCAATATCGCCCAGATCGATACTCCGTACCTGACCGAAGGTAGCTCCGGTCTGACTTACGTGGTAGATCGCATGAAGGGCTGGCCACACGCCGGGCATATCACCCTGCAACGCGGTGAACGTTCGCGCCTCGCCGACTTTGCTTCCGAGGTTCTCTAAGCCGCATGAAACGACGTACGTTCCTGCTCGGAGGCCTGCTCGCCTCCGGCGCAGCTTTTGCCGCACCGAAAAAGAAGGCCGCCAGCAGTGGCAGCGGTCTCAGAAAATCCAGCCGCAGCGGTGGTCTGCGCGCGCCATCGGGCTCGGGTCCGACACCGATCAAGGTGCCGGCCAAACTGGCTCCCGAACTGGCCCTGAGCGGAGGCGTCTGGCGTCCCTATGAATTGACTGTCGATGTTTCATCAGTCAGCCATGATGGTGACGCTACGCTGTGGATCCCGATTCCTATGGATACGCCCTGGCAACAGGTCACCTCGGTCAAATGGTCGGGCGGCGGCAACGCCGGCATCCGTTTTGACCCCGCCAGTCAGCTCCATGCTTACGTGGTCGAAGGCGGTTCGTCGACGCCCAGCGTCACGCTGACCATGCGCGTAGAAACCCGTACACGTCAGTTCGACATCACCAAACGCGGCACCTTCTTCCATGAATCGGAAGAAGAACTGGACCGCAACGTGCGCGAAACCGGCTATCAAGGTACGGCGGAAAGCCTGCGCCGTCTGGCCGAGAGTATCGTCGGCCGTATTCTCGACCCGCTACCCCGCGCCCGCGCCATCTACGATTGGGTACTGGATCAGGCACTGGCCGGCAGTTGCAAAGCTTTCGAAGTCGCCCTGCCGCCGCGCACGCTCTGCGCGCAACCGCGCAGCGAAGACGTTGCCATCGCCTTCGTCAACATCTGCCGCGCACTGAATATCCCCGCACGCGCCATCTGGGGCCAGATCATCGGCGAATCGCGTTTGAACTCCAAGTTGGGTGCCACCGGAAATGTCACCAAGGATCAACGCGTCCGCGCCGAATTTCACACTCCGGGTTATGGCTGGATCCCGGTTGATCCGGGTGACGTCGTTCGCCTGCAACAACTGGAAGGCCTCTCGGCGACCGACGGCCGCCTGCAGAATCTGCGCAAGAAGCTCTTTGGCTACTGGGAAATGAACTGGGTCGGTTATGAATACGGTCCCGGCTTCAGCCTGCCGGGTGGCCCCGATACCGGGTTGGCTGGACTGGCCACGCCGCTGGCAACGATCGGTTCACCGAAGAGCGGGCGGGTTTCGGATGCGACCGTACGCTACAGCATTGAAGCAAGACCACTCAGCTAAGCGCAATCAAACCCGAGTCGCATAAAACAAAAGCGCCCATGAGGGCGCTTTTGTTTTTCGACGATACGAGGTCCAGCTATCAGTTACCGGTCGACGAGCTGGAGCCCGCCTTTTTACCCGCCTGATAGCCTTGGTTGTATTGCCGCTGTTTCGACTTTTCATACGAATCGTAGGCATAACCACCCACGGCGCCAACCGCCGCACCACCGACGGCGCCCCAGATCGCATTACCGCCTGCAATCGCCGTAATACCGGCACCGGCCGCAGCACCAATGGCTCCGCCCGACAAGGTGCGTTGCTGCGTATCGCTCATCCCCGAGCAGCCCGCCAGTAAAGCAGCGGCCACGGGAACCATGATCAATGTCTTTTTCATATCCGATACTCCTTCAGACTACTTACCGCAAGGGAAGCGCCCCGCCAGAAAGCGCAAGATCGTATCGGCAGCAGGGTGCTGAGCGTACTTCGCATTCGCATCAGCCCAAGCGACGTACTCTTCGATCACTTGCTTACGCGGCGGCGCCGGCTGTTGTACACAAATATGGTTCTTTGCGTACTTCGGATGACGCGTCACCAGATACGTGTCATAAACGGCCTGACCATAGATTTCACAAGTCACGAACGTCGCATCCTTGCCCTTGCAATAGCTAACCAACTCTTCCGTACTGATGGCGTTGGCCGCCTGTGCACTCGATGTCATGCCTAGGCCAAATCCAAGTCCAAGCCCCAGTGCAGCCAGGGTCGTCCTGATGATCCGTTTCTTCATAGTCGTTCCTTTATCGAATTAAATTTTC
>CAZSAE010000103.1:0-4353 GCA_964604765.1 uncultured Dechloromonas sp. | reverse complement strand
CCGTCGAAGCGTGGCATGCACCGTGCCCATGATTCGCTGAGCAACCCGCCGCTGGCCATCGAGCCGTCGACCGGTGAAGTACATCGTCGTCACCACATTTCGCCGTCGGGTGTTTACCGCGGCAAGAAGGTTGTCAAGACGACCGAGGCCTAATCGGGCAGGTCAGGAACGTCTTCCTGACCGTGATACACAACGTGAGATTTGACCGGATATGACCGTCAAAATCGCGATTGACTGTATGGGTGGCGACCATGGCCCCAAGGTCACGGTCGCCGCTGCGTTGGCTTTTGCCGCCGAGTTTTCCGATGTCGAGCTCATGCTGGTCGGCAAGTCCGATCAGCTGGAAAACCGATTGCGTCGGGCTTCGGCCGACAAGGCGCTGCGCGACCGTCTGCACATCATTCACGCCAGCGAAGTCGTGACGATGGATGAGCCGCCAGCGCTGGCATTACGCAACAAAAAAGATTCGTCCATGCGCGTCGCCATCAATCTGGTGAAGGCTGGCACGGTGGACGCTTGCGTGTCCGCCGGCAATACCGGCGCCTTGATGGCGATCTCCCGTTTTGTCCTGAAGATGCTGCCCGGCATTGACCGCCCGGCGATTTGTACCGTGGTGCCGACGATGACCGGTCAGACCCGACTTCTGGATCTGGGCGCCAACGTCGACTGCACAGCCGAGCACCTGTTGCAGTTTGGCATCATGGGATCGATTCTGACCAATGCGGTTCAGCACATCGCCGCGCCGCGTGTGGGCCTGCTCAATATCGGCGAAGAAGATATTAAGGGCAACGAAGTCGTCAAAGAGGCGGCCGAACTGCTGCGTGCGACTGACCTTAATTTCGTTGGCAATGTCGAGGGCGACGGGGTCTACAAAGGCGAGGCCGATGTCGTCGTCTGCGACGGCTTCGTCGGCAACGTAGCGCTCAAAGTGTCCGAGGGTCTGGCGCAGATGCTGGGTCGTTTCCTGCGTGAAGAATTCGAACGCAACCTGCTCACGCGTTTGATTGCCTTGCTGGCCTTGCCGGTTCTCGGCCGCTTCAAAAAACGCCTGGATCACCGCCGTTATAACGGCGCAAGTCTGCTCGGTCTCAAGGGGACGGTGATCAAAAGCCACGGTTCTGCCGATGTCTTCGCCTTCGGCCATGCCATTCGCGAGGCTTATCATGAAGCGGAAAATGGCGTGATCGACAAAATCGCCCACCGTGTGTCCAGCTATACCGGTTTACAAACAGCAGCGTTGCTCAAGGAGCCCATCAAGGGCGATGACGCAACGGGAGATGCCTGATGGCACAAAGCATTTATGCCCAGCTCGCCGGTGTCGGCAGCTATTTGCCGGGCGCACCGATTTCCAACGACGAACTCATTAAAGCCAAAGGCCTGGATTCCAGCGATGACTGGATCGTCACGCGAACCGGCATCGCATCGCGCCACCATGCGCCGGAAGGCGTCACGTCGAGCATGCTGGCCGAAGAGGCTTCGCGGCGTGCGCTGGCCGATGCGGGTGTGGCTGCTGCGGACCTGGATTTGATTATCGTCGCCACCTCGACACCGGACATGATCTTCCCGAGCACCGCCTGCCTGTTGCAGGACAAGCTCGGTAATGTGGGTGCCGCAGCATTTGACGTGCAGGCCGTCTGTTCGGGCTTTGTCTACGCGATGTCCATCGCGGAAAAATTCATTCGCTCGGGCAGCCATAAAACGGCGTTGGTCGTCGGCGCTGAAGTGTTCTCGCGCATCATGGATTGGCAGGATCGCGGCACCTGCGTGCTGTTCGGCGACGGCGCCGGTGCCGTGGTGCTCAAGGCCGGCGATACGCCCGGCATACTTGCTACCTCACTGCATGCGGACGGTTCGCAGTCCGATATTTTGAATGTGCCCGGTCAGATCCACGGCGGCCAGGTGGTGGGTGACCCATTCCTGCGCATGGATGGCCAGGCCGTTTTCAAATTCGCCGTTCGTGCGCTGTCCGAAAGCGCCATTGAGTGCTGCGCGGCGGCCGGAATCACTTCCGGGCAGATCGACTGGCTGGTGCCGCACCAGGCCAATGTTCGCATCATCGACGCCATCGGCAAACGACTGTCGCTGCCTACGGATCGCGTCATCATCACGGTCGATCATCATGGCAACACGTCGGCCGCCTCGGTACCGCTGGCGCTGGATGAGGGCGTCAAGAGCGGGCGCATCAAACGGGGTCAAACCTTGATGTTGCAAGGGGTCGGTGGTGGTTTCACCTGGGGCAGCGTTTTGCTCAAATATTAATTACGGGACAGACGGATTGCTATGTTGCGCCGTAGTTTGCTCATAAGTCACTCTCTCGCCTATCTACGCGATATGTCTCGTTCGCTGCGCTCCGTGCGCCTTGCGCTCCATTCTGCCCCATAATTAATCAGTCTTTTGGAGGTTCTGATGTCGTTCGCTTTTGTATTCCCCGGCCAGGGTTCGCAGTCGGTCGGTATGATGGCCGCTTACGGCGATTCGCCGGTCGTGCGCGCCACCTTTGACGAAGCCTCGGCCGCACTGGGTGAGGACCTGTGGACCATGGTGGCTGAAGGCCCAGCCGAAAAGTTGGCGCTGACCGTGAACACGCAACCGATCATGTTAACGGCCGGCGTGGCCGTCTGGCGTTTGTGGGAAAGCCTCGGTGGTAAAACGCCGTCAGTGATGGCAGGCCATAGCCTGGGCGAATACTCGGCGTTGGTGGCGGCTGGCGCACTGAAGCTGGCCGATGCCGTGCCGCTGGTGCGTTTGCGCGCCGCTGCGATGCAGGAAGCTGTGCCGGCCGGCACCGGCGCCATGGCAGCGATTCTGGGTCTGGACGACGATGGCATTGCCGCCGCCTGTGCTGAAGCGGCGCAGAAGGAAATCGTCGAGCCCGTTAATTTCAACGCACCGGGACAAACCGTCATCGCCGGTCACAAGGGTGCCGTCGAGCGTGCCTGCGAAGCCTGTAAGGCGCGCGGTGCCAAACGTGCGGTATTGCTGCCGGTGTCGGCACCGTTCCATTCGTCGCTGCTCAAGCCGGCGGCCGATCGTTTGGCGCTGGCTCTGGCGGATATCGTCGTGGCGACCCCGGTGATCCCGGTGATTAATAACGTCGACGTGGCCATCGAAACCGACCCGGCCCAAATCAAGGATGCGCTGGTGCGCCAGGCGGCCAAGCCGGTACGTTGGGTAGAAATCATCCAGAAGATGGCGTTGATGGGCGTAACGACGACCGCTGAATGCGGTCCGGGCAAGGTACTGGCCGGTCTGACCAAGCGTTGCGCCGATGGCATTACCGGTGTGGCTTTGGCCGACGCCGAATCCGTGAACGCCAATCTTTCGCTAAATTAAGAGTTAAGAACAGGAAAATAACTATGATTGACACTGTTGCTCTCGTCACCGGCGCATCGCGCGGTATCGGCCGTGCCATCGCGATGGATCTCACCCGTCAGGGCATGACGGTGATCGGTACGGCCACCAGCGAATCGGGCGCGGCCAGCATTACCGAGGCCATCAAGGCCGCCGGTGGTGCAGGGTGGGGCGCAGCGCTCGATGTGCGTGACGCCGCTGGTGTCGACGCACTGATCGCCGACATCGAAGCAAAAACTGGTTCGGCGATTACTGTGCTGGTCAACAACGCCGGTATTACGCGCGATACCCTGGCCATGCGCATGAAAGACGAAGACTGGGACGACGTTCTGGATACCAACCTGAAGGCTGTCTTTCGCATGTGCCGTGCCGTTATGCGCGGCATGATGAAGGCGCGTACCGGCCGTATCGTTAACATTACGTCGGTGGTCGGCCATGCCGGTAACGCGGGCCAGGCCAACTATTGCGCGGCCAAGGCCGGTGTCAGCGGGATGACGCGTTCGCTGGCCCGTGAACTGGGCAGCCGTAGCATTACCGTTAACTGCGTGGCGCCGGGCTTCATCGATACCGATATGACCAAGGCGCTGGACGAAGGCCAGAAAACCGCGTTGTTGGGCAACATTCCACTGGGACGCCTGGGCACGCCGGAAGATATCGCGGCGGCTGTGTCTTACCTGGTGTCGCCAGCCGCGTCTTACGTGACCGGGACGACCATTCACGTCAACGGCGGTATGTACCTGCCGTAAATTTTTGCATCGCACACAGGGAAGTTCAAGGAAAGTTTTGCGCTTTGCTGTGATTTGGTAGAATACAACCTGTTTTTACACCACCTCGAATAAAGGGTAATAGGAGCTTCAATGGATAACATCGAACAACGCGTCAAAAAGATCGTAGCCGAACAGCTCGGCGTCAACGAAGCAGACGTGAAGAATGAATCGTCGTTCGTGGATGATCTGGGCGCAGATTCGCTGGATACGGTTGAACTCGTGATGGCACTCGAAG
>CAZSAE010000102.1:0-4362 GCA_964604765.1 uncultured Dechloromonas sp. | reverse complement strand
TCGGCCAGAGCAGACGTTAATGGCGTACTCCTGATCGGTCGGCAGTGAACCGGTTACCTGCCGTTCGGCCTAGTGCCCCCAATGAACGGCAGCTTCGCCTTCCGCGAACTCACACTTCGTGCCCTGAAGAGACGATCTAGCCATCAGCGGTTCAAAGGCAGATAGCAAAGTACAGCAGTCACTCGCAACGACTGTTGGCCGACAAGTGCTGGACCAATCCGGTCGAACGATATGTGTTGTTTGATCGCCAAGAATCCTGGTAGCAAGCCGACTCGAGATGAAGATTGATGGGGACCGTTGTGGTTAGAAAAGTGAGGACTGAACGTCCCCGTCTTCTGGCAGCATATCCGCATATTCCAACCTTCCCACGAGCAACGGGCTCCGCGGATCGTGAAGCCGTTTGTTATTGATAACTGCCGCAATGCCGCCTGAGTCAGGCTGGAAGTCCAAGGTCCGCAGTGGCCGATGAACTGCCTCATGCCGCCATCAACAGTCGGCACCTTGGCCGAAGCGGACTGCGCAAACTATGTTTGGGAACTACCGGAGCCGACCCAGAGTCGTCTGATGACTTTCACAAGCAGTATGGCGGCCTCCTGATTACATTGCTGCCGCACACGTTCAATTGACAGAACAGCCAATGTTCAGCATTCGCTCCCTGCTTCGATCAGACGACATAGCGTCCGAATCGCCCCCTTCATCGATTCCGGGCGGGTATTCCCGAATCCCATCAACAGCCCCGGTCGTTGCGATTTGGAGGCATCGATAAAATATCCCGACAAGGGAGTCACGCCAATCTGCCGCATCCGTGCGGCGGCCGCCAGCGCCTGATCGCTGCAACAGTCAGGCAACTCGGTGACCATGTGTAGCCCGGTTGAAGCTGTCGGCATGGTCAGCCAGTCGCTACCTTCCGAATTGATGGCGGACAGCAACGCGGCGCGCCGTTCGGCGTAGAGCACTTTGGAGCGCCGAATGTGCGCGCCTAGATGACCATTGCCGATGAAGTCGGCCGCCGTGGCCTGAAGCGGTATCGGAACACGATGGTCAGTACCATTGCGTACGGCGCATAGCGCGTCGATCAAGTCGTCGGGAGCGACCAGGAAGCCAAGCCTCAAACCAGGGGCGAGCAGCTTGCTGAGCGTGCCAATGTAAATCACGCGTCCGTTGTCGCCATCAAGCGCCTTGAGCGCGGGCGTCGGCGCGCATTCATAGCGAAATTCGCTGTCGTAGTCGTCTTCAAGGATGAATGCGCTGGCCTCGTTGGCCCATTGCAGCAACGCGAGACGGCGTGCCAGGCTCATGGTGACGCCCAGCGGGTATTGATGCGATGGAGACACCATGGCGAGTCGCGCGTCGGGAGCGCGATTCCGTCCATCATTAACATCCAGCCCTTCGGCATCGACGCCGATACCCACCGCAGCTACCCCGGCAAGAACCAGGCTACGGTATGCGGCATCGTATCCGGGATTTTCGACCCAGACGCGATCACCTACATCGGTCAGTGCCAGCGTTGCGATCGAAACCCCCGCTTGCGCCCCGGGCGCGATGACGATCTGGTGCGCATTGCAGACAACGCCGCGCGCGGCACCCAGATACTCTGCCAAGGCCTCGCGCAACGGCAAAAAGCCCTGCGGATCGCCGTAAGAGAGGTCAGGAGTGGGCCGGCGACGCCAGAAGCGGCCTTCGAGGCGGCCCCAGAGCGCATAGGGGAACGCATCCAGCGCCGGCAGACCGGGCGTGAGCGGCCATGTCGCACGCGCCATCGACATGGAATCTATCCCTGTCAGACGACGCGCCCGTACCGATATTGGCGTACGCTGTCGTACCTGGGACGATGGCATAGATGAACGCAGTTTTTGCTCGGCAATCCGTGCCGCTACATAGGTACCAGCTCCCCGTCGTGCTTCCAGAAAGCCTTCTGCGACAAGCTGCTCATAAGCACCGGAGACGGTAATCCGCGACAAGCCGAGTTCCTGCGCCAGCACGCGCGAGGCCGGTAGCCGAATACCGGGTTGCAAGGTGCCGTCGGCCACTCCTTTGCGAAAAAACCGTACCAGTTGCTCACGCAAGGACAGCGGGTCATCAGGCGACCGCTGAAAGCGATTCCAGATCGGATAAGCGGTGGTACGCGTCTTCATGCGGGACTCCCGTCCAAAGTGGTCTTTAATATTTAAATAAGTGGATATTTGAATGAGGCCATTTTGCAGGCATTCTGTGCGCCATGCAATCCAATCACATTCAAGGACGCGACGCATGACTACCGATTCCATCCGGCCTGTGGACCTGACGCACCCGATCATCGCGGCGCTCATCTCCGTTATCGTCAATTACGGCGGCACGTTCATCCTGGTATTTCAGGGAGCGAAGGTGGCGGGGCTCAGTCCCGAGCAGACGGCTTCATGGATATGGTCGATCTCGATTGGCGTCGGCTTGACCGGCGCCTGGCTGAGTTTCCGCTATCGCGAACCGATCATTACCGCCTGGTCCACGCCAGGCGCGGCCTTCCTCATAGCCGTGCTGCCGAATACGCCCTACGCGGAAATGATCGGCGCCTACATGCTGTCCGCCATCGGCTTTATTGCGCTGGGAGCGTCGGGCTATTTTGAGCGGGTCGTGAAGCTGATTCCGCCCGGTATCGCCGCAGGGCTGCTCGCCGGCATTCTGCTACGCTTCGGTATCGGCGCCTTTGGCGGCGCGGGCATGGACCCTTTGCTCGTCGGCGCCTTGATACTCACCTATGCCTTGTTGCGGCGTTTCACCGCACGCTATGCGATCGTCGGCGTACTAATCGCCGGCATCGCGCTCCTGCTTGGGATGGGACAGGTCAGCTTCAAAAGCGTGGTGCTGGAGCTGGCCATGCCGGTATTCACGTCCCCCGCTTTCTCGATGACCGCGCTGCTCAGTGTCGCCTTCCCTCTGTTCGTCATCACGCTGACCGGCCAGTACATGCCGGGCATGTTGGTGCTGCGTAACGATGGCTTCAAGACCAGCGCCAATCCAATCCTCACCGTGACTGGCTTCGGCTCGCTGTTGATGGCCCCGTTCGGCTCGCATGCGTTCAACGTCGCGGCGATTACGGCGGCGATCTGCACCGGCAAGGAATCGCACGAAGATGCCAAAAAGCGCTATATCGCCGGCCTTGCCTGCGGGGTCTTCTACATCCTCGTTGGCGTCTTCGGAACGACGCTGGCAGCCTTGTTTGTGGTGCTGCCGCCGACCTTTATCACCACGCTGGCCGGCCTGGCTTTGCTCGGTGCGATTGGAGGCAGCCTTGCCACGGCACTGGTCGATCTGCGCGGCCGCGAAACTGCGCTGATCACCTTCCTCGCGACTGCGGCCAATATCACGCTGTTCGGACTGGGCGGTGCGTTCTGGGGACTGGCAGCAGGCCTGGTAGCGCACGGACTGATCCATGGCGACTTTCGTCTGTCGCGGTGGTTTCCGCGATTGAGTCGGTCCAATTGACTGGTTGCTGATCAGTTACCAGTCGTTCGGATGGTCACGTTTTTCGGTAACGCTAAGTCTCTTCCTGGCCGACAGCCCGCGTACAGAATCATGCCAGAAAGCGGCCGCACGGGTGATGTGTTCGTGCAGCCGCAAGGTGCTGGCTAGATTTCAGTCTGTTCCGAAATCTCCAGCGCGTCATCCACCTCGATGCCGAGATACCTGACTGTGCTTTCCAGCTTGGAATGACCAAGTAGCAGCTGAACGGCCCGCAGATTCTTAGTGCGTTTGTAGATCAGCGTTGCCTTGGTTCTCCGCATCGAGTGCGTCCCATAGGTGGATGGATCGAGTCCTACAGCTTCGGCCCAGTGATGCACGATCCGCGCATATTGGCGTGTCGAGACATGGGGCGATCTCGTCACTCTGCTTGGGAACAGGAACTGATCGCTTCGCAGCTGAGACTTTTCGAGCCAAGCTGACACCGCCGTCCTTGTTGGCTCAGTCAGTTCAAATTGCACCGGCCGCTGCGTTTTCCTCTGGATAACCATGGCACGGGGTAGAACCTGATTCCCATGGGTGACATCTCGCACGTGGAGGCTGACGAGATCGCAGCCCCGGAGCTTGCTGTCGATGGCCAGGTTGAACATGGCGAGGTCGCGAACCGCATGTGCATTCTGGAGGTAAATGCGGATGGCCCAGATGTCCTTCGGCTTGAGAGGTGGCTTCTGCCCGACGAGCTTTCCCTTGTTCCAGGCTTCGCGCTTGTTGATGGTTTCCATCATTGACTCCTTGGTTGTTGATCGGAGTCATATTTTTGGTCCTGCGCGTGAGTGACTGGTATGAGGTAGGATTCTTTACGCGGGCTGTCGGCCACAAGCCGACCTTGACGATCACTCCCTAAAGCTATTAGAGAGACTTCCG
>CAZSAE010000101.1:0-4441 GCA_964604765.1 uncultured Dechloromonas sp. | reverse complement strand
TGTCGACCTACATGGATCAAAGTCAGAAAATGGTCCAGAACATGCAGACGCAGATTCAATCGCAAGCCCGCAACATGTTCCAGGGCATTGCCACCAACAAATAAACGTCGCCGACGTTTATGCTAGAGGCTCCTTCGGGAGCCTTTTTTTGCTCCTGCGGATTCGTAACGGCTGGTCGCTTGTGCTGCCTCAATACTTTTTCTGGCCAGGAATGCGATCGCTAAGGTCTTGATTGCGAATGTGAAGTTGCTTATTTTTTAGAGTTGCCGGCGGCCAATGCCGACATGCGGAAATGTGTATAATGACGGGTTGTGCCCAAGCCCTCACGCCGGATTCTCTATGTCTGCAAAGCCCCCTCGTATTAAAGTCTGGTTGAAACAAAAACTGGCGATTCTGGAACCGACACTGCGCGTATTGACACAGCAGCCGTGGTATCAAAAGGCGGCAGCAATGGGACGGGAACAGTGGGGGCAGCATCGCCGCCGAACACTGGCCTGGGGCGCTATTTTGTTGGTTGCCCTCGTTGCCTGGGTCGGCTGGGGTATCTGGCAGAAAATGCCCAAGGCGCCGCCACCGATTCCCGTGACCTTGCTGACGGCCGAGCCGACCAATATGCCGAACGTGATCGAGGTCATGGCGCAGGCCGAGGGCGCCAAGGAGACCGAGGTGCGCGCGCGGGTCGGCGGTATCCTGATCAAACGTCTTTATGAAGAAGGCCAGCGGGTCGAAGCCGGTCAGCCGCTCTTCCAGATAGACCCCGATCAATACCGAATCAAACTCGAAGAGGCTCAGGCGCGGGCAGTGCAGACGGCGCGCGAAGCGAATCGTCTGAAAAAACTATTCGCCCAGCAAGCTGTCAGCCGGAAGGAGCTGGACGATGCGGTTTCGGCCGATGAGATCGCGCAAGCGAATCTGAAAGCGGCAAAGCTCAATTTGGAATGGACCACGATTGTTGCTCCCGTGGCTGGTATCGCCGGTCGCGCCAATCGTTCGGAAGGCAACCTGATCACCACGGCCAGCGACGGCAGCCTATTGACGGTGATTCATCAAGTGAACCCAATCTGGGTGCGTTTCGGTTTGTCCGATAGTGATACGGCCAGCTTGCCGGGGGGTCGGCTCGACCCTACGTCGCAGACCAGTGTCGAATTGATTTTGGCCGATGGTCAGATTTATCCGGAAAAGGGCGTCATTAATTTCCAGGCGTCGTATATCGACCAAAAGCTTGGCACACAGCAACTGCGCGCGACATTCGCCAACCCGAATGATCAACTCCTTCCCGGACAGTTCCTGCGCGCCCGCATCAGCACGGGGCAGTTGGAAAATGTCTATCTGGTGCCGCAGGTTGCCGTGATTCAGTCCGAAAAAGGACATATGGTCTGGGTGATGGGTGAAGATGGCAAGGTCGTGCCGACACCGGTTAAACCCGGCTTTTGGTTCGGTAAGAATTGGGTCATCCTCGGCGGTTTGCAGCCGGGCATGCAGATCGTGACCGACAACATCATCAAGATTCGTCCGGGGGTGATGGTCAAACCGGCGCCAGCTGCCGTACCAGCCAATCCTCAAGCGCCGGCCGCGAAATAAGGTAGCGTCATCGTGTTTTCGCGTTTTTTCATCCATCGACCGATTTTTGCCACCGTCATCTCGATTGTGATCGTGCTGGCCGGTCTGGCGGCCGGTCGCGTTTTGCCCATCGCCCAGTACCCGGAAATCGCACCGCCGACGGTGATTATCTCGGCCAACTATCCGGGGGCATCGACCGAGACCCTGATCCGCACGGTGGCAAGCCCGATTGAAGAACAGCTGTCTGGTGTCGAGAACCTCTTGTACTTCAGTTCGACCGCAGCGTCGAACGGCTCCTTGACGATCACGGCTACCTTTGAGGTCGGCAGCAATGTCGACATGGCGACAGTGAACGTCAACAATCGCGTCAAGATCGCCGAGCCCCGTTTGCCTGATGTGGTGCGTCAATTTGGTGTGACGGTGCAAGAACGTTCCAACGATATTTTGCTGGTGGCCACGATTACCTCGCCGGACAACAGCCGGTCTTCGCTATTTCTGTCGAACTACGTGCTCGTCAACATTCTGGACGAACTCAAACGCATTCCCGGCGTCGGAGACGCCCTGATTTTTGGTGCCAAGGACTACTCGATGCGAATCTGGTTGCGTCCGGATCGCATGGCGCAACTGGGCGTGACTACCGGCGATATCTCGGCAGCCATTAATGCCCAGAACAAACAAAACGTCGCTGGCAAGATCGGCCAGGAACCCGCCACCGACGGCCAGCAACTGACCTATACCGTGACGGCCAAGGGCCGTCTCGTCACGCCGGAGGCTTTTGGCAATATCGTCATTCGGTCGCAGGGACCCTCTGGCACCTTACGCCTGAAGGATGTGGCGCGTGTCGAGTTGGGTGCTGCCAACTACGATGCGAATACCACCTTGCTGGGCAAGCCGGTGTCGAGCGTCGGCATCTACCTGCAATCGGGCGCCAATGCGCTGGAAACAGCAGATCGTGTTCGCACCAAACTTGAAGACCTCAAAAAACGCTTTCCCGATGGTGTCGATTACGTTATTCCCTTCGACACCACGAAATTCGTCGATGCTTCGATCAAGGAGGTGGTCAAGACGCTGATCGAAGCCTTGGTGCTCGTGGCGATTGTGGTTTACCTCTTCCTGCAGAACTGGCGCGCGACGCTGATCCCTCTGCTGGCGGTGCCGGTCTCGTTAATCGGTACGTTTGCAGGGTTATGGGTTTTCGGCTTCTCGATCAATACGCTGACGCTGTTTGCGATGGTGCTTGCTATTGGCATTGTGGTCGATGACGCCATCGTCGTTTTGGAGAATGTCGAACGCCTGATGCATGAGCGACGGCTACCGCCCAAGCAGGCGGCAGTCGAAGCCATGCGAGAAGTATCGGGCGCGGTTGTCGCCATCGTCCTGGTACTGGCGGCCGTGTTTGTACCCGTGGCGTTTCTGGGCGGGATCGCGGGTAAGCTCTATCAGCAATTCGCCGTTACGGTGGCCTTGGCGGTCACCTTGTCCGGCGTCGTAGCGCTAACGCTGACACCGGCCCTGTGTGGTGTTCTGTTGCGCAGTAAGCACGAAGATCCACCCGAATTCTTCCGGCCGTTTAACGACGGTTTCAACCGGTTTACGCAGAGCTATCTGGATATCGTTCACAAAACTCTGGCGCACCGTCGCATTGGGGTCGCCGTCTTTGGAGCAATCATCCTTGGTTCATTGTTTCTCTACCGGCTGGTGCCCGGCGGCTTTGTACCACCCGAGGATCAGGGCTATCTGGTCAGTGCGCTGGTGTTGCCTGATGGCGCCAGTTTGCAGCGGACCGAGCGCGCCGGCTTGGATTTCCAGCAGGCTGTGGTACAAAATCCGGCGGTCGACAAGGTATTCGTGATCGCCGGCAACGATATCATCGGCGGTGGTCTGCGCGCCAATGCCGGTACGGTCTTTATTCCGTTAAAAGACTGGTCGCAACGCGCGGCCGATTCCACCTCGCTGGCCAAGGTCTTCACCGGCATCGGGATGTCGTTGCGCGACGGTATGGCGCTGGTCTTTAATCCACCCGCCATTCGGGGGATTGGCTCGGCCGGCGGTTTCGAATTTTACGTCCAGGCGCGTGGCGATGCGTCGGTCGTCAATCTGTCCAAAGTCACCGGCGGATTGATCGAGGCATTAAAGCAGCGTCCAGAACTGACCGGCATCAACACCTTTTTCCGCCCAACCTCACCGCAACTCTATGTCGAAGTCGATGAGGCCAAGGCGTTGTCACTGGGCATCGCAGTCGCCGAGGTCTATCAGAGTCTGCAGGCGACCATGGGCACTCTGTATGTCAATGACTTCAACTTAAACGGCCGTACTTATCGCGTTCAGATGCAGGCCGATGCCCCTTATCGCGCGCGGCCGAACGACCTGGGTCAAATTTACGTGCGCGCTGATACCGGCGCGATGGTTCCGGTCTCCGCGTTGATCAAGACCACCTCGCTGATCGGACCGGAACAACTGGAACGATTCAATGGTTACCTTTCGGCGAAGATTCTGGGCAATGGTCAGCCCGGCGTTAGTTCGGGCGATGCGATTGCCATCGTCAACGAGGTGGCGCAGGCGACGCTGCCGCCAGGTTACGAATTGGCCTGGTCGGGGCAGGCTTACCAACAGATCCGTGCCGGCAATACGTCGGGCATCGCGTTTGCCTTTGGCGTGGTCATGGTTTTTCTGATTCTGGCTGCACAGTACGAGCGCTGGTCTCTGCCGATCGCGGTGATTTTGAGTATTCCATTCGCCATTTTCGGTGCGCTGTTTGCCGTGTTCTTGCGCGGTATGCCGAACGATATCTACTTCCAGATCGGCTTAATCGTGCTGGTCGGTCTATCCGCCAAGAACGCCATCCTGATCGTGGAATTTGCTGCGCAGAAAAAGGCCGAAG
>CAZSAE010000100.1:0-4598 GCA_964604765.1 uncultured Dechloromonas sp. | reverse complement strand
TCAGAGCGCTCTCAAGCGATGGATTAGCCAGCATGCACGCTAAGCCAAATAGCATGACGGCGGTGTACATAGGGTGACGAATATGCCGGTAGATGCCGTCTTCGACAAGTCGGCCATTTTGCTTAGGACTGGGGTGGATGTTGAAGTTGCCAAACTGGTTGGCCTTTAATGCTGCCAGAGCCACGATCACTGAGATGGCAATGAGGATCAAAGTGCCCGGATTGCCACTTACGATTGCACTGAGCGGCGAGGTAATGAGGATTAGGCCGAACAGTAATGAAAACTGCAGCACGACAAGCCAGTAGCCGTAGCGGTGGGATCGGTTATCTGAGTAGACCATCGTATAAGTTTATGCCCCGCGTTGGCTGGTAGTGCAATGGAAGGATTAATCACGGATCCGCTCGCTTTTACGGGTGCGCTCGTAAAAGTTATCAGGCTTGGTTTTCACCCAGGCAACAAAGCGAGCAATGCCCGGGTGGGCCAGAAGCGCCGCAACATGATTATATGTTTTTGCGAGTTCGGTCTCTGTCAGTAAGGCATGGATCTGCCGGTGGCAGACGCGGTGCAGATACTGGGTTTCTCGCCCCCCTTTGGATTTAGGTACTAGGTGATGCGCATCCTTTTCTGAATCGGGGATCGGGCGGTTGCATAGCGGACAGATCAGCACCTCTGCCTGGCGTGTTGGCAATGGCTGATTCTCAAGAAGCCTTTTACGGATTCGGCCCTGCATCGAAAGCTCCAGAATTGTGTAATGACAACACATTGCAAACCAGTTTTTGGTCAAGTTTATCAATGATCGCTTCCTGACGATGCGTCATGCCAGCGGATTAATCGAAAACCAGTAAAAATCGCCTAGAATTTTGCACAATGAAAAGTCCAACCAATCTTTTTGCGGACCTGCCGGAAAAATCCAGCCAAGAACTGTTCTCTACCCTGCTGGACAACCCACAATGCAGGATTGAACGCATTGTCTCGTATGGCCAGAGCAGTCCTGATAGATTCTGGTACGACCAGAACTGGGATGAATGGGTGTTACTACTTCAAGGCTGTGCAGAACTGGATGTTGAAGGCCAAATGGTTAAGCTGGTTCCCGGCGATCATGTGCTGATCAAGGCGGGTCAAAAGCATCGCATTACCCATACCGATCAGAATCAGCCCACCATCTGGCTGGCAATCCATTTGAATGAACCTACCAAGATCTGATATGCGCCAACCCTACGCCAGCGTCACGCCCTACGTTACGAAAGATGGTTCGGAAATACGCGAACTGATGCATCCCACCGTTCAAGGCAATAAAAACCAGAGCCTTGCCGAGGCGACCATCCCCGTTGGCGGTAAAACACTTCGTCACAAGCATCTGATTACGGAAGAGCTTTATCACATTACTCAAGGCCATGGCCTCATGCATCTGGGCGATCAGAACTTTGAAGTGTTTGTGGGGGATACCATCTGCATCAAGCCTGGAACCGAGCACTGTATTGAGAACATCGGCACAGAAGCGCTTGTGCTGTTGTGTTCTTGCAGTCCTGCCTACGCCCATGGCGATACGGTACTGGTGGCGTAATCAATGCACCAACTCGCATTTGTCGACCTGGAGACCACTGGCGCTACGGCGACTCAAGACCGCATAACCGAAATCGGCATCATTCTGGTCGATGACTCGGGAGTACAGGAGTGGAGTTCTCTAGTGAACCCTGAAACACGTATTTCAGGGTTTATTGAGAACCTAACCGGTATCAGTAATGAGATGGTGGCAGCTGCCCCCCGCTTCTGTGATTTAGCCGGCCGCGTCTACAAGATGCTGGAAGGTCGTATCTTTGTGGCCCACAACGCCCGTTTCGACTATGCCTTCCTGAAACAGTCCTTCCTTCGAGAGGGCATCGATTTCAGCGCCAAGACGCTTTGCACCGTCAAACTCTCCCGCCGACTGTTCCCAGGCCACCCAAAACACAATCTGGATACGCTCATTGAGCGCCACGGGCTCAAGGTTTCAGGACGCCACCGCGCCTTGGCAGATGCCCAGCTGATTCATCAGTTCTGGGAGAAGATCCAGGCCACAATCCCACAGGAAACCATTCAGTCAGCCGTCAAAGCGTTACTTAGTCGACCAAGTACACCCACGCACATTGACCTGACGATGATTGATGGCCTACCGGAGTCGCCGGGTGTTTATCTCTTTTACGGGGAAAATGATCTGCCCTTGTACGTCGGGAAGTCGGTCAATATCCGCCAACGGGTGATGTCCCATTTCACGGCCGATGTAACTTCCGCAAAAGAAATGAGTCTGTCACAGCAGGTTCGCCGGATTGAGCACATCAGGACCGGCGGCGAGATTGGGGCATTACTCAAAGAGGCGGCACTGGTTAAGAAACTTCAGCCGACCCACAACCGCCAGTTACGTCGGAATAACGAGCTGTGCTCGATCCAGCTCAACGAGGTATCTGAGGGGTTGCGGGTTCATGTTGCCTACGCCAATGAACTGGATTTTGCGACAACATCCAATCTTTATGGTCTATTCAAGAGTAAACGCGAAGCCTTAAAGGCACTCACCGAGATCGCGGAAGAGCTCAACCTCTGCAAAGCCATCATCGGGCTGGAGAAGGTGAAATCGGGTTCACCTTGCTTTGGCCGTCAGTTAAAAAAGTGTCGCGGGGCGTGTATCGGTGATGAAGCTCGCCTTGCTCATGACACTAGGCTGCTTGCCGGTTTGGGCAAACTCAAAATCAGAACATGGCCCTTCGATGGCCCCGCCTATCTCAAAGAAGGCGAAGAAATGCTGTTGATCGAGAACTGGGCTTATCTTGGTAGCGCCAGATCAGAAGAAGACATCTGGAAGCTTATGGACGGGCGTGATGCCTGTTTCGACAAGGACACCTACAAGATTCTTCTGGCGACCATAGGGCGACTTCAACCATTGCGTATAACGGGTGACTCTTGATCCAGAAGCTGCTCCAGCGTTGGATGCTTCGAAAGTTCCGGGCACCTCGTCTCACCCATAAGCGCACGCCGGACTCCCTGAATATCAAAGCCGAGGCAGTCCGTATTGAGGCTGCTGATGGTGGATACCTGTTTGGCTGGTGGATTCCGGCTTATCAAGAAAGCCAATCATCCAGAGTGCCTACGGCAATAGTGTTGCACGGTTGGGGGGCAAATGCGGGGCTGATGCTGGACATTGCGCCGTGGATTCAGGCTCTACGATTTAACGGACTCTTTATTGATGCAAGATGTCATGGGCGCAGTTCTGACGCAGACTTCACGTCCATGCCCCGCTTTGCGGAGGATCTTGAATCGGCCAGAACATGGGCTATGGCGCGAGACGATGTCGATCCATTGAAAATCATCGCGATTGGCCACTCGGTGGGTGCTGGTGCCGCCCTGCTGAGTGCCAGCCGTACATCGTGGGCAGCTGTAATCAGCCTGAGCGCCTTCGCTCACCCAAAAGACATGATGCTGCGGTTCATGAATGAGCACCGTATCCCGAAACGATTGTTACAGCCATGGGTAATGCGCCAGGTACAGGCCATCATTGGTGCAAGATTCGACGAGATCGCCCCTGAAAATACAATCCGGAAAGTTCGATGCCCGGTCATGCTGATTCACGGCATTGATGATCAGGAAGTACCAGTGGCTGAAGCCAGACGTCTTATGGCAAAAGCACCGTATGGCAGCCTTAAACACTTAATTCCCAATACCGCTCATGATCTTCGTCCGGCCATGCCGCTGATCGCTCCGCACGTAATTCATTTTATGCAGAAGCTCTTCTGCGATAATTAACACATGTCCTGGATTATTCAACGCATCTGCCCCCGAGAGAACTCGGTATACCTATTGAAGGAAAGCTCGGGCGTGATTCGTCAGATCTCTGTACCCGGTGCAGAATCGGCAAGCATTGAAGATGGCAACCTGCTTATCCGCTGCACGACAGGCTTTAGCTGGTACGTGAATCCGGAAACCGGTGCCCGGCGGCGTTTAGCAACCCCGACCTGTTAATACATGCATCGGTTCTGGGTTTGTTTCGTCGGATGCGTGCTTGCGTTTCCAGGATGGGCTCAAACGTCATCGCTTTCTGATTGCCTCCTGGGTAATCACACCCAGTCAGTGGCTTGCACATCCCAGATTGTCAGGCTCGAATCCCAGTATGCCTTCGTCCCGCAATTGGCACGAGACGCGGATATTGATCCGTCGCTAATACTGGCCGTGATTGCTGTTGAATCAAGCTACACTCAATTGAAGCTAACAGACCGTGGCGGCATCGGCCCGATGCAGATCACACCTATCGCTGCCAAAGAGTTGGGAATCGACGACCTGACCTATCTATTGTCAGACACGGTCAATGTTCAGACGGGAACCCGTTACCTGCAGAAGATGATGAGGCGATTTGGTGACTGGCGTCTGGCGCTGGCGGCCTATAACGCGGGGCCAGGTGCTGTGACTAAGTACAAGGGGATCCCGCCCTACAGAGAAACCCAGGCGTATGTGCAACAGGTGATGTGGTGGTATCTAAAACTCAAATCTATATAGAAAACCTGTGTAGGACTGTCCGTTTACGGGCCAAAAACAGAACTTAAAGCTCTTTTCTGCGTGACAGCGATTCGGCC
>CAZSAE010000099.1:0-4630 GCA_964604765.1 uncultured Dechloromonas sp. | reverse complement strand
CAAGCCGGCATGATGGCCAGGCCATCGAGCCCATCGGTCAGGTTGACCGCGTTCGACGTGCCAACGATAACCAGATAGGTCAGCACGATGAAGCCGACGATGCCGAGCGGAATCGCTACGTCTTTGAAGAAAGGCAGGATTAGCTGGAACTGCATCGGCGTATTGGCGGTCAGCGCCAGGAAAAAAGCAGCGGATAAGCCGATCACCGACTGCCAGAAAAACTTCCAGCGACTGGCTAGCCCCTTCGGATCGCGATAAACCACTTTGCGCCAATCGTCGTACCAACCGACGGCGCCGGTGCCCAGCGTGACGAGCAGCACGACCCAGACGTAACGGTTTTCCAGATCGCCCCAGAGCAACGTCGACAACCCAGTGGCGATCAGGATCAGCACGCCGCCCATGGTCGGCGTACCCGACTTGGCCAAATGCGTTTGCGGCCCATCGGTACGCACCGCCTGACCAATCTTCTTGGCGGCCAGCCAGCGGATAACGGCCGGCCCCGACAGCCAGCTGATCAACAGCGCCGACAGCGCCGCCAACACGGTGCGCAGCGTCAGGTAATTGAAGACGTTGAACGCCCGCACGTCCTGCGCTAGCCATTCCGAGAGCCAAAGTAGCATCGTGTTATCCCTGCGGTTGTTCGAGAAGTGCGTTCACGACGTTTTCCATACCTGCGGAACGCGAACCTTTAACCAGAACCCGGGTCTGCGCCGTCAGCCTCGGGCGCAACGCCGTCACGAGTTCTTCCTGTGTATTGAAATGATGTGCACGTTCCGGACGCGTTTGGCCGTAAGCAGTGACAGCCGACAGCGACAGCGGGCCGACGGCGTACAGCGCATCTACCCCACGCTCGGCGGCGTAACGACCGACTTCGGCATGCAACGCCGAAGCCTCGGGGCCGACCTCGCCCATATCGCCGATGACGAGGACGGTGTCTGTCTTGGCACCATCCGTGGTCAGCACATTGATGGCTGCACGCATTGAATCCGGATTGGCGTTGTAGGTGTCATCAATGATGGTGACGCCGGTGGCGCCATGCTTCTGTTGCAGCCGTCCGGAAACGCCGCCAAAGCTAGCGAGGGTTTGCGCCATCTGCGTCATATCGAGACCGGCGGCAAAGCCGGCGGCCAGCGCCTGCGTGGCGTTGCTCGCGTTATGCAGGCCAACCAGCGGCAACATCACCGTCACTTCGCCCGCCGACGTATTTATGCGCAAAGTCTGACCGTTATCCGTTGCAATCGATTCCGTGACAAAGCTCGGTGTCAGGCTATCGGCCGTATCGGATGCGCCGACCACATGCGTGCCCAGCACACGGCACCCCGGACGGATGCGATTCAGCCAGGACAGCGCGTGCGGATCATCCAGATTGACCACCGCGATACCGCCCTCGGGGAGCGCATCAAACAGGCTGCCCTTTTCTTCGGCCACGCTGCTCAGCGAGCCCATGCCCGCCAGGTGCGCGCGCTGCGCATTGGTGACGATAGCAATCGTCGGCTGCGCGAGCTGTGCCAACGCGGCGATTTCGCCCGGATGACTCATGCCCAGTTCGATTACGGCGTAGCGATGTTGCGGCCCAAGGCGCAGCAGTGTGAGCGGCAGACCAATTTCGTTATTGAAATTACCGAGCGTGCTCAACACGGCATCCTCGCCAACCACGCCACGGCACAGATGCGCGACCAGCTCCTTGGTCGTCGTCTTGCCGTTGGAACCCGTGATGGCAATCACCGGTAGTTCGTAACGTGCCCGCCAGGCCTGCCCCAAAGTACCCAGCGCGTAA
Source organism: uncultured Dechloromonas sp. (assembly GCA_964604765.1). GTDB lineage: Bacteria > Pseudomonadota > Gammaproteobacteria > Burkholderiales > Rhodocyclaceae > Fluviibacter. The sequence goes on along the minus strand of CAZSAE010000099.1, from coordinate 2,853 downwards.
CGGGTATCTTCACAGACGATCAGCGGCCAGCCCTCAAGAGCCGGCGAAGTCAGTACCGGATGTCCGGCCTCCACCACCGCGGCGACGGCACCCGCCTCACGAACTTCTTCGAGAAAATCGTGCGCGTCAAACTGGGCGCCACGCAATGCGATGAACAGATCGCCCGCCTGCAGCGATTGGGTATCCGTCGATACGCCCTGCACCATGACCCCGCCCGAACCCGGCGGCAGATGTGCCGACAGCCAGTCAGTCACCAGCGACAGCGGCACTGCTTGGGCCAAGCGGACAGAACGCATCGGCTTATTGTTCATGTTCTCAGCCATGATTAGCTCGCTCCCACCATCTGCAGACGATGCGCAACGCGCCAGGCCTCAAGCGCTGCCTGCGCCTGCACGGCGTCGTCGAAGGGATAGCGCTGACCGCGAATTTCCTGCGTACTTTCGTGGCCCTTGCCCGCCAACAAAACCACATCGGCCTCTGCGGCCTGCGCGATTACCTGAGCAATCGCTGCAGCGCGATCCGTGATGCGCACGGCGTCCGGCGCACCTTCGGCAATCGACGACAGAATGGCTTCGGGATCTTCCCAGCGCGGATTGTCCGAAGTGATCCACACCGCATCAGCCCCGGCCGTTGCCGCGCGTCCCATCTCCGGACGTTTACCCGGGTCGCGATCGCCGCCACAACCAAAGAGACAAATCAGGCGCCCCTGACGCGCCGTCGCCACATCCCGCAGCGCCCGCAGAATATGTGTGAGCGCATCCGGCGTATGCGCATAGTCGACCACGACCAGCGGTGCATGCTGGCCACCGTAACGGGCCATGCGCCCCGCTGGCGGCTGCAGCCGGTGCAGACGGACCACAATCTCAGCCGGACTCAATCCCTCGGCCACCAGCACGGCCGCTACGGCCAGCATATTCGACAGATTGTGCCGACCGAGAATACTGGTCGAGAACGGCAGGCGTTCTTCACCAAAAACAAGCATAGCGCTCATCCCCTGCGCCGTCGCCGCGACATTCTCGGCGCCGACCCACTGCACTGCCGATGGCAGGTCGGCGGGTCGCACACTCAAGCCATAGGCCAACACCAGCTCAGCTGCCGTGTCACGCAACAATTGCCGACCGAACGCGTCATCGTGATTGACCACGGCGGCACGCAATCCCGGCCAGACGAATAGTTTGGCCTTGGCGGCAGCGTAGGCCTCCATGCTGCCGTGATAATCGAGATGATCGCGCGTCAGGTTCGTGAAGACGGCACAATCGACGGTGCTACCCGCCATACGGTCTTCTTCGATGCCAATCGACGAAGCCTCGACGGCACAGGCGGTGGCCCCGTCGCTGACAAAGTCGGCCAGCAGATGCGCATACTGCGCGGCATCGGGGGTCGTGAATCCGGTCTCGACCATGACGCCGGGGTAACCGGCACCGAGCGTGCCGATCACAGCACAGTGACCGGGCATGGATTGAGCCAGCCACTGCGACACCGTTGTCTTCCCGTTCGTACCGGTCACGGCCATGACGCGCAACTTGTCGCTGGGGTTGCCATAAACCTGCTGGGCCAGCGGCCCGATTAAATGGTGCAAACCCTCCACGGCCACCACGGGCGCACTGCCGAACTCAGTCTCCGGTAAGGGTAGATCGGCCGACCACAGTACGGCGCATGCACCGTTGGCCAGCGCATCGCGTGCATAGGCCGCGCGCGCGCCGGACTCCGGCACTTCAGCGACAAAAATATCGCCGACGCGCACACGACGGCTGTCGGCACATACGCCGGTCGGCCGCAGGCCCTGGGCCAGCAGCCAACTCAAGATGTCTTCACGCGAAGTCAGCACGATCATCAGCGCCCTCCCTTCTTCGCAGACGCGGATGTTGCAGCGACCGTCACTGGCGCCGGAGTCGTTACCACGGTTTCCTTCGCGGGATCCTTATCTTGCGGCACGCCGAGCGTGCGCAAGGCACCACCCATCACTTCCGAGAATACGGGGCCGGCGACGTCGCCACCAAAATGCCCGCCGACCGGCTCATCGACGACCACGCCGACGACCAGACGCGGATCGGAAATCGGTCCGATGCCGACAAAAGAAGCGAGGTACTTGTTCGCATAACGGCCACCGACCAGCTTGTGCGCCGTACCGGTCTTACCACCCACGCGATAACCCGGTACGGCCGCTTTACGGGCCGTGCCTTCGGGGCTCACCACCATCTCCAGCATCTGGCGCACCTGGCGCGAGGTTTCTGGCGCGAACACCGGCTGACCTACGACCGGGCCATTGGTTTTGAGCAGCGATAACGGGACAACATCGCCATCGCGACCAAAGACGCTATAGGCATGCGCCAGTTGCACCACCGTAACCGATACACCGTGACCGTAGGACATGGTTGCCTGTTCGATCGGCTTCCAGGTCTGCCAGGGGCGCAAGCGGCCGCCGACCTCACCCGGGAATCCCAAGCCCAGCGGTTTACCAAAGCCGACCTTGCTCATCATGGTCCACATGTCTTCATGCGGGAAACCCAGTGCAATTTTGGCAGCGCCGATGTTCGAGGATTTCTGGATGACCTGCGCCAGCGTCAGCGCACCATGCGGGTGTGCATCACTGATGGTGGCCGACCCGATGGTCATCTTGCCCGGCGCACAGTTGATGATGGAATCGAACTTGTACTTACCCCGATCCAGCGCCAGCGCCGCCATGAATGGCTTCATGGTCGACCCCGGCTCGAAACTATCGGTCACGGCGCGGTTGCGCAACTGGCCACCAGACAGCTGCGAACGGTTGTTCGGGTTATAGGTCGGCCAGTTGGCGAGCGCCAGAATTTCGCCGCTCTTGATATCGGCGACGATGACGCTGCCGCCCTTGGC
>CAZSAE010000098.1:1582-4775 GCA_964604765.1 uncultured Dechloromonas sp. | reverse complement strand
GAAAATACCTTGGCGATCTCGCGTCAGGTGCAGTTCACCGATGGCCCGATGCCGGCGGTGAGCTTTTCGCGTTCGGCGCATGCGCTGCTGCGGGCGGATGAGACCGATGTGGTGTACTACCACGTGATTTCTTCTGACGGTAAGCTGATTCATGGTGACCGCGAGTTGCCGCCGCCCATACCGATGCAGCGGCCAAAACTGCCGGAAAACCAGGTGGGCTTTCGTGATGCGGAATTCGGTGGTGAGGAACTGCGCATTGCCTATACGATCGTGACTGCCCCCGATAACCCTAAACAATGGGTGTTGGTGGAGGTGGGTGAATCGTTGGAAAAGCGCCGCCAACTCATCAACCAGATTGTGGCGAGCGTGATTCTGCCGCAGTTTTTTATCGTGCCGGTGGTCGTGGTGCTGGTCTGGTTTGGTCTGGCGCAGGGCTTGCGGCCACTACAGTTTTTGAAATCGCGGATTGCCTCGCGCGACGAGCACGATCTGTCGCCGATGACGGTACGGCGGTTGCCCGAAGAGATCCAGCCGCTGGTTGAGGCGTTCAACGATCTGCTGGATCGCATGCGCGACAACCTCGAAGTCCAGCAACGTTTTATTGCCGATGCGGCACACCAGCTCAAGACGCCGCTGACCGCACTCAAGACGCAAGCCCAACTCGCCATGTATGAAGAAGATTCGGAGGGGCTCAAAGGCTCGCTGCAGCGTATTGGCAGCAGCGTCGATCGAGCGTCGCACCTGGTGTCGCAATTACTGACGCTGGCGCGCGCCGAGAGCACGAGCGATGTGCAGGGCGATACGCGAGTCGATTTGGCGGCGCTGGTACGCGAAGTCGCCGAAGAGTGGGTGTTGCCGGCGGCGCAGAAGCATCTGGAACTGGATTTTGAAGCGCCGGCCGGCGGTGTGCCGGTGTTCGGCAATGCCTTTCTGTTGCGCGAGATGGTCAGCAACCTCATCGACAACGCGATCCGTTATACCTCGGGCACAACGGCCGAGCCGGGGCAGATTCATGTGCGCGTTATGGATGTGCGCGAGATGCCGCAGGTTACGCGGTCCGAAGAAGGCGCGTTGATTAAACAGACGGATCGTTGGGCGGTGCTCGAAGTCGAGGATACCGGGGTGGGTCTGACGGAGGCTCAAGCCGAACTGGTGTTTGAACGTTTCTATCGCGTCGATGACGCCAAGACTTCGGGTAGCGGCCTCGGTTTGTCGATTGTGCGCGAGATTGCCTTGTACCACCACGGTTGGGCGCATCTCGTGCCGAATAACTTACTGAAACAGGGCGCGGCAGGCGTAACGGCGCGTGTGCGTTTGCCGTTCTATCTGGCGTCTCAATCTTCGTCGGTGCTGCCGTATCGGCCGCCGCTGATGCCGGGCAGCGTGTAAACCGATTGTCTTGTGCCGGTGCTATGATCGGCGCGAGTTGAAATCTGTCTGTTTGTATTGAAGGATAAAAAATGATCAAGGTCGGCATTGTTGGCGGTACGGGTTACACCGGCGTGGAGTTGCTGCGTTTATTGGCGGCGCACCCGGGCGTTGAACTGAAAGCGATTACCTCGCGCGGCGATGCCGGGCTGCCGGTGGCCGAGATGTTTCCGAATCTGCGCGGTCGCGTTGATCTGGCGTTTGAAGATCCGGCCAAGGCTGATCTCGGTGCATGCGATGTGGTGTTCTTCGCCACGCCGAACGGCATCGCTATGCAACAGGCGCCAGAGCTGCTGGCTAAAGGGGTCAAGGTCATTGACCTGGCCGCTGATTACCGCATTAAGGATATTCCGACCTGGGAAAAGTGGTACGGCATGACGCACGCCAGCCCGGATTGGGTGGCCAAGGCTGTGTACGGCCTACCGGAGATCAACCGGGGCGCCGTGAAACAGGCACAGCTGATCGCTAACCCCGGTTGCTACCCGACGGCGGTGCAGTTGGGCTTTTTGCCGCTCATCGAAGCGGGCGTGGTCGATGTGAGCTCGCTGGTCGCCGACGCCAAGTCAGGCGTTTCCGGTGCGGGGCGCAAGGCCGAAGTGCACACGCTGTTCGCCGAAGCCAGCGACAACTTCAAAGCCTACGGCGTGTCGGGGCATCGCCACCTGCCGGAGATTCGTCAGGGGTTGTCGATCGCCGCCGGCAAAGATGTGGGCCTGACCTTTGTGCCGCACCTGACGCCGCTCATCCGCGGCATTCACGCCACGCTGTATGCGCGTATCACCAAGGAAGCCGACTTCCAGAAGCTGTTCGAAGACCGTTACCAGGGCGAAGCCTTCGTCGACGTGCTGCCGGCTGGCAAGCACCCGGAAACCCGCTCGGTCCGCGCCTCGAACGTCTGCCGCATCGCCGTGCATCGGCCGCAGGGCGGCGATACGCTGGTGATCCTGTCGGTGATCGATAACCTCGTGAAGGGCGCGGCCGGTCAGGCGGTGCAGAACATGAATCTGATGTTCGGGCTTGACGAGACCACGGGTATCCATCAGGTTCCGGTTTTGCCCTAATGCGCCCTTGTTGTGCGAGGGGTTTTGTTTTTGCTCCTTTGTGCTTAAATGAGATATCTGAGTAATTTGCTGGAGTATCGCCATGACTGAAACCGCTGAAGTTTCTACCGAGTTTTTGACCTTCACCGACGCGGCCGTCGAGAAGGTGCGTGATCTGATCGCCGAAGAAAATAACCCGAATCTCAAGCTGCGCGTGTTCGTCACGGGTGGCGGCTGCTCGGGCTTCCAGTATGGATTCACCTTCGACGAAGACGTCAATGACGACGACACCATCGTGGAAAAGGGCGGCGTGAAGCTGCTGATCGATTCGATGAGCTACCAGTATCTGGTCGGCGCCGAGATCGATTACACCGAAGGCTTGCAGGGTTCGCAGTTTGTGATCAGAAATCCCAACGCAACCTCTACCTGCGGCTGCGGCTCGTCGTTCAGCGTTTAAGCGGGCGTAATATTACCCAGAATGCGCGGGCCGGCAGCACCGGTCACGGCGCTCAGGTTACCGGGCAAGCCGTCGAGCGTGCGCTGTGCCAACCAGGCAAAGGCGGCGGCTTCGATGTGGCTGGGGTCGAGTTCGTAGCGGGCGGTGGTATCCACGGTCATGCCCGGTAGTTCGGTCGCCAGCGCTTGCATCAGTTCGGCGTTGTAGGCGCCGCCACCACAGACCAGTAGTTCGACCGCCGGGCCGCAAAAGCGGCGTACCGCATCGG
>CAZSAE010000098.1:0-1482 GCA_964604765.1 uncultured Dechloromonas sp. | reverse complement strand
CCGCAATCGAAACCGATGACGCGCGCTTCGGAGCCGGGCGGCGGTAGATAGGTCAGATTGGCCATGCCGCCGATGTTGGCGATGATGCAGCCGCCTTTCTGTCGGGCCTGGTTGAAGACGCTGGCATGAAAGACCGGCACGAGCGGCGCGCCCTGACCGCCGGCGGCAATATCGCGTTGACGGAAGTCGCTGACCACGGTGATGCCGGTGGCTTCGGCCAGCGCATGCGGTGCGTTGAGTTGAATCGAGTAGCCGCTGCCCGGTTGGTGACGGATCGTCTGGCCGTGGGCGCCAATCGCGGCGATCTGCGCCGGGTCGATGCCGGTTTTTTGCAGTAGGCCGGCAATGGCTTGAACATAGCATTCCATCAGGGCCTGGCCAGCGATCTGGCTGCGATGTAGCTCGTTTTCCTGCGGCGACTGCAACGCAAGAAATTCCAGGCGCAGGGCATGCGGCATGGGGACAAAGTGATGGCCGACGATCTGCATGCGCGATGAGGCGGGATCCGGTTGCCGCATCAATACGGCATCGACACCATCGAGGCTGGTGCCGGACATGAGGCCGATGAAATGACGCGGTGTGTTGTTCGATGTGGTCTGCGTTGAAGAATTCAAGCCGGTGCCCTTGTCTGTTGGGTAAAATGCGCGCTGAAAATTTAAAATTCGTTAAAAATGCGTTCAAACCGCATTGAAACGGCAGTCTACTGTAATCGGGGTCGTATTTTGGAACAACATATCAAGGATGCGCTGGCTCTGATCAAGCGCGGTTCGGACGAACTGCTGGTCGAGGCCGAACTGGTCGAAAAACTCAAGAAAGGCCAGCCGCTGCGCGTGAAGGCCGGCTTCGACCCCACGGCGCCGGATCTGCATCTGGGCCACACCGTGCTGATCAACAAGCTGCGTCACTTCCAGGATCTGGGCCACCAGGTGCAATTCCTGATCGGCGACTTCACGGGCATGATCGGTGACCCGACCGGCAAGAATACGACGCGGCCGCCGCTAACGCGCGAGCAGGTAGAAGAGAACGCCAAAACGTATCAGGAGCAGGTGTTCCGCATTCTGGATCCGGCCAAGACCGAGATCTGTTTCAACTCGACCTGGTTCAATGAACTCGGCGCTGCCGGCATGATCAAGCTGGCCGCGCAGAACACCGTGGCGCGCATGCTGGAGCGTGACGATTTCTCGAAACGCTACGGTAACAACCAACCGATCGCGATCCACGAGTTTCTGTATCCGCTCTGTCAGGGCTACGATTCGGTGGCCATGAAAGCTGATATCGAGCTGGGTGGCACCGATCAGAAATTCAATCTGCTCATGGGCCGGGAGCTACAGAAACATTACGGGCAGACGCCGCAGTGCATTCTGACGATGCCGTTGCTGGAAGGCCTGGACGGCGTCAACAAGATGTCGAAGTCGCTGGGCAACTACGTGGGCATTACCGATGCGCCGAACGAGATGTTCGGCAAGCTGATGTCGGTGTCCG
>CAZSAE010000097.1:0-4856 GCA_964604765.1 uncultured Dechloromonas sp. | reverse complement strand
GATATGCGCGACAGCTTTGACGAAGAGTTGGAGATGGAGCTTGACGATCTGCGCTTCGATGATGAGATCGGCAAGAAACCGAAGGGCAAGGCGAAGACGCTGCTCAAACGTCGCGAATATTTTCACGAGTTGCTGCGTTTACAGGGTGAGCTGGTCAAGCTGCAGGATTGGGTAGCGCATACGGGCTATCGCATGATTATTCTGTTTGAAGGCCGTGATGCGGCGGGCAAGGGCGGTGTGATCAAACGCATCACGCAGCGCTTGAACCCGCGAGTTGTACGCACCGTGGCCCTGCCGGCGCCCAGTGACCGGGAAAAGACGCAATGGTACTTTCAGCGTTACGCGTCGCATTTTCCGGCGGCCGGCGAAATCGTATTGTTCGACCGTAGCTGGTACAACCGCGCCGGCGTTGAACACGTGATGGGCTTTTGTACTGACGCCGAGTATAAAGAGTTCTTCCGTTCGACACCCGAGTTCGAACGTATGCTCGTGCGTTCGGGCATCAAGCTCGTGAAGTACTGGTTTTCGATCAACGATGACGAGCAGCACGCTCGCTTCTTGAGTCGTATTAACGATCCGCTCAAGCAGTGGAAGCTGAGCCCGATGGATCTGCAGTCCCGAGTACGCTGGGAGAGTTACACCCAGGCCAAGGAAAAGATGCTGAAGAAGACCAACATCCCCGAGGCGCCCTGGTGGGTCGTGCCGGGGAACGACAAGAAGGCGGCGCGTCTTAACTGTATTCGCCACCTGTTGTCGCAGGTGCCGTATGAAGAGATCATTCACGAGGAAGTGATTCTGCCGGAACGCCAGCACAATCCTGACTACGTGCGTCATCCGGTCCCGGATGAGATGATTATTCCGAATCACTACACGTGGGAGGACTAATTGTCGGGGTGCGAGTTGCACCGTCGATCATTTATCATGTTTAGCATGCTGCGCCAGTTTGGCTTGGCCGCCTTGCTGGTGACGTTGCTGAACGTCGCCGGAGCCGCTGCGGCAACGGTGAATATCGTCGGTACGCCGATGGCGTCCAACACCATTCGCGGCTGGGGCAAAGCCTTCACGGCAACGACGGGCATCGACGTTGCCTATATCGAGGCGCTGGAAGAGGTGTCGACGACGGAACTGTTCGTCGGTATCTACGACGTGGCGGTCGTCGAATATCCGCTCAGCGAATACCGGTTACGCCGTCTTGGTTTGGTGCAGTTTCCGTTATTGGCGACGGGTGTGGCCATCGTGGCCAATGTGCCCGGTGTGATACCAGGAGCGTTACGGCTTGATGCGCCGGTCGTGGCGTCGATCTACATGGGCAAGATTACCCATTGGGATGACGCACGGATCGCAGAGTTGAATGCGGGGTTGTCGTTGCCGCATCTGGAGATCGTTCCCATAGCGCAATCGGATGGCTCGGCCGTGACGTTGAATTTCACACGCTATCTGGCGGCAGGTTCCGAATCCTGGCGTCAGCAGGTGGGGCTGGGTTCGGGTCTGATTTGGCCGTTAGGTACTGACGAGAAGAATGCCATGGCCGCCGCGCAAAAGCTGCAATCGACCGAAGGTGCGATCGGTTTTCAGCCTTGGGGTCATGTGTTGCGCTTCGATCTGCCGACGGTGCAATTGCAGAACGCGCAGGGCGTTTTCATAAAGCCTGGGAACGAGGCATTTAGCCGGGCATTCAGGACCTATCTGGGGCAGCCGCGCAGCGATTTCTCGGCAGCGGTGAATATGAAAGGCGCAGAGAGTTGGCCGATCGTGGCAGTGATCCACGGTCAGATGAAATTGATTCCTGAAGACGTGCCGGATGCCATGGATGCCCTGCAAATGCTCCGGCAGGTGCTGCAAAACAAAGTACCTCCGGCTGCTGGCTTCATTGCGGTCGGTTATGACGATGTCGCCGCCGCGCTGAATCAGGTACAGACAAGCAAACAGTTCGGACCACCGTCGCGACGCAAGGGGGGCTCATGAGCAAACAGCGTTACGCGCTGGTCGCCTTGACCTTTGTTGTGCCGTTCATGATAACGACGACGGTGTTGGCGCAGGGCCGTGGTCGGGTGCCGACCGGTTATAACCAGCGCTATCAGGCATTGTTTGCAGAGCAGGAAATGTTCCGCAAGCGGCCGGAGTTGCTGGGCTGCGTGTTGGCGGCTCGCGATACTGTCCAGACGGACGCCTCGGCGATATTCAACAAACTACGTTTTACGTCGAAGTCGGTGCAGAGCGCTTATATGGTTGAGGGCGTCACGCAGGGCAAGAATTTCAGGAACGTGCGAATCCAAGGCGAAGGCCGCGTACGGGCGTATAGTTTTCTGGAGAACTGGGAACCCGCAGAGATTACCTGTCGCTTTGTTGCGGGCGCTGATCCGGCCGTTCGGATCTGGATCGCCGAATAAGAGCCTGTCGCCGATAGGCGGCAACCTTAAAGTTCGATATGTGCGCGTAGGCCGAAGAAGCTGACCGGCCCCCGATCGGCGTTGTAGGCCGGATTGGTGATGTACTGGTAATCGGCCGACAGGTAGGCCCCCTTGCCGACGTTGAAGCTGTAGTAGGTTTCCAGAATCTGTTCCTTGCGATAATTCAGTTTGCCATCGCCGATGAACATGGTGGAGCCGCCATTTCCGTTATTGCCACCGTAGGATAGGTAAGCGATCTGCGACCCGGCAATGCCATTGAGCGCACCGGCAAGGCCCCAGGTGTCGTTGGCGCGACCCCAGTACGCGCCATTGACGGAGACGCCACCGGAGAGTGACCGGTCGATATCGGTGAAGGCCTGGGTTTCTGTCTGCCCGTCATTCCAGCTCCAGCGCGCGAAGATGCCGACTTTGTCGGTCATTGCCTGTTCCAGGTTGACGCCATAGCCCCATTTCTTCTGATAACTGTTGCGGGAAGTCAGGATGTCCGGTTGGGCTAATCCGTTCTGAGTAGCAAGACTGCTGGCGTTGGCGTAACTGGCCATCCAGCCACGGTTCTGGAACACCAGAAAGCGTAATGCACCGGGCTGCCCGGCAATCGTATGCTCGTGCTCGAATTCGATCTGGTCGCCGTACTGCTGAGTCAAGGCCCAATCCAGGCGCAAGGCATTCGGTTCCTTGGGCATCGCCAGGCGGCCCAGGCGAATGGCCCAACCCGCATCAAAATATTCGGCAACGAGTCCGTAGGTATAGCCGCGTGAATTGGCCGGGAAATCCCAGGCGCCCATGGTCATGAACGACCAGTTCAAAAACTGGGTGCGTGGATCATGGCTGTATTTGTTGTTGTCGAAATAATCTAGGGCTGAAAAGCCACCAAAGGTAAAACGCAGGCGACGTGTGTCGACATAACCCGCGAGTTGGTTCGGGCCGCTTTCGACATATTCCTGGCCACCGCCAAAACCGAACGTTTGTTGGATGAAGTAACGGGCGTTATAGAATTTCATAGGCACATTACTACCGCGCTGCATTTCGCCGTTGGTGAATCCACCCAGACCCGACAAATTCGAGAACGCCATCGATTCGACCGCTTCCGGATTGTAGAAAACGGCGGCACCTTCCCAAAGACGGGCACCCATGAAGGGCGTGATGGTCAGCGTATAGCTTTTGCCGTGGTCACCCGTGCTGAGCATGCTTTTGTTGCCTTCATAGGGAGAATGAAAGCGGTTCTTGTACTGCAACACGTAGGTGGCCTGTCCATGTAGGCTGAAGTTCTCTGTTTTGCCGTCTTGCGTAACGTTATTCTCGACCACCGGGTCAGCGTCAACGGCAGATTCGGCCAGGCACCTCTGCGCCGCGGCCACCCAGAGTAGGCCGACGATCGCGATAACGAGAGGCTGGATGAAAGGCTTCTTCATGGCGGCGAGGCAAAAAGATGTGGCATTTTATGCGTGAAGCCAAGCCAATGGGGTGTCTGTCATAAAAAATTAGTAATGGTCGCGTAACATTCTGATTCTAAAGCGTGACTACGGTTTGGTAGTCTGATCGGACGGATGCAGATTGACCAAGCGACGATCTTTGATTTCGTACAGGGCATTATTAACATTACTGGTTGCGTTGCAGCCAGTAGCGGGCTTTGCACAGGATGATGCCGATGGCTTTTTTGTGCGCCCATCGCTGTTGGGTGATTGGGGCGGCTTGCGCAGCCAGCTGGAAAACCAGGGCGTTGTTTTTACGCTGACCCAGACCGCCGATCTGTTGGGTAACGTGAACGGCGGCGTGAAACGCGGCGTCGAATATGACGGATTATTTCAACCGCAGATCGACGTTGATTTTGGCAGGCTGCTCGGCTGGTCCGGGCTGTCGGCGCACGTGGCAGGCTACGTTGTGCAGGGCAAGGGACTGTCACAGACCAATCTGCAAAACATCATGACGGTGACGAATACCGAGTATGCGCCGGCCGGTTCAAAAATGGGCGAGTTCTGGGTCCAGCAGAAGCTTTTTGATGACGTGCTGGCGGTCAAGATCGGTCAGATCGAAGCCGATCTCTACTTTGATACGATCGCCTCGGCGGCGTTTATGGTCAACAGCACCTGGGGTTGGCCGGCCATCTGGGCACAAAACATGCCGGGGTCCGGACCGACCTATCCGAATGCCGTGCCGGGTGCGCAGGTGATCGTGACGCCGAATCCTGAGTGGACATTTCAGGGCGCCGTCTTGAACGGCACGCCGTACGGAAAAAATTTCGGCGGCAATACCACGGGACTCGATTTCCCCCTCGGTGATGGCGTACTGAGTTTTCTGGAAGGGGCCTACAACCTGAATCCAGGGGGCGCCAACGGCAAAATGCCCGGGGTCTACAAGTTCGGTGGCTGGTATAACTCGCGACGTTTCGACAGCCTAAGCATGGCCAGCGACGGCCAGCCGCTGGCGGCGGACACCGGCGCGCCG
>CAZSAE010000096.1:0-4909 GCA_964604765.1 uncultured Dechloromonas sp. | reverse complement strand
CGAGGCCGAGGTTGAACTGATCATCCCAGCGGAACTCGTAGCGCGCCTTTGACAGTGCGTTGTCACGAATCTGCGCGCCAGGGTGGCCCTTGGCCAGGTCGGCCGCATGTGCGGCGAGCTTGTAGGTAATGATGCCTTCCTTGACGTCGTCCTTGTCGGGCAGGCCCAGATGCTCTTTCGGCGTGACGTAGCAAAGCATGGCCGTGCCGTACCAGCCGATCATGGCGGCACCGATGCCGCTGGTGATGTGGTCGTAGCCCGGCGCGATGTCGGTGGTCAGCGGGCCCAGCGTGTAGAACGGCGCTTCGTCGCACCACTCCAGTTGCAGGTCCATATTCTCTTTGATCAGCTGCATCGGCACGTGACCCGGGCCTTCGATCATAACCTGCACGTCATGCTTCCAGGCGATCTGCGTCAGCTCGCCGAGCGTTTTGAGTTCGCCGAGTTGTGCATCATCGTTGGCGTCGTAGATCGAGCCGGGGCGCAGACCGTCGCCGAGCGAGAAGGCCACGTCATAAGCCTTCATGATCTCGCAGATCTCTTCGAAGTGCGTGTAGAGGAAGCTTTCCTTGTGATGCGCCAGACACCACTTGGCCATGATCGAACCACCGCGCGAGACGATGCCGGTCATACGGTTCGCCGTCATCGGGATATACCGCAGCAGCACGCCGGCATGGATCGTGAAATAGTCGACGCCCTGTTCGGCCTGCTCGATGAGCGTGTCGCGGAACAGTTCCCAGGTCAGGTCTTCAGCCTTGCCATCGACCTTCTCCAGCGCCTGGTAGATGGGCACAGTACCAATCGGCACGGGCGAGTTACGGATGATCCATTCGCGCGTTTCATGGATGTTCTTGCCGGTCGAGAGATCCATGACCGTGTCACCGCCCCAGCGGATCGACCAGGTCATCTTGTCGACTTCTTCGCTGATCGAGGAACCCAGCGCCGAGTTACCGATGTTGGCGTTGATCTTTACGAGGAAGTTGCGACCGATAATCATCGGTTCGCTTTCCGGGTGATTGATGTTGTTCGGAATGATGGCACGACCACGGGCGACTTCGTCGCGCACAAACTCCGGCGTAATGACCGGCGGAATCGATGCGCCAAAATTCTGGCCCGGGTGCTGACGGCCGAGCAGCTTGGCCAAGCGTTCGCCTTGCGGGCCGCTGCTCTTCAGATTAGCTAGGTACTGCTCGCGCTGCAGGTTTTCACGGATCGCGATGTACTCCATCTCCGGCGTGATGATGCCTTGGCGCGCATAGTGCATTTGCGTCACATTGGCACCGGCCTTGGCACGACGGGGTTTGCGATGCAGGCCCGGGAAGCGCAGATCATCCAGTGCTTTGTCGGCAGCGCGTTGGCGACCAAAGTCCGAGGTTAGGCCTTCAAGCACTTCCGTATCACCGCGTTCTTCAATCCAGCGTTGGCGCAGCGCCGGCAGACCGGCGCGAATGTCGATCTTCGCCGCTGGGTCAGTGTATGGGCCGGAACAGTCGTACACATAGATCGGCGGATTCTTCTCGCCGCCCATGCCGGTCGGGGTGTCCGATTGGGAGATCTCGCGCATCGGGACTTGTATGTCCGGACGCGAGCCTTCGATATAGACCTTGCGCGAATTTGGCAGCGGGGCGATGGCTAATTCGTCGACTTGAGCTTGATTGGCAACAAAAGGCTGTTTGGCGTTCATGGGGTTTCCTTAAGTGTTCTCTGTGAGTTTGTTTGTTGTTGCGCTATGGGGCGATGCACAGGGCGTGCGTATGGTGGACCGGGCCGTGGCCGGTTTGTGGCGTACGGCTGATCTGTAATTCATCGGCGCGACGAATGGCCTGTTGCAGCCAGGCGTGCGCCTGCGTCACCGCCGCAGGGATGTCTTTGTGTTGCGGGATCAGCGCGGTGATCGCCGCCGACAAGGCGCAACCGGTGCCGTGCGTATGGCGTGTATCAAAACGCTCGGCGCGCAGCTCGATCATCCGGTCGCCATTGTAGAGCAGATCGATGAGTTCGCCGCCCGGTAGATGGCCGCCCTTGAGCAGGATCCAGCGATTGTTTTCCTGACGCAGGAGTCGATGCAGGCGTTCGCAGGTGCGCGTCATTTCCTTTGGCGTTTCCGGACCGCGCTCGTCGAGCAGCGCACCGGCTTCCGGGAGGTTCGGCGTCAGCACACGGGCGAGTGGGATCAGTGCGTCGCGCAGCAGCCCCGTCGCTTCTTTGTTCAGGAGCGCGTCACCGCTCTTGGCGATCATGACCGGGTCGAGCACCAGATGGTCTTGCTGATGCGTCGCTAACTTTTCAGCGACGACTTGTACGTTGGCGGCCTGGCCGAGCATGCCCGTTTTGACGGCGCTGATTTCAACATCCGCTAGCAGCGTATCGATTTGTGCGCCGACGAATTCGGCTGACGGCAATTGAACCGCCGTGACGCCTTGCGTGCTTTGTGCGGTGAGTCCGGCGACCACACCGCAACCATATGCGCCGAGCGCCGTAAAAGTTTTGATATCTGCGAGCAGACCGGCGCCACCGCTCGGATCGACGCCGGCGATCGACAGCACTTTGGGCGGTGCGCCAGCAAACAACCGACGCGCCATACCCCCATTGCTGCTGTCGTGAGCGTCGGGTGTGGCAATGGCGGTCATCAGATCAAGAATCATTCGTTTCCCTACGCCGGTACGAACCGGATCAGGTGCCAAGGGTCTCTCTCAGCCCGCAACGCGGTGACGGCGCGGGCACCCCTAACGATTAAAAAGCGGCTGACAGCTTTGGTCGGCCGCAGAGGAGGTTGAAATTAAAGGAAAACTTCGCGGACTGCAAGCATGCTGAGCAAAAGTGACCCAGGCACCGACTTAGGGGGCAAGTTTTGCAAATTCAGCGTCGGCCGCGGCGATCGTCTGGTCGATGTCGGCTGCCGTGTGGGTGGCGCTCACGAAACCGGCTTCGAAGGCCGACGGGGCGAAGTAGTGTCCTTCACCGGGTACGTCCAGCATGCCGTGGAAGAAGCGGTTGAAGCGCGCCGTATCAGCCTGCATGACTTCGGCATAGTTGTTCGGCGGCGTTTCACGGAAGTAGAGGCCGAACATGCCGCCCACCGCTTTGGCCGAGAATGCCACGCCGTGTTTGCGGGCGGCAGCGGTCAGGCCATCAGTGAGCTGGCGGGTTCGTTCGGAGAGCATTTCATAAAAACCGGGTGCACGTAGTTTCTGCAGGGTGGTCAGACCGGCGGCGACCGCCACCGGGTTACCCGACAGCGTGCCGGCCTGATAGACCGGGCCCAGAGGTGCGAGGCAGGTCAGGATGTCTTTACGACCACCGAAAGCGGCCAGTGGCATGCCGCCACCGACAATCTTACCCAGTGTGGTCAGGTCTGGCGTGATGCCGTAGAGGCCTTGCACGCCCTGCAGGCCGACGCGGAAACCAGTCATCACTTCGTCGAAAATGAGTACGGCTCCGACGCGGGTGCAGCCGTCGCGCAGCGCTTGCAGGAACGCTTTGCCCGGATCAACCAGATTCATATTGCCGGCGACGGGTTCGACGATAACGGCGGCGAGTTTGTCGGCATATTTATCCAGCGCCTCGTTGAAGGCTTCGATATCGTTATAGGGCAGCACCAGCGTGTGTGCGGCCACGTCGGCCGGCACACCGCCCGACGACGGGTTGCCGAAAGTCAGTAGGCCGGAGCCGGCTTTAACCAGCAGGCTGTCGGCATGGCCGTGGTAGCAGCCTTCGAACTTGATGATCAGGTCGCGGCCGGTAAAACCACGCGCCAGACGGATGGCGCTCATGGTGGCCTCCGTCCCCGATGACACAAGCCGCACCATTTCCAACGATGGCAGCAATTCGCACAGCAGATCGGCGATCTCAACCTCGGCGCCGGTCGGTGCACCGAAGGTGAGGCCACGGGCGGCGGTACTTTGCACTGCCGCCAGCACATCCGGGTCGGCATGACCCAGAATCAGCGGCCCCCACGAGCCGACGTAATCGATATAGACCTTGCCGTCGGCATCGGTGACGCGTGGGCCTTTGCCCGAGGCGAAGAAACGCGGTGTGCCGCCGACGCCACGGAAGGCGCGAACGGGAGAGTTCACGCCACCGGGAATATGGCGTTGAGCGGCGGCGAAAAGTTGTTCGTTACGGCTGGTCATGAGCGGGACTCGATGCAAAGGAATTGAATAGCGATTGAGATTAGACGATCACTGGTTCGGCGATGAATTGGCGAACTCGATCGCTCACCTGTTCGGGCGAGGCGGGCTGCTCGGGTCTGCCGAACAGCTCGGAGATGAGCGCAACGGCGTCGACCAAACCATCTAGCTGCGCCACATTATCCCGCGTGATGCCGCCGATGCCGCAGATGGCGATACGGTCACTCAGCGCTGTGCGGAAGTCGGCCAGCTGCGCAGGCGTCACGCGACGGGCCGCCGGTTTGGTGGGCGAATCGAAGCAGGCGCCAAAGGCCACATAGCTCGCGCCATCGGCAACTGCTTGTTTTGCCAGCGCCAGATCGTTATAACAGGAGGCGCCGATGATCGTGTGAGGCGGTAGTAGCCGGCGTGCGTTGTGTACGCTGCCATCCTCACCGCCCAGATGCACGCCGTCAGCGCCACAGGCGACGGCGAGTACCACATCGTCGTTGACGATCAGTTTCGCCCCGTGCTGATGGCACAGCGCAACGAGCGCCCGGGCGCGCTTTAGCTTTTCCGGCATGGCGCAGCATTTGTCACGGTACTGCACGAGCCGGACGCCGGCTTCTAGCGCGGCCGCCGTCAGCGCCAGCAATTGGGGCGTGTCGGTCAGGTCGGGTGTGATGGCGTACAGGGGGCCGGAAAAGCGAAACACGATAAAGAAGGGTATGAGGGGCGAGATGGTAGCTGAGATGGGTGACGATATGAATTTAAAGGGTATGCAAATCGGCGAAAACCTT
>CAZSAE010000095.1:0-4947 GCA_964604765.1 uncultured Dechloromonas sp. | reverse complement strand
GGAGGCGCCAGATGGAAAAGATTCGTAAAGGCGACGAAGTTATCGTCACCACCGGTAAGGACAAGGGCCGTCGTGGCACTGTCGTTCGCCGTGTCGACGCCGAGCGCGTCGTCGTAGAAGGCATTAACCGAGTCAAGAAGGCTACGCGTCCGAACCCCATGCTGGGTACGGCCGGTGGCCTGGTCGACAAGGATATGCCGATCCAGATCTCCAACGTGGCTCTGTGGAACGCCAAAGCCGGCAAGGGTGACCGTGTCGGCTTCAAGGTGCTCGACGATGGCCGCAAAGTTCGCGTGTTCAAATCGAACGGCGAACAGGTTGACGCATAAGGGGACCGCAATGTCGCGTTTGCAAGATTTTTACAAAAAGACCGTGGCCCCGGCGCTGATGAAAGAATTCAGCTACAAGTCCGCGATGGAAGTGCCGCGCATCACCAAAATCACCCTGAACATGGGTGTGGGCGAAGCCGTTGCTGACAAGAAGGTGCTTGAGCACGCCGTGTCCGACCTGACCAAGATTGCTGGCCAAAAGCCGGTCGTTACGCTGTCGCGCAAGTCGATCGCCGGCTTCAAGATCCGTGACAACTACCCGATTGGTTGCATGGTCACCCTGCGTGGTCCGCGTATGTTCGAGTTTCTCGATCGTCTGGTGACGGTTGCGCTGCCGCGCGTCCGTGACTTCCGCGGTATCCAGGCCAAGGGTTTTGACGGCCGTGGTAACTACAACATGGGTGTCAAAGAGCAGATCATTTTCCCGGAAATCGAGTACGACAAGATCGATGCGCTGCGCGGGATGAATATCAGCATCACGACCACCGCGAAGACCGATAGCGAAGCCAAGGCTCTGCTGTCCGCCTTCAAGTTCCCTTTCAAGAATTGAGGCGATTATGGCAAAACTAGCCCTGATCAATCGTGAAGCGAAACGTCGCGCTCTCGTCGCGAAGTTCGCCAAAAAGCGCGAAGCCCTGCAAGCCATCATCAACGACCAATCGCAAAGCGAAGAAGTCCGTTATGAAGCGCGCCTGAAGCTGCAACAGCTGCCGCGCAACGCTAACCCGACCCGCACTCGCAACCGTTGCGAGCTGACTGGTCGTCCCCGTGGCACCTACCGCAAGTTCGGTCTGTGCCGTCACAAGATCCGTGAGCTCGCCTTCAAGGGAGAAATCCCTGGCGTGATCAAGGCCAGCTGGTAAGCAGGAGGATTTGAAATGGCAATGAGTGATCCGATCGCCGATATGCTGACCCGCATCCGCAACGCGCAGATGTCCCAGAAGCTGGTGGTGCGTATGCCCTCCTCGAAGCTGAAGGTGGCCATCGCTAAAGTGCTCAAGGATGAAGGTTACGTTGAGGATTTTGCCGTGCGTGGTGAAGCTGCCAAGCCGGAACTGGAAATTGGTCTGAAGTACTACGCTGGCCGCCCGGTCATCGAACGCGTTGAGCGCGTATCGCGTCCTGGTCTGCGTGTCTACAAGCCGTCTGCTGACATTCCCCGCGTCATGAATGGCCTGGGCATCGCGATTGTCTCGACGCCGAAGGGTGTCATGACCGATCGCAACGCCCGTGCTGCCAATGTCGGCGGTGAAGTGCTCTGCTACGTGGCGTAAGGGGGGTTCGATATGTCTCGCGTAGCTAAGAATCCAGTCGTCCTGCCGCAAGGTGTTGAAGTCAACCTGGCTGGCGCACAGATCAGCGTCAAGGGCCCGCTGGGCACCCTGACCCTGGCGCGCAATGCCGCTGTTGACATTGTCCAAGAAGGCGCCGCCCTGCAGGTCAAGGCCGTCGCTGGCGCCGTCAACGCCGCCGCGCTGTCGGGTACCACCCGCGCGCTGTTGGCAAACCTGGTTAATGGTGTTTCCAAGGGTTTCGAGAAGAAACTGACCTTGGTTGGCGTGGGCTATCGTGCCCAAGCCCAGGGCGACACCCTGAACCTGTCTCTCGGTTTCTCGCACCCGGTTGCCCACAAGATGCCCGCTGGCGTCAAAGTGGAAACCCCGTCGCAAACCGAAATCGTGATCAAGGGGATCGACAAGCAACAAGTAGGTCAGGTTGCTGCCGAAATTCGTGCCTACCGCAAGCCAGAGCCTTACAAGGGCAAGGGTGTGCGTTACGCCGATGAGGTTGTCATCCTCAAGGAAACCAAGAAGAAGTAAGGGTGCCTCATGAAAGATAAGAAACAGTCGCGTCTGCGCCGTGCCCGTCAGGCACGCGCCCGCATCGCCGAACTGAAGGCGATCCGCCTGAGCGTGTTCCGCACCAACCAGCATATTTACGCCCAGGTCATCTCGGCCTGCGGTGGCAAGGTACTGGCCGCTGCTTCGACCGTAGAAGTGGATGTCCGCAAGGATGTCCCGAATGGTGGCAACGTCGCCGCCGCCTCCACGGTGGGCAAGCTGGTTGCCGAACGCGCCCGCAAGGCCGGTGTTGAACAAGTTGCCTTTGACCGTTCGGGTTTCAAGTACCACGGTCGTATCAAGGCCCTGGCTGAAGCTGCCCGTGAAAACGGTCTCAAGTTCTAAGCCGCGTAGGAATCGAGGATAACTATGGCGAAAGCACAAAGTCGCAAACCGCAGCAGGCTGAAGAGCGTGATGAGTCTGGCCTGCGCGAGAAAATGGTTGCCATCAACCGCGTCAGCAAGACCGTCAAGGGTGGCCGCATCATGAGCTTTGCCGCACTGACCGTGGTCGGTGATGGCGATGGTGGTGTAGGTATGGGCAAGGGCAAAGCACGTGAAGTGCCGCTGGCCGTTCAGAAGGCGATGGAAGAAGCCCGTCGCCGCCTGTTTAAGGTCACGCTGAAGAATGGTACCGTCCAGCACACGCTGATCGGCCGTCACGGCGCAGCCAAGGTGATCATTCAGCCGGCACCGGAAGGTACCGGGATCATCGCCGGTGGCGCTGTCCGTAACGTGTTCGAAGTGGTCGGGATTACCAACGTCGTTGCCAAGTGCCTTGGCTCGACCAACCCGTACAACGTCATCCGTGCAACCCTGAACGGTCTGAAGGCAATGAATACACCTTCTGAAGTCGCCGCCAAGCGCGGTAAGACCGTTGAAGAGATTCTGGGGTAAGTCATGTCGAACAAGAAACTCAAAGTTACGCTCGTCAAGAGCATCATCGGCACCAAGCAGGACCACCGCGCTACCGTGCGTGGTCTGGGTCTGCGCCGTCTGAACTCGTCCGCCGTGCTGGAAGATACGCCGGCGGTTCGCGGCATGATCACCAAGGTGCGTTACCTGGTGAAGAGCGAAAGCGTCTAAGGATAAGGTTATGGAACTCAATACCATCAAACCCGGTGCCGGTGCCAAACACGCTGCCAAGCGCGTTGGTCGTGGTATCGGTAGCGGCCTAGGCAAGACTGCGGGTCGTGGCCACAAGGGTCAGAAGTCGCGTACCGGCGGCTACCACAAGGTCGGTTTCGAAGGCGGTCAGATGCCGCTGCATCGTCGTCTGCCGAAGCGTGGCTTCGTGTCGCTGACGCGTGCCCGCGTTGCTGAAATCCGTCTAAGCGATCTGCAGGCTATCCCGGTCGACGAGATCGATCTGGCTGTGCTCAAGCAGTGTGGCGTCGTTTCGACGCTGGCCCTGGCCGCTAAAGTCATCCTCAAGGGTGAACTGAGCCGCAAGGTCGTCCTTAAGGGCATCACCGCCACCAAGGGCGCCAAGGCAGCGATTGAAGCCGCTGGCGGCTCGGTTGAAGCATCGGCCGAGTAATCGCTAGGAACTGATCGGATATGCAACAGAACGCACTCACGCAGGGTAGCAAACACGGGGAACTCAAGCGCCGCTTGATGTTCCTCCTGGGTGCGCTCATCGTGTACCGCATCGGTGCGCACATTCCCGTGCCCGGCATCGATCCGTCGGTGCTGTCCGATCTGTTCTCGCGTCAGAAGGACGGCATCCTCGGCATGTTCAACATGTTCTCGGGTGGCGCCCTCTCGCGCTTTACTATTTTCGCGCTCGGTATCATGCCGTACATCTCGGCATCGATCATCATGCAACTGATGACCGTTGCCAGCCCGACGCTGGAAGCCCTCAAGAAAGAGGGTCAGGCCGGTCAGCACAAGATTTCGCAATATACCCGCTACGGCACCGTCGTTCTCGCCTTCTTTCAGGCGCTGGGCATTGCCGTCGCGCTGGAAGCGCAACCCGGCCTCGTGCTGGAACCGGGCCTGGCCTTCCGTCTGGAAACCGTACTGACCCTCGTCACCGGCACCATGTTCCTGATGTGGGTGGGCGAGCAGATCACCGAGCGTGGTCTGGGTAATGGCATTTCCATCATCATTTTCGCCGGCATCGCCGCCGGTCTCCCCAGCTCGCTGGGTGGTATTCTGGAACTGGTTAATACTGGTGCCATGAACCCGCTAACGGCGCTGGTCATCGTTGCCATCGTCATTCTCGTCACGGCTTTCGTCGTGTTCGTCGAGCGCGGCCAACGTCGTATCCTGGTCAATTACGCCAAGCGTCAGGTCGGCAACAAGCTCTACGGCGGTCAATCGTCGTTCCTGCCGCTCAAGCTCAACATGGCTGGCGTTATTCCACCGATCTTTGCCTCGTCGATCATTCTGTTCCCGGCCACGCTGGCGGGTTGGTTTGGCTCTGGCGAAAACATGCTGTGGCTGAAGGACATCTCGGTTGCCCTGTCGCCGGGTCAACCGCTGTATATCCTGTTCTACGCCGCCGCCATCATTTTCTTCTGCTTCTTCTATACCGCGCTGGTCTTCAACACGCGTGAAACCTCGGACAACCTGAAGAAGAGCGGTGCATTCATCCCGGGTATCCGTCCGGGCGAGCAAACCTCGCGCTACATAGAAAAGATTCTGACCCGCCTCACGCTGATCGGCGCCGTGTACATCACCGTCGTCTGTTTGTTGCCGGAATTCCTCATTCTCAAGTGGAACGTCCCGTTCTACTTCGGCGGCACCTCGCTGCTGATCATCGTGGTCGTCAC
>CAZSAE010000094.1:0-5013 GCA_964604765.1 uncultured Dechloromonas sp. | reverse complement strand
CTTCGGCCTTTTTCTGCGCAGCAAATTCCACGATCAGGATGGCGTTCTTGGCGGACAAGCCCACCAGAACGACCAGGCCAATCTGGAAGTAGATATCATTCGGCATGCCGCGGAGAAAGACCGCCAGCAAAGCGCCAAACAGGGCAAACGGCACACCGAGAATCACCGCCAACGGCAACGACCAACGCTCATACTGGGCGGCGAGAATCAGAAACACCATCACGATGCCAAAGATAAAGGCAATACCCGAGGTATTGCCGGCACGGATCTGCTGATACGCCTGCCCCGACCAGGCGAGTTCGTAGCCCTGCGGCAACGTGGCTTCGGCAACCGCTTTCACGACGTTGATTGCCTCACCGGAGCTGACACCCGGCTGGCCATTGCCAAGAATTTTGGCAGAGAGATAGCCATTGAAGCGTTCCAGCTGCTCCGGTCCGACAAGCGAGGTGGTTTTGATCAACGCGGAGACAGGAACCATGGCACCGTTATCTGCCCGTACATAAATCTGTCCGATGTCGTTGGGCCGCGTTCGGTACGGGGCATCCGCCTGCATTTGCACACGATACGTACGACCACTCAGGTTGAAATCGTTGACATACAGACTACCCATCGTGGCCTGCAGGCTCTGATAGACGTCGGCAACGGCAATACCCAGGGAAACGGCTTTGGCTTCATCCACCTCGACATAAAGCTGGGGGGATGTGGGTCGGAAGAACGTATTGATCCCCGTCAGTTCCGGCCGCTGTTTGAGGGCGTCAATCAAACCGCCGGACACTTTGGCCAGATCGACGACCGAGGGATTGTTTCGGGCCTGGACATAAAACTCAAAGCCGCCCGCCGAACCAATACCGCGAATCGCCGGCGGGTTAAAGACCAGCGCCAAACCGTCACGCAAGGTCATGCCGAGACCGGTAAACATTTTGGCGAGCGTATTGGCGTCAGTATCGCGGACAGACCAATCTTTCAGCGGAATAAATACTGTACCGGCGTTGGCGCGCATCCCGCCACCCACGATATCGTTACCGGCAATTACAAAAACCTTATCGACGGAAGGATTCTGGACGACGGCATCCTGGAACTTCTGCCCGGCCTGCTCGGTACGTTGCATGCTTGCACCATCGGGCAGCATCAAGGCGCTGATCAGATACCCCTGATCTTCGGGCGGCACAAAACCGCCAGGCACCAGTCGATACAAGAAGAGACAGGCCACGATCACCGCGCCAAAGACCGCGACGCCAATACGTCGATGGTCCAGTGTTTTTTGCACCAGATCCAGATAGCGTTGGGTGAACTTCTGAAATCCGTCGTTAAAAGGCTTGAAAAACTCGGGCGGGTCTTCGTGCTTGGTGCGCAGGAGCACGCCGCACAGCGCAGGCGTTAACGTGAGCGCCACCAATCCCGAGAGCGCTACGGCAATCGCGACCGTGACAGCAAACTGCTGGTACAACTTACCGGCAATACCGCCCAGAAATGCCACTGGCACAAACACCGCACTGAGTACGAGCACGATCGCGACGACGGCGCCTGAGACTTCTTTCATCGCTTCAACCGCCGCCTGCTTGGGCGGCAAACGACGTTCGTGCATCAGGCGCTCGACGTTCTCAAGTACCACGATGGCATCGTCCACCACGATCCCGATCGCCAGCACCATGGCAAATAGCGTGAGTGTATTGATCGAGAAGCCAAAGACCCACAGACCAGCAAAGGTACCAATCAACGACACCGGTACGGCCAGGAGTGGAATCAAGGTGGCACGCCAGTTCTGCAGAAATACAAACACAACCACAGCGACCAGCAGCATGGCTTCAAACAGGGTCTTCACCACTTCGCGAATCGAGGCATTCACGAAGCGTGTGGTGTCAAAAGGAATCACATAATCGACACCCTCGGGGAAGCGCTTCTTCAATTCTTCCAGCTTGGCGCGTACACGATCTGCCGTCTCCAGCGCATTCGCGCCGGATTGCAGAAAAATACCCACGCTCGCGACCGGATTGCCCAACAGGCGGGTGTTGGCGTCGTAGTTCGCCGCGCCCAGTTCGATACGCGCGACATCTTTCAGTCGCAGCGTACCGGCCGGTCCCTGCGACCGAATTACGATGTCGCCAAACGCCTCGGGTGTTGCCAGTCGTCCTTTGGCGGTGACGGTATAGGTGAGTTGCTGACCCTCAAGTGCCGGTTCCTGACCAATCTTGCCGGCGACATTCTGTTTGTTCTGGGCGTTAATCGCGGTCGCAATATCGCTGGTTGTAATCCCCAGTTGGGCCATTTTGTCTGGCCGTAGCCAGATTCGCATCGAGTAATCCTTGGCGCCGAAAATCTGGGCATCCCCCACGCCCGGCAACCGCTTCAGCTCATCCAGAATATTGATGAGCACGTAGTTCGAGAGGAAGAGCGCCGAACGGCTATTATCGGGCGATGTGATGGTCGATACTAAAAGAATGTCATTCGAACGATTCTGTACCGTCACACCAAACTGACGCACCACATCCGGCAGTCTTGGTTCGGCGATTTTGACTCGGTTGTTGACGTTGACCGTGGCCATGTCGACATTGGTACCTACTTCAAAGGTCGCCGTAATCGTGAGTGCACCATTCGATGCGGCGGTTGAGCTGAAGTACAGAAGATTCTCGACCCCGGATAACTGCTCTTCAATAGGACCAGCCACGGTGCGAATCAGGGTCTCGGTGGAAGCACCGGGATAGCTTGCCGACACAATCACCGTCGGTGGTGCGATCTCCGGATAATGGGAGATCGGCAAGACGCGGCCGGCGGCCAGGCCGGCCAGCACGATCACGATCGATATGACGGTGGCAAAGATCGGCCGGTGGATAAAGAAACGGGAAAACACGATGGCGTTCCTTTATCTGGCGGATGCGGCCGGCGCGCCGGCCGCCGCAGGAACTGCGGGCGCTGGCACCACCACCGCCCCGGGACGTATCTTGATGATGTTGTCCGTCACGATCTGCATACCCGGTTGCAAGCCGCCGAGAATGACCCAATCCTTGTCTATCCAGAAACCGGGCGTTACCGGCGTGGGGACAACTTTGCCGCCCTCGCCCATGACCCAGACCATATGACCTTTTTCGGATTGCACCACGGCAGCCTGGGGCACACGATAAACGTTCTCCAGCTTGCCGGTACTAATGCGTGCACGCAAGAATTGACCGGGCAACAATTGGCCGTTCGGGTTGGCAAAGGTTGCGCGCAACTGCTGCGTACCCAGCTTCGGGTCTATAAACGAGGCCTGGAAATTAATGATGCCTTTTTCAGGGTATACCGCACCATCGGCTTGAATCACTTCTACAAAGGTTTCAACCGACGGATCCAAGCGCCCACCCGGCAGACTTGCAGTATCGGCATCCGACAAACCAAAGCGGACCCAGATGGGGTCTACCTGGTGAATGACGGTGAGCAGACTTCCGTCGCTGTTCGTCGTCATCAGGTTACCTTCAGAACGTTGGGCACGGCCGGCAATGCCGGCAACCGGGGCAGTCACGGTGCACCACTCCAGATTCAGGCGGGCTGCTTTGAGGTTAGCCTGCGCCATTTCATCGGCGGAGACGGCGTCTTCCATCTCTTTCCGACTGACGGCCTGCTGGGCATAGAGCTTTTTCAGACGGGTGGCTTCGCGGGCGGTTTGCGTCGCACGCGCCTGTGCTTCTTCGAGTTTGATCCGGTACGGATCGGGATCAATCTGGAACAGCGGTTGACCTGCGTCCACGCGTTGCCCTTCTTCATACAAACGCTTGACCAGAATACCCCCAACGCGAGCGCGCACCTCGGTTTCCTTGGCGCCTTCTGCTTGCGCCATCACTTCAATGACATTGGGCACCGTGGTCGGCTCTGCAACGAGGAGTGTGACCGGTATCGGCGGCGGGGCTTTAGGCATCTTCTGCCAGATACTCCAGGCATTCCAGAATATGATGACCAGCAGGATGAGGCTGCCGATGACCCAGGTGCGGCGACGATGTTCACGCCACTGCACCTGCCAACCAGTGATCAGCTTTTGACAGCCCGGATGTTGGGCAAGCCGGTTAAGATGGGGTGCTACGGCCGCCCACTGTTGATTCAACCAGACTTTGATACGTGGTGCTTTGGTGGACGGTTTCTCAGACATGGCTTATCCGGTATTGCTGATTGAGCAGAGTCGGTCATTATATACATTTCCGCATGTATGTATATTGGCCTATAATTCGGCCAAAGCTGAGCAAACCCAATTCGACTAACCGATTCGAACCCGCCATGGCCCGAAAAACCAAAGAAGAAGCACTCGCCACCCGCGCCCAGATTGTGGATGCTGCTCGACGTGTGTTTCATGCGGAGGGCGTCAATCGCTCGACCCTGGACAAGGTCGCCAAAGCAGCCGGCGTGACTCGTGGGGCGGTGTACTGGCACTTTAACAACAAGGCAGAACTGTTTCTCGCGGTTAAACAGACCTATACCTGCGAATTGGATCGGTTACAGGAATTACTAACCGCCAATGAGCTGCCTTTGGTAGCGATTGGTCGCTATCTCCAAGCCCTCTTCTCTGCCCTACTCGATAATGACGCGGCACGAGAAACCGTCGAAATCATTTTGCTTCGCTGTGAATACGTCGAAGAATTCCACGAAGCACTCCAGGTCATTACCGAACCCTGTTCGGATATTCTTTCGTCCTTCGAACAGTTATATCGGTCCGCGGCCGACCGCCGGGAACTCAAGGCCGGACTCGATTCATTGCTTATGGCGCTCGACACGATGGCTTTTGTGCGCGGCACCTTACGGGCAATTCTTTCCGGTCAGCAAACCGGCATTTACCGCGCGCATATTTCTGCGCTGATCTCGGCGCACATGGCGCTGCGCAAGGCCTGAGCCGCACCCCGTCAAAAAAAACGCCGCTCAAGCGGCGTTCTATTTGATCTAGCAGAAAAACCTACTTGTTCCCCAGGCCCTGGAACATATTGCGTGCCTGCGACTGGATCTGCGTCTGCATGTTCTGGACCATTTTCTGACTTTGATCCATGTAGGTCGACA
>CAZSAE010000093.1:3377-5059 GCA_964604765.1 uncultured Dechloromonas sp. | reverse complement strand
GAACTGCTCAGGAACGAACCGGATGGCAGTCGCGAACGCAGATAACGCGAAAACTGATAAGGCACACGATAAGCACCGGTGAACTGCAAGTCGGAGATGACCTCTGCCGCCTGACGGGTCATGGCGGTCGAACGTCGATATTTCTGGCCGTAAAACTCGGCGAGTTCATCCAGTGCCTTGATCCGCTTCTGTACCACGCTATCCGGCGCGTCATCGGCGCGGAAAAAGCGGTATTCGTCGTATTCATAAAACGGTATTAATCGTGCGATACGCTTGGCCATGCGCGAATGCCCGGCCAAAGATCGGTGTTTGGCTCGGGAAAGCGCCAGACGTGCTTTAACTTTGGGGATGACAGCTACCCCGCCGGCAACCGCCAACCAACCGAGCATCGTTTCGTTCAATAGATTGTCCATGTGCTATTTCTATCCAATCCTCGTTACAGCCACATGAAATTACGCCAAATCATTGACCGCTGCCTGCTCCAGGAAGACCTCAATTTTCTGTTGACCAATCGGATTCCCCGCCGCGCCGCCACGCTATTCATGGGACGCTTTAGCAAAATTCGTAACCCCCTCGTCAAATCCGTCTCGATCGCCCTGTGGCGTTTCTTCTCCAAAGTTGATTTTTCGGACGCCGCACAGACGCATTTCGCCAGCCTGCATGACGCGTTCATCCGTCAACTTCGCCCTGGTGCGCGGCCGATCGACCCGGATCCATCCATGCTCGTCAGCCCCTGCGATGGCATCGTCGGCGCCCACGGCCGCATCCACGACGGCACGGTCTTCCAGGCCAAAGGATTTCCCTATGCCATCAGCGATCTGTTACCCGATCCCCAGCTCGTTGAAAGGTTTCGCAACGGGACTTATTTGACCATCCGTATCACGGCGGGGATGTACCACCGCTTTCACGCGCCGGTTGATTGCCATCTCTCGCGGGTCACCTACATTTCCGGTGACACGTGGAACGTTAATCCCATTGCGCTCAAACGCGTCGAACGCCTGTTCTGCAAAAATGAACGCGCGGTCATTGAAGCCGAATTCGCAGGACAGGACAGCCGGCGCACGCCATTCCTGATGATTCCCGTTGCCGCCATTCTGGTGGCCAGCATTCGTTTACACTTTATCGACGTGTTACTGAATCTGCGTTATCGCGGTCGCAACGTCCTGCCGTGCGACGCCCACTACAACAAGGGTGACGAATTGGGCTGGTTCGAGCACGGCTCCACGATCATCCTGCTATTTCCGGCGCAATACCATTTCGCACCCCATATCCAAGAAGGCTTGCGTCTCCGCATGGGGGAACCCTTGATGTCGCTGGCAGTCACCCAAAAATCGCCATAGCTACAGGCCTTACTGTAACGCGGGCAAGCCACCGATATATCCGACACGGCCTCGCTGATCCACCGATTTGCGCAAGTCGACCCGGATTTCGGGCGGATAATTTTTGAGGTCGTTCGCCGCCCCTGGGTGCTGGATATTGGTCATGAGATAGGTATAACCATTCGCATCCGGCACCACCTGCAGCCCGGTCAGCTCACCCCCGATTGGCGCTGACAGAATCCGCACCGTTTGGCCATTGTCCACGTTGTGCGCCCACAGAAAGTTGTTCAGATGACTCGAGGAATCCTCACCGACAAACAGGGTGCGCATGGTGGGCGAATACTTGATGTTATCCGGATTGGC
>CAZSAE010000093.1:1599-3277 GCA_964604765.1 uncultured Dechloromonas sp. | reverse complement strand
GCCGCCGCGACTTCCATGCCGGGTTTAACGCGCAAATAAACAGGCTCATCGCTCGCCTTGCCCGCGCCGGATCGCATCCCCGCCTGGCCTTCATAAACAGTGACCGGTCGGAATTGTTCATACTTCTCGGGCTGCGCCGCCACTTCGGCGGCTGTTGCCGTTTCGAAAATATCCGAATACCGGATACCGCTATCGATCAGACGACGAATTTGGTCTTCGGAGGCATGGCCCAGGCGCAACCATGTCAGGTTGGCTCGCCCCCCCGCCTTGCCGTCCACTTGCTGCCAGCGCGCCGCGTAAAGCGTCCCTTCAGAGAGATCGCGCGGCCGGTCCGCCACAAACATGAACAACATCGTGTCGCGACCGTCGTCGCCCATGTAAGCCGTACGCGCATCAGGCATCATCTCGACCAACTCGAAAGACAATCGCCCCATGGCCAATCGTTTGTTCACGGTGGTCTTGCCCGTGCGATCGACGGCGATCTCCACTGGATGACCGTAGTCGTAGGGGTTGGCGCCCCCCTCGCTAGCAAGCCGACCCGGCGTACCCAGATAGAGATTCATCGCCTCTAGGGGTTCGCGCTCGAATATCTGGGCATTCGGTTCGTACTCCTCGCCGCCGATATGCGTGTTCCAGGGCGTCAACGAACCCGCACAGGGGATCCAGATGCCTTTGGCCGCCCGCATGTCCACGTTACGCAAATTCGCCACCTGTAGTGCACCACTCTGCCGATTCTGCCGCAGCGTCGCCAGGCTCACGGCCATGGGTAATCGACCATACATGTCCGTCCTTGCTCCCGGCCGATTAACCGGCGCCTCCGTATGGTATTCGTACTGCGTCAGCAGATACAGCTTCTTTTGTTTCCCGCCATTGCTGATCTGAATCAGCGAATTGGCATCCGGCGCATAGGCATAAAATGGCCCCAAACCACGCCCACCGTCATCACCCGATGCCGAGGCAGTCACTGCATGTCCCTGTATGTCGAGTATCTGACCGGCAATGCCTTGACCCATGCGTTCACCGGACACGAACAAGGTTTCATAATGCAGGGGAAAATGTGCTTCGCGACCGTCGCGGTAGCGCACGGTGGCCACCGACGTCGTGTGGACTTTTGACTGCGCATCGACTGTCGCCGGCGCCGGTGTTGCACTGAACGTCACGGATGCCACCTGGGCGGCGTCGTTAGCCGCGCGCGCCGAGGACACCGATAGTAGGAGGCACGTACCCAGCAGGAGCGATAGGCGCTTTCGAGGAAATACCGACATCTAAAACTCCATCATCATAATGGCGCGACCTTTGTCGCATGACTTGCTCACCGGCTTGAAGCCGAACTGTTTGAAGCGTTCCAGTTTGGCCGTCGACACCAGAATCCGCCCGCCGTCAAACTGCGCGCCGAGCCATTCGACGCGGGCCTTGACCAATCGTCGGCCAATACCTCGATTGCGGAAATCCGGATGCACCGCCGAAAGGTAAAGGATGTGCGTATTCGATGCCCAGTCCGCCGCTTTAACGCCACCGACGCCAATCACGCGCTCTTCGCCTTTACTGCGTACAGTCGCGACAAAAAACTGACGGTACAACGGCAAACCCACCGGTTTGAGCTCGTCGGTCAGCCGGCTGACGGTATAGCGGTCGCTGCCGGCATAGCAACCGTGCAACACCTCGACCGCCTGGATCA
>CAZSAE010000093.1:0-1499 GCA_964604765.1 uncultured Dechloromonas sp. | reverse complement strand
TGAAATTTAACAAAATTTAAACAATTCTCTTCGTCATGATTGCCCTGCAAAGCCTCCGCCTTCGTCTTGATCCAACGGACATCAAAACGCTGATTCAGCATCCGCTGCTGAGTACGCCGCCCAAGCGTCGACGGATCCACCTCACCCGTTTCGACACCCCCGAACAGGCGCTGGCGCAACTGGGCATCAGCATCGATGAAACACGCGTCTTGCGCAAAACCACGCTCACAGTTCGCCAAGCGATTGCCGCCAAGAACGCACCGGAGGTATTGCACGAATGGTCGGCCCCCACCACCCCCGGCACATTCGACTTCGCCACACTGATCGACGCTCCCGAAACGGCCGAACAGCTTTCCGGATTCGCCGGCGGGCTGACCCCGTTGTTCACGATTGACGCCGGCCAGCGCCAATGGTCAGTGCAGATTCGCAGCGCCCAGGTCGATGTCATTCTTGAAGACGGCACGCTCAGTACAGAGATCAATGCCGACAATGCCGATAATGCCGATAACGCGCAACGTTCAACCCAACTCTGTGAAGTGGAACTCCGCTTAAACAGTGGACAACCAGCCGCCCTGTTCGGTGTTGCCCGTCTCCTCAGCCGACAGGTACGCCTGCACCCGATCCGCGACAGCCTCATGCAACGGGCACTGGCCTTCAGCAATGAAGAACGCCGCGCCCCAGTCAAGGCACGCCGCGTTCGCATCGACGCCAAGGATTCGGCCGTCGGCGTATTCAAGCATGTCGCGTGGCACTGTCTGGATCAGCTACAGGCCAACGAGGATGGCGTCTTTACGCCCGACAACGTCGAATTCATTCATCAGGCACGTGTCGCGCTTCGCCGCTTACGAACGGCACTGCGCCTGTTCAATAACGAACTTCCCGTCGGCTACAGCGACAAATGGTGTCAGGCCTGGCGCGACGTCGGCGAGCAACTCGGCAATGCCAGAAACTGGGATGTCTTCTGCAGTGACATGCTGCCGGCCATCGCAGCCGACCTGGGCGATCACCCCGATGTCTTACACCTGAAAGAATTCGCGCAGCAAAAGCGCGAGGAGGCTCATCAACAGACGCAACAATGGCTGCACGGACGACGTTATAGCCTGACGTTGATCGCTTTCTGCGAAGCCCTGCTGACGCTACCTGAAACCAAGAGCAATCGTATCGATAGTTTTGCCGACAAGGCGCTCAAGAAGCGCCACAACCGTTTCTGCCGCGGCGCCCGGGTCGCGCACACGCTGACGGGTGAAGAGCGTCACGAGGTGCGCATCGACCTCAAGAAGCTACGCTATACGCTGGACTTCTTCGAAAGCCTGTACCCGCAGAAGCAACTGCAACCCTTTCTGCACGGTCTGGCCGAGACACAGGAATTGCTCGGGCACATGAACGATCTGGTGACCGGCGAAATGCTGCTGACGCTGCGGCCAAACAATCCCTTTGACCTGCCGGTCGCCTGGACCAAAGGCAAAATGACCGCCTATCTGGAGATGCTGCCGTCTGCA
>CAZSAE010000092.1:0-5133 GCA_964604765.1 uncultured Dechloromonas sp. | reverse complement strand
AAGAGGGACGAGATGCGCTAGCCAGCTTGTATAAGGTGTACTTCAAGCGGCACGGCATGCAGGTGCAGGCCAATATGTTGGATCCGAAAATCCTGATTGAAGCACGGGACAACCCGGAGTTGCACCCCAACCTGCTGATTCGGGTATCGGGCTACTCGGCATACTTCAACGATCTATCACCTGAAATGCAGGATGAGGTGATATCGCGTAGTAGTAACAGGGGCTGAGCTGAGACTACTTTTGTCCTACCTTAACTCTGTTCGTAGAGTTTTACCAAAGTGTGCCCGCGAGCTGAACCTTTAGAAATCAGCTACACCCTTAAATGCGAAGAGCCCGTAACCCCATACTGATGGAAGCGTCCATGAAAACAACAAGAACTCAAGCGGGGCAAAAGAAGCCCTTCAGCACCCTCGCTGTGGCCATAGCACTGGCCAGCGCTCCAACTGCTCAGGCAATCACGTTCAACATCGGCCAAATCGAAGGCCAGTTCGACAGCAGCCTGTCCGTGGGTGCGAGCTGGGCGATGCGCGGCGCAGATCCAGACCTGGTCTCGGTCGTCAATGGCGGGACGGCTCCAGCTGGCGGCGACGACGGCCGATTGAATTTCAAGAAAGGCGAAACGTTCTCGAAAATCTTCAAGGGCGTGCATGATCTTGAACTCAAATATGGCGACACGGGCGTCTTTGTCCGCGGGAAGTACTGGTACGACTTTGAATTGAAGGACGAGCACCGCCTCTTCAAAGATATTGATGAACACAACCGCAAGGAAGCAGCCAAATCTTCCGGCGCACAAATACTCGACGCCTTCGTCTACCACAACTACAGCGTTGCCGATCAACCCGGCAGTGTGCGCTTAGGTAAGCAGGTGGTCAGTTGGGGGGAAAGCACCTTCATCTTCAACTCGATTAACTCTATCAACCCGGCGGATGTGTCGGCATTCCGCCGCCCAGGTGCCGAGATCAAGGAAGGGCTGATTCCGGTCAACATGTTCTATGTTTCCCAAAGCCTGACCGAGAATCTCTCCGCCGAAGCGTTCTATCAGTTGGAGTGGGATCAGACTGTCGTCGACAACTGCGGCACCTTCTTCGGCGGTGACATCGCAGCCGACGGCTGCACCGAGAACCTGCCGTACGCCACCTCTCCAGAGGAGGCGGCCTTGTTGAATCAATTTGCCCCCTTGTTGAATGTGACCGCGGTACCTGAAGGGATGGTAGTCCCACGTGGCGCTGACCGGGATGCACGTGACAGCGGCCAGTGGGGTCTTGCGCTGCGCTGGTTGGGCGACAACACCGAATACGGTGCTTACGTGATGAACTATCACAGCCGCACGCCTATCTATGCGACCCGAACCGCAGACGCTGCGGCCGTGGCATACGCCCTTGGTCTGTTTGGTGTGGTGCTGCCAGGCGTTCCAGTCGGCCAAATTACCGCAGCCTCCATACTGGGCAACGGCGAGTACTTCATGGAGTATCCGGAAGATATCCGACTGTATGGCGTCAGCTTTGCCACAACATTGCCAACGGGTACCGCCTGGTCTGGCGAGCTCAGTTATCGCCCAAATATGCCACTGCAAGTGAATGCAAGTGACATTACCGGGCAGATGGCAAACAACGTGATCGATCCCTTTGTCGCCAGCGGCCTTAATCCCGCAGCAGCTTTGGCCGAAGCGGGCAGGGATATCACCAGCTACAAACGCAAGGAAGTGACACAGGCACAAACCACCCTGACTCATCTCATTGATAACGTTATGGGCGCAGATCGCCTGACGCTGGTCGGTGAACTGGGAATTACTCAAATCGGTGGTCTGGAAAAACTCAGCGAGATTCGCTACGGCCGCGCCTATGAGTACCCAGGAAGCGATGCGCATGGCTATCACACCGCCACATCCTGGGGTTACCGCACCCGAGCAGTTCTGGAGTACGGCAATGCAATTGCCGGCGTGACACTCAGACCTAGTGTGGCTTGGTCTCACGATGTTGATGGTTACGGTCCTACTTTCAACGAAGGCAGCAAGGCCGTCAGCCTAGGCCTCGACGCTGAATACCTGAGCACCTACACAGCGGGTATTAGCTACACCGATTTCTTCGGCGGTGAATACAACACTCAAATTGACCGCGACTTCCTGGCGGTCACTTTCGGCGTCAACTTCTAAAGGTTTTATAACAATGAAAATTACTTCGCTTGCAGCGAGCATCGCGGTTCTTTATGCCACTTCTTTTCCGATCTTCGCTGCTGTCGGTGCAGAGCAGGCTGCCCTCTTGGGGGCCTCACTGACACCAGTCGGGGCTGAAACCGCTGGAAATGCCGATGGGACAATTCCCGAATGGCAAGGCGGTTTACCGCTGAATGCGGGTCAGGTGGTGAACGGCTTCCGTGAGAATCCCTATGCCAACGAAAAGCCTCTATTCGTGATCGACGCAAAAAATTATGGTCAATATGAAAGCAAGTTGACTCCTGGCCAGGTCGCCATGTTCAAGCGCTACCCTGGCACCTACAAGATTCCGGTATACACGACCCATCGCCCAGTAGGTGTTCCCAAACCACTTGCAGAGGACATCAAGCACAACGCCCTGAACGCCACGCTGGTCGAAGGAGGGAACGGCCTCAAAGACCTCAAAACAGCAATCCCCTTCCCGATACCGCAAAATGGCCTTGAAGTAATCTGGAACCACATTACCCGCTACCGCGCAGGCAGCCTCAAACGCCAGACCTCGACCGTGGTTCCTCAGGCTAACGGCCAATACGTTCCAACCAACGGGGTGGAATATTTCACCTACGCCAGCAATGTCACAGACTATAAGCCCGGCGATACGAGCAATATCCTGTTTTACTACAAATCGCTTACCACTGAACCTGCGCGCCTGGCGGGTGGCGTGCTGCTCGTCCACGAGACCCTGAATCAGGTGCAAGAACCGCGAATGGCATGGATCTACAATGCCGGCCAGCGACGTGTTCGACGCGCGCCACAGGTCGCCTACGATGGCGCTGCAGGTGGTACTGAAGGGCTTAAAACTTCAGATGGCCTTGAGCATTTCAATGGCGCCCCCGACCGTTACAACTGGAAGCTAGTGGGCAAGCGTGAAGTCTACATACCCTACAATAGCTATCGAATGGGCTCGGCAGACGTCAAATACAAAGACCTACTCCAGCCCACGCACTTAAACCCCGACTTCGCACGTTATGAATTGCATCGCGTATGGGAAGTTGAGGCCACGTTGAAGTCGGGCGAGCGTCATATCTACACCAAGCGCTCGCTCTTCATAGATGAGGATACTTGGACCATTGCGTTGGCCGACCATTACGACTCACGCGGTACATTGTGGCGAGTAGGTGAAGCACATCTTCAGTACTTCTATGACGTGCAAGCCACGTTCCAGACCCCGGAAGTACTCTACGACCTGATCGCAGGACGTTACGTTGCCACTGGTCTCATCAATGAGCGGCCAAACGCCTACGACTTCAGCTACAAAGCAGCAACCTCAGACTACACACCGGCTGCCTTGCGTAGCGCAGGTATCCGTTAAGTAAGTATGAAGCAGGCCGCCGCAATGGCGGCCTGCCTTTATGTGCATGGGCCAGCGGACATAGGCACTCGTGTTTTAACGCAGCAGGTATTGCCAACCCAATTATTACCGCCTGGCTTTTCCAAACTTCTGAGTTATGGACGCAAGCATGAAGCTTAGCCCTCATTAACCAGCTCAAGAGCGGCGAAAAGCATCCCGCCCTGGGTGACAAAATCCGCAAGGCTGAAAAGGAGCTGGCCGAGTTCAACGAACAGCACCAGGGCCAACGGCGAGGGGTGCGTATCTAGCGTGAGCCAGACAGCACCTGTCGCCCCTGACAGGTGCTCGTCCTGGGCGTAGTATGAAAGTGGAAGGTAGGCACCTCAGAAGAGGATACAAACATGGGCAAGTCACTGATTGACGCCATAGGCCGGAAGAAAGCATTCGCTCTGATGGAGAATGCCGTTCTTCGAGCTATTGAAGAGAACCAAGCGCTCGGCCTCGGCCGCGCCCGCAAGGGGAAGAAGCTGCGCATGGTTGATGGCGTGCTGTGTGTCGTCGGCGCCGGCCGCAGTGAGCCCTTGATGCCTGGCCAAAGCGCTCCCGCGCAAGCCAGCTCGTTGAAGAAGAGTGTTCCCATCGCATGAGTGAAGACGGACTAAGGATGGTCGTGATTGCCGGGCCGAATGGCTCCGGCAAAAGCACAGTAACCGAAGGGCTCAGACTGGCGGATCAGTTCCCCGCTGAGTACATAAACGCGGACGACATCGCCAAGAATGAGCTACAGGACATTGCCGACCCTGTAGCTCGCAACCGACAGGCCGCAGCAATGGCAGAAGAGCGGCGCAAGGCCGCCCTTGACTCAGGCGAGCCGTTCGCCTTCGAGACGGTCTTGTCCACTCCTGGAAAGCTCGCATTGTTCGATGAAGCCCGCGACAAGGGCTTTAGCGTCAACCTGGTGTTCATCACCACGGCCGACGCTGCGATCAACCTGGAGCGCGTCCAAATCCGTGTGGCCAAAGGTGGCCACCCCGTCCCGGCCGACAAGATTGCTGAACGCTATGAGCGGGCCATGCAGCTCCTGCCAAGCGCTATTCAGAAGTCCGACTATGCCGAGGTCTACGACAACAGCTCTGATGAGCGCGGGCCGAAGCTCATAGCGATGAAGCAAGGGCAGCACCTGGACTATGACGACACGGGTATGCCGTGGGTGACTGAGCGCCTTGCGAAGCAGTTCGAGGCTCGCGCTGCGTCCCGCGCCGACCTGGTTAAGCTCGCTGCCGGCGAAGGCATCCAGGAGGCCCACATAGGGCAGGGCAAGAGCTATCGGGGGCTGATCGTCGGCGTCACCGAACATCATGCGTTGCAGCGCCTAACTGACAGCTCCCTGGTACTCCATGACCGTGCGCTGTGCCCACCTGGTCAACAGCTCAAGGTCGGCCAGGCCCTGTCGATTTCCTACCAGTTCGGCCCGGACGGAAAGCACGCCAAGCAGTCGATGGGTGGCCCCAAGATATGAGCCTGATTTGCTCTCAATAACGCTCCATTATGAGAGCCGTTCCGTATACAGAAGAAGTGTCATTTTCAGAAGACGACTGCACCAGACAACGCGGTTTGAAGGCTGTTGTGC
>CAZSAE010000091.1:2214-5183 GCA_964604765.1 uncultured Dechloromonas sp. | reverse complement strand
CCGGTGCGGATACGGATCACTTCTTCGAGCGGGAACACGAAAATCTTGCCGTCGCCGATCTTGCCGGTTGCGGCCGACGTCTCGATCGCCTCGACAACCTGTTCCACGATACTGTCGGCCACAGCGGCTTCCAGCTTCACTTTCGGTAGGAAATCGACGACGTATTCGGCGCCCCGATAGAGTTCCGTGTGACCCTTCTGGCGACCGAAGCCTTTGACTTCGGTCACGGTCACCCCTTGCACGCCGACGGCAGCAAGGGCCTCACGAACCTCATCCAGCTTGAACGGCTTGATGATTGCAGTCACGAATTTCATGGCAAGTTCCTTTATTAGAAAGTGCGGCCGATGGTGACCATGGCCGTGGCACGACCGGCATTCGCGGTTGAGCCGTTGTAGGTTCCATCCGAATTCAGACCATTACGTGCGAAGCAGTAAAATTGAGCCTTGGTGCAATCGCCATTGGTCGAGGCCTGGATATACGACACCTTGGCGTTCCACCCCGAACCAAAATCCTTAGTCACGCCCAACTCCCAGTCGGCGTAGTTGGCCTGGCTGAAGTTACGCATGTAGAAATAACCTGCGTGACCCAGCAAACCAAATCCAGCCAGCATTGGGTGAACTTCGCTGAGGTCGTAGGTGGCCTTCAGATCGGTGTAGCCCGAACCCGCCGTGCTTGAAGCATTGAAGCCCTGAATGTTGAAATAATCGGTCAGTGCGAAAGATTGCTTGAGGCTGACGGTCTTCCAGTTGGCACCCAGATAGTACTCCAGGTTGTAAACCATGCCCGACTTCATTGAGGAACCCACCGGATTTGGCTGAGTCAGACCAGCATAGGGACTACTACCGGCGTTACTGCCCGGGTAGAAATAGTTCATAAGGCCCGTATCCAAACCCCAGTCTTCGTTAAAGGCGTACTTCCAGCCACCGTACAGGTCCATCTCGATGTTGCCACTAGGCATGCCGGCTGCGTTACCGTTCACGTTCGAGTTCCAGTTACCAACATAGAAGCCATAGGGCAAGTTCACATCAACGCCGCCCTGGATGGCCGGCTGGCCAAATGTCTGGTCAATACCACGGAAGCGATAGCTGCTGGCCAGGCCAATGTTAGCGGTCACAGTAATCTCATCAGCGGCTGGAATAGCGGCTTCTTCCGACATAGCGGCTAGCGACATAGCGGCCAGCGATGCGGCGATCAGGGTTTTCTTGAGCATCATGGTCCTTTTCCTTTAAGAAGAGCAAAAAAGTGGATTGCTACGACGTAGTAGAAGCACGGACCGTGCCAACTTTGTCTCATCCGAACCAAAGGCCTGCTATTTACTTGTTGTACATAGACTTTTTAACTCTTGACATGCCTACACTAATGCTCATCCATCTTATGGCATTGCACAAATTATAAGCGCACCATTTTGTCGCGACGCTGTCTTAAGCGGAGCTTATCGCACCTTCCTGGTGCAGATTTCACGGGGTTATGCCAGAAATTGCAGCTTGCCCGCATGCTAGACTGCCCAATATTCATCGTCATGCAGGGTCTCAAAATGATTGATACCAAAGTATTCGAAGACTTCGCCCAAAAAGTGTCGGGTCTCATCGCCAACAGCCCCGCCGCCGACATCGAGAAGAACGTCCGGGCCATGATGAGCAGCTTCTTCGGCAAGCTGGATCTGGTAACGCGTGAAGAATTCGATACCCAGGCAGCGGTTCTCGCCCGCACCCGTCAGCTGGTCGATCAGCTGACCGCCCGCCTGGATGAATTCGAAGCTCGGGACAAGAACGCCCAATAAGGATGTCGCTGGCGCTCATCCAGACCCGAGCGCTGGATGGCCTTCATGCACCCCCCGTTACGGTGGAGGTGCATGTGGCCAACGGGCTGCCGGCTTTTAGTCTGGTCGGCCTGGCCGACGCTGAAGTGCGCGAAGCACGTGATCGCGTGCGCGCCGCGCTGCTCAGCTCCGGTTTCGAATTCCCCGCACGTCGCATTACGGTCAACCTGGCGCCGGCCGATTTACCCAAGGATTCCGGCCGCTTCGATCTGCCGATCGCCCTTGGTCTGCTCGCCGCTTCCGGCCAACTCCCCGCGCTCAATCTGCAGGATTATGAATTCGCGGGTGAACTTTCGCTCACCGGCAGTTTACGACCCGTACGCGGCGCTTTGGCACTCGCGCTGGCCAGTCACGATGCCGGCCATACGTTGATCCTCCCGGCCGGATCGGGACCCGAAGCCGCGCTCGCGGACGGCGCTATCGTCCGTGTCGGCGAAACCCTGCGCGAAGTCTGCGCGCACCTGATGGCTGAAGATCAGCTGCCGACGCCGCGTAAGCCGGATCTGGATCGCTTGACGCATTATCCCGACCTGGCCGAGGTGAAGGGGCAGGCACAAGCCAAACGGGCGCTGGAAATTGCCGCCACGGGTGGCCATGCGCTACTTTTTCTCGGGCCACCGGGCACCGGTAAATCGATGTTGGCAACTCGTCTGCCGGGCATCCTGCCGCCGCTGAGTAAAGCAGCCGCGCTGGAATCGGCTGCGGTCTTGTCGCTGTCCGGCATCTTCAACCCCGAACGATTTGGCGAGCGCCCCTTTCGGGCGCCGCATCACAGCGCTTCGCCCGCCGCCGTGATCGGTGGCGGCAGCCAGGCGCTGCCCGGTGAAATCTCGCTGGCCTCCGGCGGCGTGTTGTTTCTCGACGAATTACCCGAGTTCGACCGGCGCGTCCTCGAATCGTTGCGCGAGCCTTTAGAAACCGGCGAAGTGCATATCGCCCGCGCCAACCGCCGCGCCACCTATCCGGCGGCCTTCCAGCTCATCGCTGCAATGAACCCGTGCCCCTGCGGTTATCAGGGACACCCGACCCGCGCCTGTCGTTGCACGCCCGAGCAGGTGCAGCGTTATCGCAATCGTCTCTCAGGCCCGCTGCTCGACCGCATCGATCTATGCATCGAGGTTCCGGCCCTATCTGCCGCCGACCTGGCGCA
>CAZSAE010000091.1:0-2114 GCA_964604765.1 uncultured Dechloromonas sp. | reverse complement strand
GGCACCTTTGACAGCATCCAGAGTTGGTACGCCGATTGTCGCGGCACGCGTTACCGCTGCGTGTTCGTACCCGGCGACAAGGGCGGCTGTTATCCGGTTAATGCATCCGGCTGATTACTGACCGCCATCGCCCCAGCGGTATTGCCAGATCACGCCAAGCATCGTGTAATTCTTACCGATGCTGAAGAAACGACCTTCAGACACATGCAAGCGAATGGCGTTATGCGCATTCACAGGCATCGACAACGTCGCGCCAAACAGCCAATTCTGCTCGCTGTTGTTCACGGCCTTGCCGTTGATGAAGGACTGCCCCCCCGAGTAGTACGTCACATCGGTCGACAACCACGCCGTCGAAGGGAAGTAATAAATGACATGCCCCGATGTCGAATAGATCGGATGTTGCGATTTGACGTTGCCGCCATAGAAATTTTTGTTATCGGCGAAAAAGGTGGCGTCGCCGGACAATTCGAAACGCCACGGCCCCTTGGCTTGCGACACCCCCAGCCCGGGCTGAATAAACGATCGGTTCGCACCGACATTGAACAACTGGTTGCTGTTGTATTCACCCCAGGGCAAGCTCGCCGCCAGATTAGCGCCGATGATCAGATCTTGTTGATAGTGCTTGAACTCGTCTACCGTCAACGCCGGCGCCCCGTACAAATTGGCCGCCACGCGAATGATCGGGTCGGTCAGCCCGTGCGCCGAGCCGGAGATGGTTTGCCTGCCCATCGTCGCTGTGCCGTGAACCTGTGCGTAGGGCAACACAAGATTCACTTTTCCGGACTGCCCGAAAAAATCGAAGATACGGTTATAGCTCAGCAGCTCGCTATTGAGCGTTGTCTTGCTGGTTCGCACCTGCGTGAAACCGACGCCCAGAAAGTTGTAACCGATCGGGGCGTTGGAATAGGTGCGCGCTTCAATTTCCTGGGCTTGCACCGCACCCGCCCATCCCAGCAAGCCGATCAGCGCCACCCACACCAATCGCCGGAGGATAGGCATCGGTCGCATTGGCAACGCGATCAGGCCGTATGCGCGGCCAGCGCTTCGGCCAGCTTGGCGCGCACCTTCTCGCGCAAGGCCGGCGGCCCGATCACTTCGACTTCCGGCACGTGGCGCAGGATGTCCATGACCAACTCGGTTTCGATGCTGTACGGTACATCCAGTTGGTAACTTCCATCTGGCAACACGCTGCCACGTTGATCCGGATGCCACTGTTCAGACGCCACCCAACGCGCCCGCGCCGGTGTAAAACGCAACTGTGCCCATTGCGTGCGCTCGCCGCCAAAAATGCCGTAGCCATTCTGCACCCGGCTATCGAGCACCTCGGCCGCCACCTCATGCGCAGCCTTGTCGAGCAGCTCAACGTCACTCAGGGTTTCGACGGCAAAGCTGCGCAGATCCTTGCGCAAGTGACACCAGGCATCCAGATACCAGTTGCCGCGATAGAACACGAGACGCTGCGGCGAAATCTCGCGCACGGTGGTTTCATCGCGCCCGCGATGCCAGTGCTGCAATTTCAAGCATTGGCGCTTGAGCAGCGCCGAGGCGATCAGCGTAAAGTTGGCCGGCTCGGGCGCGCGCTGCCCCGTGTGCACGATACGGATCCGGTCCTCGATATCCTCCGGCCGGTTCTGCTGACTGCCCAGCAACGCCGACAAGCGCGATTGCAGCGGCGCAATATGCGGGCCGAGCAACCCGGGCTGCACCGTATTGAGCAGTTGCTGCATCATGAGCAGCGCATAAATTTCACTGGCGTTGAACCACAAACCGGGCAATTCGTATTTGGGACCGCTTGCCAACCCCGGTCGCGGTTCGTCTTTAGAAAACCGGTAACCACCACCGAGACGGTCATAGACAATCGGGGCATTGAGGCGGTCGCGCAGATACTGCAGATCACGGCGTAACGTCGCGCGTGAAACGCCCAGCGCTGCCTGAATCTCTTCAAAAGAAAGGCAGCGCTGGTCGTTGAGCAGCTGATCGATGCGGTAAAAGCGTTCGGTACGATCCAAGCCGCCGCTCCCTCGGATAAAGCCGCCGGTTTAAGATGTGATTAGATTGGTGGCCGGAATTCTGGCGCGCTCGACACGATTCGAACGTGCGACCCTTGCCTTCGG
>CAZSAE010000090.1:0-5207 GCA_964604765.1 uncultured Dechloromonas sp. | reverse complement strand
GATATTCCCATTTTTGGGAATTCACCAATGCGTTCTTTTTGTTTAAAGTGGCTTTCATGAAATCGATGCTGAGCCAACTCCTGTTCGAACCGGTGCGACTCCCCGAATCGCGCGGCCGCTCGGTTCGTTTTGATACCGATGAACCGGATATTCTGCTGACGACCGGGCCGCTTGAAGAGCGTATTTCAAGCCTGATGGCGATGCGATCATATCCCATGACCTGCAAGGAAATTGCCTTGGGAATCGGCAGCAACGCCTCGCAGGTCAAGCGCGGCTTGCGAGCGCTGATGAAGCGGGGCGATGTTGAGGT
Source organism: uncultured Dechloromonas sp. (assembly GCA_964604765.1). Classification (GTDB taxonomy): domain Bacteria; phylum Pseudomonadota; class Gammaproteobacteria; order Burkholderiales; family Rhodocyclaceae; genus Fluviibacter. Next base: position 4,897 of record CAZSAE010000090.1, on the reverse strand, counting down.
GGTAGAAATTCCCGGCAGCGTGCGCGAATACGTGCTCAAACCAAGCTGATTCGTTGCTCCGCTGGTTTTTTTAATCGTTGGTGGCAGAGCCACCCAGCGCCAGCAATAGATTAATACGCTGACTGAGGGCGTCGACCTGGGCCTGGGTGTATGCCGCCCGGGCGTTGTTGGTGTTGATCACTTGCTGTTTTACTTGGCGTTGGTCGATGCGGCCAATGAGTTGTTCGCGCGCTGTCGATTGCTGGATGCGCTGTTCGGTCGAGAGTTTTTCCTGGTGTTGCTTGAGGCGTTCGCGCCAGCGACGTTCGCCACTCAGGCCATTCTCGACATCGTTCAGGGCATTGAGCACGACCTTGGCGTAGTTGCCGAGTGCGGCTTGCGCTTCGGCATTCTGATAGGCAATCTGCGCTTCTAGGCTACCTCCCTGGAAAATCGGCAGCAATGCATTAGCGCCGATGCCAAAGCTGGTAGCCGGGCCGTTGACGAGGCTGAATACCTGGCTGTTGATAAAACCGAAGCCCGCCGTCAGACTGATTTTTGGAAGGCGCGCCAGACGCTTCTCCTGGGCGGTATAGAACGCACTATTGACCCGTGCTTCAGCGGCGAGGACATCCGGTCGGCGTTCAAGCAGTGCAGCCGGCAGTCCCGGGGCTAGTGGTGGCGGCAGCTTCGGCAGCATCGTGGTGCTCAGTGGGATGGCTGTCGGGTAGCGGCCGATCAGGATCTGAATGGCGCGCAAAGCCTGGTCGCGCGACTGTTGCGTTGCCGCTGCTGCTTCGTGCAGCTGTGCCGCCAAGCTACGTGCTTGATCGACATCGTTGGCCGAGGCGGCGCCAATGCGCTGCCGAATTTCGGTCAAGTGGACAATATCGCTGGCCGCCTCGGCATTTTCGTCCCTGAGCCGCGCCTGTTCCTGGAGGCCGCGCGCCAGCCAGAGTGATTTGGCCAGCGTCGCCAGCAGAGAAAGACGGGCGGCGTCCTGATCGGCGCGGATGGCCTGGGCGGACTGTTCCGAAGCCGCCACCGCGTTGCGAACACGGCCCCAGAGATCAAGTTCCCAACCGGCGCCGATGTAATAGCCATACATGCCGCTGCCGTCTGCGCCCACCTTGCCGCCGGTTTTGCCGTAGGCGTTGATCCCGGGCCAGTAGGCGCCGCTGGCCATGTCGATGAGGCTTTCGGCCTGCGCTCTACGGGCGGCCATCACGCGGTTATCCGGGTTGTGGGCCAGTGCTTCGCTGACAAGGGTTTCGAGTTCGGGATCGTTAAAGGTTTTGATCCAGGCCGTGTCGAGGCTGTTGGAAGTCGATGAGGCTTCAGTCTCGATGAACTGTTGGGGCAAAGCCAGCGTTGGCAGCGCTTCAGTGCGCAGCGCCTCGCCCTGACGTAACGGGTCAACGCTGCAGGCAGCGGTCAGCCAAAGCAGTACTCCCACAATGGCGAGCCGATGCCTGCCCTGGCGTAACAATGAATGGCTCATGACTTAGTGCAGCTTGGGGACGATGTAGTTGAGCTTGGTGCCGACTCGCAGCATGACCTTGCGGATGATGTGCAGGAAGGCGAGCCGATCAGTGTAAACCGCACCATCGCCGACGGCGCCGGCCGGCAGCAGCAGATCGGTCGTTGGTGTATCGAGGGTAAGTTTGACGGCAAAACGGTTAGGCGCGATGTCCTTGAGGCCGATGGTGGGCATGGCGCCGCTGACATTCATCTGGCCCTGGCCTTCGGCCAGTATGATCGATTCCACCCGCGCCTTGATGATGGCGCCCGGCATGCTGGGAATGTAGAACTCGGCTTCGTTGCCCGGTTGGATCTGATGCAGCTCATTCTGATTGAACAAGGCATAGATCTGCGGACTGTCTTCCATGAAATTCATGACGGCGGCAACAGGGAAGGGCGCCACATAAGCCCCCGGGCGCAACTGGACGTTGGTGATCGTTCCGTCGGCGGGTGCCCGCACGATAGTCTGGGTCAGATCGTATTCGGCGCTAACGAGGCTTTCGTTCAGTTCGGCCAGGTCGGCTTCGGCTTTTTCCAGATCAAAGCGATTGCCGGCGCCGGCGGCGACCAGACGACGGTGTTCGTCGACACGCAGTTTGGCCAGTGCCACCTTGGCGCGCAGGCCCTGGGCTGCAGCCTTGTATTGCGTATCGTTGACGGTAAACAGTATGTCGCCAGCCTTGACGCGCTGATTGATCTGTACCGGCACCTCGGCAACACGTCCCTTGACGTGGCTGACGATGCCAACGCTGTTACGCACCACAAGCACGTTCGAGGTTGAGGGTGCGAAGACATTGAGCAGCATGATCAGGACGAGCAGGCCGACGACAGGAATCGTGAAGACAATGACCTTGCTGACGGTAGTCCATGGCAGTAGTCTGTATTTGAAAAAAATAAGCCAGACGGCAGCGGCGTAGAGTCCAAGGAGGATGGCTTCCATCGTTAGTGCGTGCCTTCCTTGTCGGATGGGTGGATGGGTTCGTCGCTGTGATCCTTGCCGTAAGCAGCACGATAGAACACGGGCTTGGTGTGCGCCCAGAGATAGGCCAGCGGCCAGAGCAGGCCGGCAAAAAACAGGGAAAGCACACAGAGTGCATGGATCGCATCACGTTGCGGGTGGTTACGCCGCTTGGCCACCGTATCGGGCCAGATATGCACAAACCAGAATAGCCCAATCAGGCCGATGGGCACGACGATCAGCACGAACCAGGAAATCACGTTGGCGACGCTATCGATGAGATCGTGCGGCAGAAACGACGCCTGTGCTAGGTTGGGCATCAGGACAAGGAGTGCGGTTGCGATGTGCCTCATGGTGCGCGCTGTCATGGCTTATAAACCAGCTGTTTCAGCCGGCGGTATGACTTCGAGTGGATTTTTAGTCTCGACCTTGGGGGCGGCTTTGCCCTGACGAGTACCCGGAATCAGTTCGAAGTCCGGCGTGAAGGTGGTCATAACGCTCTTGAGCTGGTTGAACTTGCTGCGGTCGCCCTCGAAACGTGCCTTACCCTGTGCTTCCAGTTGTTCGAAGGTGGTTTGGCCGCCCATGACACCATTCAGATCCTTGCGGTCGACGCTGATCGTGAGATCCGGGTGTTTGGCCTGCTGGCCCTTGATGTTGGTCAGCGCGCTGTTGCTCATCTCAACAACGAACATCTCGCCGTTGTCGGGCGTTTTGAGATTGATGACGAACTTCATGCCGTCGGCTTTTTTGCTGTCCATGCTTATGGCCAATGAATTGAGCCAGAGTTCGGTGGTCATCGCCTGGATCATGTCCGGGCCGCTCGACTTGGGCGCGGCGCCCTTGGGGATGCCGTGCCGCAGTTCATAGGCGGCGCCCAGAAAGCTGTTGCGCACGCTGGGGCTTTCCTTTTGGTAGCCAATCTGTTCGTAGACATCGGCCAGCAGATCGCGGGCGCGAACATTGTTGGGCTCGGCATAGACCAGTTTGTTCAGGATCTCCATGGCCTCACGATATTTGCCTTGTTGATACAGCTGCTTGCCCTTGGCGATAATCTTGCCCGAGCCGCCCATCATCTCGACGTAGAGTGGCGCGGATTCGCCGGGTGACAGCGGGATCAGCGTGGCGGGGTTGGCGTCCCAGTAGCCCAGATAGCGGTTGATGACAGCGCGGCTATTGTGCTCTTCCGAGCCGTGGTAGCTGTGCGCCGCCCACTGGTTCTGCAGCGTTTTGGGTTGCTTATAGACGTTGTGGACTTCGTTGATGGTGACGCCGTTATTGGCCAGGTGCAGCACTTCGTTGTGCAGGTGGGCGTAGGTGTCGCGCTGCGTGCGCATGACTTCCTGGATGCGGTCGTTGCCCCAGCGCGGCCAGCTGTGCGAGGCGAACATCACTTCGGCATTCGGGCCATAACGATAGAGCGCGTTGTTGATGTGCTTGGACCAGCCCAGCGCATCGCGCACGAGGGCGCCGCGCAGCGTGTAGATATTGTGGATGGTGCCGGTGATGTTCTCCGCGGCCCAGAAGGCGTTGAACTGCGGGAACCAGGTGTTCATCTCGGCCGGGGCTTCGGTGCCCGGCGTGTTCTGGAACTCCATGACGACGCCATCGACGGTCAGCGTTTCGAAGTCCTTGCTGATATAGCGCGTCGGCTCGATGAGGCCGAGGTTACCGGCGGCGGTGTTCTTGCCGATAGATTGATCGACATGACCGAAGGGGCTGCGCGGCAGCAGCACGCCGTACTGGAAGAACAGGCGGCGGTTCATGGCGTTGCCGGCGTAGACGTTCTCGGCGACGGCGTGATCCATGAAGCCGGCCGGGGCGATGATCTGTACTTTGCCACTCTTGACGTCGGCTTCGTCGGCAACACCCCGAACACCACCAAAGTGATCGGCATGCGAGTGCGAGTAAACGACGGCAACGACTGGCCGTTCGCCGAGTTTCTCATTGACGAGTTTGAGCGCGGCGCGGGCCGTTTCCTTGGCGGTCAGCGGGTCGAAGACGATCCAGCCGGTATCGCCCTTGATGAAGCTGATATTGGCCAAATCGAAGCCGCGCACCTGATAGACCTTGCCCGGCACGACTTCATAGAGTCCGTAGCCCATGTTCAGGATGGCCTGGCGCTGCAGCGATGGATGAATGCTGTCGAAATCCTTGCCCTGCAGCAGGAATTCGTAGCTGCCGATATCCCAGGCGACGTTCCCGGCATCGGCCATGATGGTCTTGTAATCGGGCGCGGCGATGAAGCCCTTACGCGATTCTTCGAAATCGCGCTTGTCTTCGAAGGGCAGCGTCTTGCGGCGTTCGTTCTGCAGATCGACGGTGTAGGACGAGGGTTGTTTGCCCTTGGGATCGAAGTGCTTGCCCTGCATGGCACCCGGGTCAGCGACGATGGCACCGCCACCGGCGGCAAAGCTCGTGGTGCAGTGGGCGCCGAGC
>CAZSAE010000089.1:0-5313 GCA_964604765.1 uncultured Dechloromonas sp. | reverse complement strand
ACTCGTAGATTTTTTGAAAAGTCTTTCAAGTTCGGTGAAACAGACCTCCCCACACGCCTAAGAATTGAACAAGAAGCTACAGACGCTTCAAAGCAGGCAGCGCAAGCCGAAGTGGCCTATTTAGCTGCAATCTCTTCATTGAGACAGGCACTTGGACTCATTCCAGAATAAAGGTTCGATTATGAAAACAAGATACATGGTGATCTTTACTCTCCCGCTTCTCATTCTTGGCCTCTTCGGAAGCCCGATCAGTTATGCCCACTCGGATACCCCTGAGGACAAACAGTCTATCGTTTCGATCGGCCCAAAAATCAACTTCATGGCTGTATCAGAATCATACGAGGCGGTGGGTCAGCGCGTCGGAAATGATCTTTACATTTTTGTTGACGAGCGCGTCAGCAATACACCCGTCTTAAATGCTACTGTCAAAGCAAACACGGGCGGAAATGAACTTTTAGTAAGCGAATCAATGCCTGGCGTCTATCGCGCAACACTAGGTGATCTATTCGATCAACCCCAACCCATTAATCTGGCTTTGCAAGTTTCGTCTAAGCTTGGCGATGAATCCATATCAGGCACACTAGACGCTGCGGATACCGCTCCTCACTTGAGCATAGGCCAAACTATCACCCGAATAGCGACTCTGATAGTGATCATAATTGGATTGTGGATGTTCTGGAAACGCGGACTTTTTGGCCCATCGCTTCAGAAATTTCGTAAATTACTGAAAGGATCTAAGTGATGAAAAGTACATATACGAAGATCTTGACTGTCACCATACTTTTGACGGCCACCTCCATGGTATTGGCAGGTGGGAACCATGCCGAAAACAACGCAACTAACGAACAAACCACTAGTGTGGTTCGACCTTATCGGTTAAGTGATGGCTCCGTCATCATTCCAAAGCAAACACAACGACAGCTGAATATCCGGACAACGCGCTCGGTTTATGGCGACTACCCAAAAACCGTCGAATTGGCAGGCAAAATTATTCCCGATCCGAATTATGGCGGGAAGGTTCAATCCATGATTGCTGGGCGTATTACCCCACCACCCAATGGTTTCCCGACCCCAGGCGAATCTGTCCATAAGGGTCAACTTCTCGCATACATCACCCCTGATGTTGGTCCGAAAGGCATGAGATCTTTAGCAGAAAGTAGACTTAAACGTCTTCAGGCACTCTCAGACACTGTGCCGAGGAAAACGCTTGAGGAAGCACAAGCGGCTGTCGCTAACGAAGAACTCCGAGCTTCTGTAGATGGCATCATCTCCACAACTGGGATCGTTTCTGGACAAGTGGTCGATGCACGTCAGACTATCTTCGAAATTACAAATGCCGATCGTTTTATGGTCGAAGCCATTGCATACGACACGTTCCTCTTAGACAACATCCAGTCGGCCAATATAACTGAAGGGGATCGCCAGATTCCACTAAAACTTCTCGGAACAGCACGAAATCTGAGAGAACAGGCATTACCTATTACCTTTGTCGCATCCGAGGGCGGCGCGTTGCCTCTTGCAATTGGTCAAGCAGTTCGCATATTTGTGCAAACGAAGCAAACCCAGCAAGGTTATCAGGTACCAGCCAGTGCGCTGGTTAAGGATAGTGCTAATCAGTCAATCATCTGGGTAAAGGAAAGCCCAATCAAGTATTTGGCACGTACCGTAACAATTTTACCTCTGGATGGCACATCTGTAGTTGTTAACGGCTTAGAAAATGGCGACATCGTAGTCAGCCAATCAGCCTCTTTGGTTAACCAGATCCGTTGAGGCGTATATGTTCAAAAAGATACTCGAATTAAGTCTATCAAACAGACTTCTGGTAATTGTCATTGGCTTAGCAATCAGCATCTACGGTGCCTTCAATATCTCACGAGCCCCAATAGATGTATTTCCTGACCTAAACAAACCAACGGTTAACATCATGACAGAAGCTGGTGGCATGGCTTCTGAAGAAGTGGAAATGTTGATTACCTTTCCAATTGAATCTGCAATGAATGGACTCACTGGTGTTCAATCTGTTAGATCAACATCCACAGCTGGGCTTTCGGTAATTTATGTTTCATTTGATTGGAGCGTTGACATATATCGAGCACGACAACTGGTCAGCGAAAAGCTCTCTGGCATTGAGAGCAGCCTTCCTCCGGGAGTTCAACCACGGATGGGACCAGTCAGCTCGATTATGGGCGAAATACTTCAAATAGCGATACCTCTCGGTGCTAACGGAGCATCACCCATGGTTGCCCGAGAATACGCCGATTGGACACTGCGCCCGAGGTTGCTCTCTATACCTGGCATTGCTCAAGTCATTCCAATTGGGGGAGAAGTTCGCCAGTTCCAGGTCTTGCCAGATACAAGACGAATGGCGGAACTTGGTATAACTCCAGAGCAACTGAACAGTTCACTAAAAGGATTTTCGTCGAATACATCCGGGGGTTTCCTAGACGTCAATGGACGGGAGTATCTGATTCGTAATATCGGGCGGACCTCAAAACTTGATGATCTGAAAAATCTCGCCGTAGGCATCCGACAAGGCCAGCCGATCTTGTTGCAACAAATCGCTCAGGTTAAATTCGGACCGGCCATACGTAGAGGCGATGCAGGACTGAATGGACAACCTGCAGTCATCCTAGGTATTCAAAAGCAACCCTCCGCCGACACAGTGATGCTCACACAAGCTGTCGAGAAAGCCATTGATGAACTAGGGGGGTCTTTGCCAACGGGAATGGGAAAGCCACAAATCACCTTCAGACAGGCTAACTTCATCGAGTCTTCGATTGACACCTTAAAAGTGAAACTGATCGCCGCATCGATTTGTGTGGGTGTGATTCTGTACGTATTCTTAGGTAGTCTGCGCCCGGCTTTGATTGCCCTAATCTCCATACCTTTATCTATTGTATTGACGGGCATTGTCTTCAATGCGTTTGGACAAACGATCAACACGATGACCCTTGGAGGCCTAGCGATTGCAATTGGTGGGCTCGTTGATGACGCAGTTGTTGATGTAGAAAACATTATCAGACGTCTAACCCAAAGATCCTCCGACTTGAACCACCGCAGCCCCTCGATTCTGGAAACTGTTCGCGCAGCTTCTCTAGAAGTCCGGACGGGAATTGTTTACGCGACAATGATCACCATCATCGTCTTTGTCCCTCTGTTTGCCTTACCTGGGATTGAAGGCCGCTTCTTCCAGCCGCTTGCAATCGCCTTCATCATCTCGACTTTGGGCTCATTGCTCGTTTCAGTCACGGTCACTCCTGTACTTTCTTACTACCTGCTTCCCAAAATGACCGGTGCAGATCACCAGGATTCGGCCGTAGTTAGATATCTCAAGCATAACTACCAGCGCTTACTGACCCGCATCATCGAAAGTCCGAAGGCCATCGTTCGCTATTCATTAATTGCCGTTGTTCTCGCCATTTTGAGCCTCCCCTTCATGGCGAAGTCATTTTTACCTCCATTTAACGAGGGCACTTATCTGGTCAGCCTTCGGCTCAATCCTGGCACTACACTCACTGAATCAGCGTTAATAGCATCTCAAGGTGAAGCGTTGATCATGGACATCCCGGAGGTTAAATATGTAGGCCGCAGAACAGGTCGGGCCGAACTTGATGAGCACGCCGAAGGCGTTCATACCAGTGAGCTGGACATTGGCCTCACGCCATCCAAGGAATGGGATCGATCAGCATCCGACATACTTCAGGAGATTCGAGCCAAGCTTTCAGTACTACCTGTTGCTATTTCTATTGGGCAACCTATCTCGCATCGCATCGACCACATGCTCAGCGGTTCTAGAACTCAGATAGCCATGCTTATATTTGGTGACAATCTAGAGACGCTGCGAGCCCAGGCAGAACTTCTAAAGTCTAAACTTAGCAACATCCCCGGCATTGCTGACCTGGAAGTCGAAAAACAGGTCCTTGCACCACAAATCCGTGTCGTGATTGACTATGATCGGGCCTCTCAATACGGTCTGTCCGCTTCCGGAGTGAATTCGATGCTCCAAGGGTTGATTGAAGGCGAGCGAATTACTCAGGTCATCGAAGGTTCGAAACGATTCAATTTGATCGTCAAACTACCGGAGGGTGATCGTTCAGTCGACAAGCTGGGAAATCTGGTTGTTGACACACCAAAGGGCTATGTTTCTCTTAACCAAATTGCCACGATTGAGGAATCTGATGGGCCGAATCAGATTAGTCGTGACGGAGGCAAAAGACGGATTCTCATTTCTGCAAACGCATCGGGCAACGCACTTTCTGATGTTGTCTCAGAAATGAGGAAGGTTATTGATTCAAACCCATTGCCTGAAGGCTACTTTATTACTATTGGTGGTCAATTCACTGCACAGGAGGAAGCAAGCAAACTTATCGGACTTCTATCTGCCTGCGCCCTTGCCGTAATCTTCTCTCTCCTTTATTCGAAATACCGATCCGTGCGACTATCAGCCATCATCATGGTTAACATTCCACTGGCTATGATTGGCGGTGTGTTTGCTCTCTGGCTCTTTGGGCAACCGCTGTCCATAGCGTCGATGGTTGGCTTTGTTGCGCTTGCAGGGGTATCGATACGCAACGGTATTCTCAAAATTAGCCACTACCTAAACCTAATCTTGACTGAACAAAAGCCTTTGTCAGTAGAAACCATCATCCAAGGATCTTTGGAGCGTCTTTCTCCTGTCTTAATGACTGCGTTGGTCACTGCATTTGCTCTTATGCCACTGCTCTTTGAAGCCAATCAACCTGGCACAGAAATCCTTCATCCTGTAGCCGTAGTTATATTCTTTGGTCTTTTCAGTTCTACTTTGCTTGATAGTTTTCTAACGCCTATTTTGTTCTTGCAGTACGGCCAAAAGGATATGGTTCGAATTAAGCGTGAATATACTCAAAATTGCGAATCATTCTGAAACACATAAAAAATGCAATTTCTCAGAACTTCAAGCTTCGATGCAGTAATGGCACTCCCTGAAATCATTGCTCGTAATCTGCTTTGGCTAGTTTTGAAACATGGTAAGCCATAGCATTGCCTATTCCTGGCCGTCTTTCTTTAACTGTTTTTGCGAAACCACTTACATTTCATGCTTCTGCTTCCAAATGAACCTATGCAACAAATGGAGTTATCTATATTGTCGTCAAATTTAAGGTTTTAAATTATCGAAGGGCTGTTACTTACACATTGGTTCTATTGGGAGCAAGCATTTCATTAGTGGCTGCAGTTTCATTTCATTCTTTAGTAATCTACAAACACTCAATCGCTTTTAGCGCCTGTTTTGTGCGATGCCGCAACCAATTCACTGAGAATGCCGCAATCCCGAAC
>CAZSAE010000088.1:0-5410 GCA_964604765.1 uncultured Dechloromonas sp. | reverse complement strand
GTGGTCGCGTCAAGCGCCAGATGGAGAAGTCGCAGCGCGAGTACTACCTGAACGAACAGGTCAAGGCGATCCAGAAAGAACTGGGCGAGGGCGAAGAGGGCGCCGATCTCGAGGAGCTCGAGAAGAAGATCAAGGCTGCCGGCATGAGCAAGGAAGCGCTCAAGAAAGCCGAATCCGAACTCAAGAAGTTGAAGCTCATGTCGCCGATGTCGGCCGAAGCCACCGTCGTGCGCAATTTCATCGACACGTTGGTCGGTCTGCCGTGGAAGAAGAAAACTCGCGTCAGCAAGGATCTAGCCAATGCCGAAAAGATTCTGAACCAGGATCATTATGGCCTGGAGCGCGTCAAGGATCGCATTATCGAATACCTCGCCGTGCAACAGCGCGTCGATAAGGTCAAGGCGCCGATCCTCTGTCTGGTCGGGCCGCCGGGCGTGGGTAAAACCTCGCTGGGTCAGTCGATCGCCAAGGCCACCAATCGCAAATTCGTTCGCATGGCCCTAGGCGGTATGCGCGATGAGGCCGAGATTCGCGGTCACCGTCGCACCTATATCGGTTCGATGCCGGGCAAGATTCTGACCAGCCTGACCAAGGTCGGCGTGCGCAACCCGCTCTTCCTGCTCGACGAAGTCGACAAGATGGGCCAGGATTTCCGCGGTGATCCGTCGTCGGCGCTGCTCGAAGTGCTCGATCCGGAACAGAACCATACCTTCCAGGATCACTACGTCGAGGTCGATTTCGATCTGTCCGACGTGATGTTCGTGGCCACCGCCAACAGCCTGAATCTGCCGGGTCCCTTGCTCGACCGCATGGAGATCATTCGCCTCTCGGGTTACACCGAAGACGAAAAGATCAGTATCGCCATGCGCTACCTGTTACCCAAGCAGATCAAGAACAACGGGTTGAAGAGCAGCGAGATTTCAGTCAGCGAGCATGCGATTCGCGACATCGTTCGTTACTACACGCGCGAAGCGGGCGTGCGTTCGCTCGAACGCGAACTGTCCAAGATCTGCCGCAAAGTCGTGAAGACGCTGCTCCTGAAGAAGAAGGCGGTTGCCGGCCGCGTGCTGGTCACACCGAAGAATCTCGACAAGTTCCTGGGTGTACGCCGCTTCACCTTCGGCATGGCCGAGAAGGAAGATCAGGTGGGTCAGGTGACTGGCCTGGCCTGGACCGAGGTCGGTGGCGAACTGCTGACCATCGAGGTCGCCTCGATGCCGGGTAAGGGTGTTGTGCAGCGCACCGGTTCGATCGGCGACGTGATGAAGGAATCCGTCGAAGCGGCCCGGACGGTGGTGCGCTCACGGGCACGCCGTCTAGGTATCAAGGACGATGTGTTCGAAAAGACCGATCTGCACGTGCACTTTCCCGAGGGCGCCACACCGAAGGATGGTCCGTCGGCTGGTATCGCCATCACCACCGCGCTCGTCTCGGCACTGACCGGCATTCCGGTGCGTTGCGACGTCGCCATGACTGGCGAGATCACGTTGCGCGGCGAGGTGCTGGCCATTGGCGGTCTCAAGGAGAAGCTGCTCGCTGCCGTGCGTGGCGGTATTCAAACCGCGCTGATTCCGGAAGAGAACGTCAAGGATCTAGCCGAGATTCCCGACACGATTAAAGGACGTATCGAGATCGTGCCGGTGAAGTGGATCGATCAGGTGCTTGAACGGGCGCTGGCCAGCGTACCCGTCCCGCTACCGGAAACGCCGGAAGCAACGGTGGAGCCAGCCGCTGCGACGCCAGCGGTTGAAGCGACGCAGACGCCGCCGGCCCTGACTCACTAATTATTTAGATTTTCAGCACGCTGGGCAGGTCTGTGTTATGATCCGCCCGGTTGTTGAATGACGCGGCGCAATAAGCGCTTCGTTTCAAGCGTTTAGCGACAGAATCGCACAAAACGCTGCCGGCACCGACCAAGGTCGGGCCACCACTGTGCATCGCCCCCAGCCGCACCCAAAGCTTTTGCTCAAGGGTGCACCGGACGCCGGAATTGCCGGCATCTGTCTGATGGTCGATGTTCTTTGACCACAGACCATCGCGTTAAACAGGCGCGACCGGTTTTCCTGATTGGGGATAAAAATGACTGAACAAACGAGCTCGTTCGCGAGCATGGGCCTGGCCGCGCCTTTGCTGAAGGCCATCGAAACACTGGGTTTTACCCAGCCAACACCGGTACAGGCTGAAGCCGTGCCGGCCGCCATGCAGGGCGGTGACTGGATGGTGAGCAGCCAGACGGGTAGCGGCAAGACCGCCGCCTTTCTGCTGCCGGTACTGCACAAGATCATGATGGCCAACAATGGCCAAAACTCGCCGATGGATCTGCAGCGTTTCGTCGGCCCGGCCGCATTGGTGCTGTGTCCAACGCGTGAGCTGGCGCAACAGGTGGCGCAGGATGCCATCGATCTGCTCAAGAACAGCAAGGGCGTGCGTGTCGCTACCGTGATGGGCGGCATGCCTTACGGCAAGCAGATGGCCGGCCTGCGCGGCGCGCTGATCGTCGTCGCCACACCCGGTCGCTTACTCGATCTGGCGCAGCGCCGTCAGATCCATCTGGCGGAAGTCAAAACACTGGTCGTCGATGAGGCCGACCGCATGCTGGATCTGGGCTTTGCCGAAGATCTGGAAGACATCAATCATCTCTGCCAGCATCGCGATCAGACGCTGATGTTCTCGGCCACCTTCGCGCCGCGCATTATGTCGCTGGCCGCGCGCCTGATGAAGTCGCCGGGTCGCCTGGAGCTGGCCAGCGCCTCGGATCGCCATACGCAGATCACGCAGTCGTTGCACTGGGCCGACAACATGATCCACAAGGAAAAGCTGCTCGACCATTATCTACGTGATGCAGAACTGGAACAGGCGGTCGTCTTTGCCAGCACCCAGGTCGAAACCGACCGTCTGGCGGATGCACTGGCCGAGCAGGGACATGCCGTCGCTGCGTTGCATGGCGCCATGCCGCAAAAGGTGCGGGCGCATCGTCTGAAGCAACTGCGCAGCGGTCACGTGCGTGTGCTGGTTGCCACCGATGTGGCGGCACGCGGTATCGATGTGCCGAGCATTACGCATGTGTTCAATTTCGGTCTGCCGATGAAGGCCGAAGATTACGTGCACCGGATCGGCCGCACCGGTCGCGCCGGTCGCACGGGTAAGGCGATTACCTTCGCCGAACACCGTGACCGCATGAAGGTGCGCACCATCGAAGCGCTGACCGATCAGCGTATCCCGGTGGCCGTGGTGGCCGGTCTGGAGCCGAAGACACCGGAACGTTCGGAACGCGGCGGCTTTGCTGGCCGTGGCGAAGGTCGTGGTTTCGGTGGCCGCAGTGAAGGCCGCGGTCGTCCTGGTGGCGCTCATGGTCGTGGCGCCTTTGGTGGACATGGTCGTAGCGGTGCGCCGCGTGACTTTGGCGGCCCGCGCGAACGTGACTTTGGCGATCGCAGCGAACGTCCGTCGCGTGAGTCGCGCGCTTTCGATGACCGTCCGCGTTCCTTTGATGATCGCCCACGCCGTGACGAAGGTGCGCCGCGCAGTTTTGACAACAAGCCGCGCAGTTTTGAAGGCGCGGGTAAACCACGCGCCTGGGGTGACAAACCCCGTAGTGCCGGCGGTGAAGGCGGCAAGTCTTTCGGCGAACGCAAATCGTGGGGCGACAGGCCTTCTGGCGATCGTAAGCCCTGGGGTGAAAAACCCAGTGGCGATCGGCCAGCCCGCGAAGGTCGCTCGTTCGACAAACCTGCCGGTAAATCGTTCAGCAAGCCGGGCGGTAAGACCTTTGCCAAGTCGGGCCCCAAGCCCGGTGGCAAGGTGTTCAGCAAACACAGTGGCACCGGTGGCCATGGTGGTTTCGGTAGTCGCGGTCATTAATCCAGACTGCGTCAGCCCTTGCTGACAGCACAACGCCGGTTCGGTGGCTTGAGTCCGCTGACCGGCGTTGTTCATTTCAGGTCTTGAGTTTGCATACGATTGACCCAATATGGCTACAATAATCGTAGCCAAACAATGAGAACAATCAGGGCATGAAATTCAAGGACTATTACGAGATCCTCGGCGTCGCGCGCGATGCGTCGGCCGACGAGATCAAGAAGGCGTTCAAGAAGCTGGCGCACAAGTATCATCCGGACATCTCCAAGGATCCAGAGGGTGAAGCCAAGTTCAAAGAGATCAACGAAGCGTATAAAACGCTGAAAGATCCCGAACTGCGCAAGGCCTACGACCAGCTGGGGCGACACAATCCGGGTGAGCAATTCCGACCCCCGCCAGGCTGGGAGCAGTATGCCCAGGGCGCCGGCTTTGGCAATGCGCACGGTGGTCCCGGGGGCTTCGGTGGCGGCGGTTTCGGCGCCGGTGGCTTCGAGGGCGCCGGTTTCGAGGACATCGATCTGTCCGAACTGTTCGCCCAGATGAGACGCGCCGGCGCCCATCGGGCGCATGGTGCCCAGGCAGGTGGTCAAAGCTTCAAGGCACCAGGCCAGGATTTTGAAGTCACGGCGCACATCTCGCTGGACGAAGCCGCCAAGGGCACGACGCTCGAACTCAATTTGGAAATGCCCGAATACGATGCGCAGGGACGCCTGCATCGCGTGCCGCAGGTATTCAAGGCGCGCATCCCGAAGGGCGCCACCGATGGTCAGAAGATGCGCTTGCCCGGCAAAGGCGGCAAGGGCTTTAACGGCGGCGCCAACGGCGATCTGTATCTGAACATTGCGCTGCATCCGCATCCGCTATTCCGGCCGGATGGTCACGATCTGTTTCTCGATCTGCCCGTCACCCCCTGGGAAGCGGCGCTCGGCGCCGAGATCGAGGTGCCGACGCTGGATGGCAGCGTGCGTATGAAGATTCCGGGCGGCACCCCGGCTGGGCGCAAGCTGCGTCTGGGCGGCCGGGGGCTGCCTAAGCCGAAAGAGGGCGCGGGCGATCTCTATGTGATCGTGCAGATCGCGACGCCGACTGAACTCAATGCATCGGAAAAGGCGCTGTATCAGCAGCTAGCCGATGCCTCCACATTCAATCCGCGCGGCCACTTCGTGGCGGAAGCGCATCGCTCCGCGTGAGGATGACCATGACCGAGCAAATCACCACTTTGGAAACGACCTGGCTGAGCGTGAACGAATTCACGCAGGTGGCCGGCCTCCAACAAACCGATGTCGTATCGCTGGTCGAGGTTGGCGTATTGAAACCGATCGGCCGCACGCAAAACGATTGGTCATTTGATAGTGAAGCTATGACCCTAGCGCGCCGCCTGCGACGTATCCGCGAGGATCTGGAACTCGATCTGGACGTGCATGCACTGGCGTTGGGCTTTCGTCTGCTCGAACGCATCAATGAACTGGAGTTGGCGCTGAGCCGAAGCCAGGTTGCACAATTACAGGATCGTGGTTGAATCTGCTAAAATAGCAGCTTCGCAGCAAGGGGT
>CAZSAE010000087.1:0-5422 GCA_964604765.1 uncultured Dechloromonas sp. | reverse complement strand
CGTAGGTCCCTGGTTCGAGCCCAGGTCGAGGAGCCAAATTACAAAGCCCCAGAGCAAAATCTCTGGGGCTTTTGCTTTTTTGGGTATGGTGCATTGCTAGTAGACCTTAAGGTTTCCTTAAGGCATGATGTGTGGCCATGCTGCCCGTACTTAATGAACGTTGCTATCGCCGCTTCCGCCAATTTGTTGGCGGCTGTTTGTGCTTGTCATTTTGCGGCGCATTGGCTTGGGCGGCAGAACCGCCGGCAGTGTCGATCGGTTATCAAGAAGCGGAGAACCTCGCGTTGCGCCATAACGCGCAGATACAGAATGCGCGGGCGATGATCGACGGTGCCCAGGCCGACATCCTGACCGCCGGCGCACGCCCGAATGCCGTGATGTCGGTCAATGGCAGCGGCATCGACAAATCCCAGTATTCCAAAGGCGCCAAACTGAACGCCGTGGATACGATCGTCCGCGTCGATCAGCCTTTCGAGCGTGGTAACAAACGGGATCTACGCCTTGCCAAAGCCGGCGATCTGAACCAGGCCGCGTTGTGGGATCTGCAGGAGACGATTCGCCAGGAACGCATGCGGGTGGTTTCCGCCTGGTTGGATCTGCGCGTGGCAGAACAGCGTTTACAGATCGCCGACGCCAACTTGCACCAGGCCGAGCGCGTCGCGGACAAGGCCCGTCTTCGCTTCAAGACGGGGGATCTCTCGGGTGCGGATCTCGGCCGGATCGAAGCAGACTATGCTCGCCTGCAAGCCGAAGCACAAATGGCGCGCCGGGATCGGGCCCGAGCCAGCGCCATGCTCTCCAGCCTGCTCGGTAATGAGATGCAGAACCAGCTCATGGGCACGCGCGGCGAATGGCCCATGCCGATGACGCATCAGGACGCCGAAAAGATCCTCGCCAACATCAGCGATAAGCGCCCCGACGTGCAGGCGGCACGCGCCCGGCTGGCAGCATCCAAACAGAGTATCGAGTTGGCCCGGGCGCAACGCACCCGCGATTTTACGGTGGGTCTGCAGTATGAACGCAATAACCCGACGGTCGTTAATTCGGTGGGCGCCGGCATCGCCATCCCGCTGTTTACGGGCAACAATTTCGAGGGCGATATCCGCCGCAGTATGGCCGAGATGACGCAAGCAGAGATCGTTATGTTGCAGACTGAACGCGACGCACGAACGGCATCGAAGCTGCTCCTGCGTGAACTGGATGAAGCCAATGGACGTCTGCGCAGTTTGCAAGACATGGCGCTGCAATCAGCCCGTCGCACCGACAAGGCGGCCGACGTGGCCTACAGCCGTGGCGCCATGAGCACCTTTGAATATCTGGATGCTAAACGCGCCTTGCGTCAGGCCGAAATTGATGCGGTGACTGCCCGTGCTGACGCCGCTTTGGCGGCATCGGCAATCCGAATTCTGTCGTCTCTGACGGAGAGCGTCACGCTTGCGCCAACGACGCATTATGATTCGCCCGTCGAGCAATTGACGCCCGCCAATATGCCGCAAGGCCGCAACCAATTGCCCGATTTACCCGGAGCTGCCCCACAATGAACCGCGCTCGCAACCGGATCAGCCGTGCTTTTGCCCTTCTGAAATCGGGCATCATCGAATTTTTGCAATCGGATGAAATCTCCGGCCGTATCCAAACGTATTGGCGTCAATTGCGTCAACATCCGTGGCTGAATAAACCTCGTCTTTATCTTGAACAGAACCTGCCGCTATGGAAGGCGCGCTACAAGGAATCCAGCCAGTTCAAGGATCAGGTCTGGTACACGGCGATTTTCGGTATCTTTTTGGCGATCGTGTTGTATTTCTCGATCGGCGAGGGACCGGAAATTCCCATGTTCAAGGTCAAGGAAGACGAAATCAGCTTCAAGACCGGCGCACCGCAATTGGCCTTTATCCGCTCGGAATCGGTGGTCGAAACGCTCTTGCCGATTGGCTCACCCGTGCCTGCCCGCGTTGCGGTCGATGAAAGCAAAACCGCACCGGTCAGTCCTTCGTTGAACGGACGAGTCGTTCAACAGCATGCGCAGCTGGGTGATCGGGTCGCCGCTGGCGACCCATTGGTGACAATCGACTCCCCCGATTACGGGACGGCGCTCACCGATTGGCACAAGGCCGCCGCCGATGCCAAACGCAAAAAAGCGGCTTACCAGCGAGCCCGCGAATTGCTGGCCGGCGAGGCCATCGCCCGCCGCGACTTTGAAGTCGCCGAAGCCGAATCCCGCATCGCTGATGCCGAGGCAAACCGGGCTTATCTGCGTATTGCTAATCTGGTGCCCTTCGGCAAGCCGGCGCCTGATTCAGAACGCTTGACCTTACGCTCGCCCATCCCGGGCATCGTCGCCAGCATCAACGCCAACCCAGGACGCGAGATCCGATTCGATCAACCCGACCCCGTGGCCGTGGTCTCGGATCTGTCGCATGTCTGGATTATCGTTGACGCACCGGAGCAGAATGCCAGCAATATCAAGGTAGGCGATACGATGCTGGTCAGTTTCGACAGCCTCCCCGGCCAGGTGTTCAAGGCCGAGGTCACACGCATCTCTCCCCTGCTCGATGCGCAGATGCGCCGCGTTCAGGTCCGCGCGGAAATGGACAACCCTAACATGACGCTGCGCCCGGAAATGTATGGTCGCGCCCAGCTCTCGGACCCGAACGCACAACCCGCGATTCGTATTCCAGTGTCGGCGTTGATCACCAACGGTATTTACACGACGGTGTTTGTCGAAACGGCGCCAGGCGTATTCAAACGCCAGCGCGTCAGCGTGGCCTTCCAGGACAACCAGTGGATCTGGTTGAAACCGGGTTCGGAAATCCAGCCGGGCGACAAGGTGGTCACGGTCGGCGCGCTGCTGTTGTCCTCCGAGCTTTCCCAGAACGCGAAGTAAATGTTACGCCAGCTCGTCAATTTTGCCGTCAACCAGCGGGCCTTCGTGCTGCTGGCCTTCGCCATCATGTCGGTGGTCGGCCTTCGAGCGCTGAACGATCTGCCGATCGAGGCGTTTCCGGACGTGCAGGATGTCCAGGTTCAGATCATCACCCAGGTTCCCGGCAAGGCGCCCGAAGAGATCGAACGGAGCATTACGCTGCCCATCGAGCGCGAGATGAGCGGTGTCCCCCGCGTCACGCAGCAGCGTTCTGTCTCGATGACGGGGCTTTCGGTCATTACTCTGATTTTTAGTGATGGCACTCAGGATCGATTCGCGCGCAGTCAGGTGTTGGAAAAATTACAGAATGTCACGCTGCCGCCGGGCGTAACGCCCACACTGGCGCCGCTGACGACGGCAGTCGGCGAAATCTTTCGTTATGTGCTTGAGGCACCGGAAGGAACGCCGCTCAATGAAATCCGCGTGGTGCAGGATTGGGTGGTTCGTCCGGTCATTCGCCGGGCGCCGGGTATCGCCGATGTGACGAGCTTTGGTGGCACCGTCAAGGAAATTCAGGTCAATGCCGACCCGGTTGCCATGCGCCGTTATGGCGTCACACTGAACCAGCTGGCCGATGCTGTTGCGGCCAATAACGATAACACCGGCGGCGGCATTCTGCGTCGCGGCAGTGAAGGCCTGGTTCTGCGCAGTACGGGCATCTACCGTAATCTGGAGGATATCCAGATGACCGTTGTCCGTTCGGAGCAAGGGCGCGCCATTCTGGTGCGTGACGTGGCGGACGTGGTCACGGGTAGCGCGCCGCCGACCGGGAGCGTGTCGATCGCATTGCGTGATGAGACTGGCCACATGGTCCAGCATGAAGGGGTGGTTGAAGGCATCGTCATGATGCTGCGCGGCGAAAACCCGGCGGTCGTTGTCGAGAGCGTGCGCGAAAAGATCGACTGGCTGAATAGTCAGGAGCATATGCCACCGGGTTTCAAAATCAAGCCGCTCTATGATCGAACCGAGCTCGTCAACAACACTGTACATACGGTCAGCCACAACCTAATCGTCGGTGCGCTACTGGTCATTGGTGTGCTCGTGGTGTTTCTGCGTAACCTGAAGATCTCGTTGATCGTCGCCAGCCTGATTCCGCTAACCCTGCTCTTCGTGTTCATCATGATGGATCTGTTCAAGGTCTCGGCCAACCTGATTTCGCTGGGGGCGGTCGACTTCGGGATCATCATCGATAGCGCCGTCGTGGTCGTCGAAGCCTTGATGGTCAAAATGGCCATGCAAACGGGGCCCGAATTCGATCATCTCGGTCATAACCGACCGGTCTGGCGTCTGAATGCGCTGAAAACGACCGTGTCGTCGCTGGCCTCGCCAATTCTGTATTCGAAAGCCATCATCATTCTGGCCTTCGTGCCGATCTTTACCTTTCAGCGTGTCGAGGGAAAGATATTTTCTCCGGTCGCACTGACACTTTCCTGTGCGCTCTTTGGGGCCATTCTTCTCACGCTCACCTATGTTCCCACCCTGCTGGCCTACATGGTCGACAAGGGGCCTCTGCTGGAGCCCCATCTGGAATGGATGCAGCGTTGGCAGCAGAAATACAAGGAACTGCTGAATCGCTTTCTGGCCACCCCGAAAAAAGTCTATACCCGCATTCTCGGCGCTTTGGTCGCTTCGCTCTTCATGATTCCGATCATTGGCACGGAGTTCCTGCCCAAATTGGACGAGGGCAATATCTGGTTGACCATCATGCTGCCACCGGCAACGCACATCGAACAAACGCGTGAAGTCGAGCGATCGGTGCGCGCTTACATCAGCAATTACCCGGAAGCGCGCAAAGTCATTACCCAGGTAGGCCGGCCGGACGAAGGCACCGACCCGAAGGGCTCGAACAATCTGGAAGTACTGGTCGATCTGGCGCCCCGTTCCGAATGGCGATTCTCTGATAAGGAAGCGCTGGTACGTAACATGAGCGAAGGTCTGAGTGCCATGCCGGGTGTTCCGACCAACTTCAGTCAGGTGATCCAGGATAACGTCGAGGAGTCGCTGTCGGGCGTGAAGGGCGAGATCGCCATCAAGATCTTTGGGTCAGACTTGAATATTCTGCAAGAAAAAGCAGACCACGTCGCGGGGATTATTGCCGGCATCAAAGGCGCCGTCGAGGTCGCTGCAATTCAGGCTGGCGGTCAGACCGAGATTTCGGTGATACCGGATCGCCAGAAAATGGCGCGACTGGGTATCACCATTGCCGAGCTCAACCGAACCTTTGAGACCGCCATGGGCGGCTTCGAAGCCACGGGTTTCTTCGATGGCGATCGGCGTTACGACGTCACCGTCCGCATGTCGCCGAGCAATCGCACGTCGATCAACGATATTGCTAATCTGGCCATCCGTTTGCCGGGCGATGGCAATAGTACGATCCCCTTGGGTGAAATTGCCAACATCGAAGTCAAACAGGGGGCGTCACGAATTTCCCGCGAGGCAGGCATGCGCGCCGTCTCCGTCAAAGCCAATCTGTCGGGCCGCGACATGGGCAGCTTCATC
>CAZSAE010000086.1:0-5466 GCA_964604765.1 uncultured Dechloromonas sp. | reverse complement strand
AGCACGACCTTGCGCTCATTGACCGGCAAGCCATAAAAGGCCGGGCCATGCAGGCTGGCGAAGCCTTCGAGCCGGTCCAGCGCACCGGCTGCCTCGAAGGCTGTGACGTACATTGCCAGCGCCACATCGGCGGTATAACAACCGGCGCAACCGCAGGCCGCTTCCTTGGTCAGCTTGGCGTGCGGCGCCGAATCGGTGCCCAGGAAAAACTGTTTCGAACCCGAGGTCGCCGCTTCGACCAGCGCTTCCCGATGCGTCTCGCGTTTGAGCACCGGCAAGCAGTAGTAGTGCGGCCGCACGCCGCCCTGGAAGATGGCGTTGCGGTTATAGAGCAGGTGGTGCGCCGTAATCGTCGCACCAACGCGATCGCCAGCACTGCGCACAAAGGACGCCGCATCAGCGGTCGTGATGTGTTCGAACACCACGCGCAGATCGGGAAACTTATGGAGCAGCGGCTTGAGCACGCGCTCGATGAACACGGCTTCGCGATCGAAGAGATCAATGTTGCTATCGGTCACTTCACCATGCACAAGCAGTGGTATGCCCTGCGCCGCCATTTCGGCGAGCGCTGGATACGTCTTTTCAATGGCGGTTACGCCGGCATCCGAGTTGGTCGTGGCGCCCGCCGGATACAACTTCACAGCCTTCACGAAACCCGACGCTTTGGCCTTGGCAATTTCTTCCGGCGAGGTCGTGTCGGTCAAATACAAGGTCATCAGTGGTTCGAAACTCGACCCCACCGGGCGCGCCGCCAGAATGCGTTCACGATACGCGGCTGCGGCTTCAACGGTGGTAACGGGCGGTCGCAGATTCGGCATGATGATCGCCCGCGCAAACTGCTGCGCGGCATGCGGCACGGTGACAGTCAATGCGTCATTGTCACGCAGATGGATATGCCAATCGTCGGGTTGGCGCAGGATGAGTTCGTTGGTGAGTGCGTTCATGCCGCCCATTTTACGCCCCTCAGGGCTCGAGCATGTTTAATCAGGGTTTCAGCTCGAGCGCCCGTTGATACAACTGGTCCTTGGGCGCGCCCGTGAGTTGCTGCGCAATCTGCGCCACCTGCTTGGTCGGCAACCCGGCTTCCACCAAGGTACGCACGACCTTTTCGGCAGCATCACCCAGCCCCTCTGTCACCGGCGGCCGTTCTGCCGGCGGATACACCACCAGCACGAATTCGCCTCGCGCATGATTCGGGTCGGCGTTCAGCCAGGCGGCCGCCTCACTCAGCGGCATCCGCACGGACTGCTCGAACAGCTTGGTCAGCTCGCGTGCAATAAGCACCTCGCGCGCGGTACCAAAGACTTCTGTCAATGCCGCCAACGCCGCGTCGATGCGATGCGGTGCCTCGTAAAACACAATAGCGAGATCGTCACCCGCTCGCGCTTTCCAGGAATCGAGCACGCGCAGACGCTCTTGATTCTTGGTCGGCAGAAATCCAGCAAAGATCCAGCCGCCACCGGCATGCGTCAGGCCGGCAATCGACAGCGCCGCCGCCGCGGCACAGGCGCCTGGCACCGCCACCACTGGCCAACCCTCGGCACGAACCGACGCCACGATGCGCCCGCCGGGATCCGAAATCGCCGGCGTGCCGGCGTCACTGACCAACGCCACCGATTCGCCCGCAGACAGATGTTGCGCGATCCTCTGTGCAGCGCGTTGTTCATGATGCTCATCGGCGACCAGCATTGCGGCGTTACTGCCGACATGGCGCAGCAGAGTCGCCGTACGCCGGGTATCTTCTGCCGCGACGACGGCCACCTCGCGCAGGATGCGCGCGGCGCGTGGACTCAGATCTTCCAGATTGCCGATCGGCGTCGCCACCACATACAGCGCGGCGCCCTGTCCGATTCGTGCGATTCCTTCCGGTTGGCTTGTATCAATCGCCGGCGATTGCGTTAGAGTCATATGGGTCAAAACTGCTTGAAATAGAACTGGAACCGCAAGATAACATGCGCACCGACAAACAACTCGCAGGCGATGCGGCGGAATCTCTGGCCACTGCGCTGATCGAACGCGCCGGTTTACAAATCCTCGAACGCAATTACCGAGTGCGCGGCGGCGAGATCGATTGCATTGCGCTTGATGGTGAGACCCTTGTTTTCTTGGAAGTCCGCTACCGAAAGAGTCAGCGCTTTGGCGGTGCGGCTGCCAGCATTGATCAACGCAAACAACAACGCATCATTCATGCCGCACAGATCTATCTGATGAAGCACCCGCGTCAGGCCGGCCGCGCCTGCCGCTTCGACTGTGTGGTGCTCGATACGCTCAATGCCGATGCCCCTGAATGGATTAGAGATGCCTTTCAACTTTTCTAGTGGCGCACGCTTAAGGGCTCTTGTCAGCATCTCGATTTGCTTGACGACGCCCATCCATGCCCAAACAAGTCGTGGTGACACGCCCGAGCGGAGGGCGCAGCCGTCGCAGGCGAGCCTGCTCATCCAGTCGTCACCGCTGGCCGGTAGCCAATTTCACGCACTGCCAGAGGTTGTTGACCGGATCCGCGTCGGTGATCTGCTGACGCTCAAACGCGAACCGGATAACCCGCATGACCGCAACGCGATCCAGGTATTCTGGCAAGGATATCTGCTTGGCTTCGTGCCGCGCCGCGAGAATAAGGCGATCGCCCGTGCTATGGATCGGAATCAACCGCTCATTGCGCGCGTCGTTGCACTGCGTCCAGAAGAATCGCCCTGGCGGCGCCTGCGTTTTGATATCAGCATGCCGCTCGATGAATCACCAGCCACCCCAAAATCAGGTACCCAATCAACACGCTAACCCGTAAGGGTCGCATGTTAAGATCGGCGCCATCAAATCCGGTCTCCGCGCCTGTCGGATGCCGCAACTACTCCGGAGTGCCCGCATGGATCTGCAAGCCCGCGTCAAACGTCATTTCGAAGACAGCGCCCAAACCAAACTCAAAGCCGCCGAAACCCTGAGCGCGCCGGTTGCGGCCGCCATCGACACGATGGTGCAGGCGCTCATCGCCGGCGGCAAGATTCTGGCCTGCGGCAACGGCGGTTCGGCCGGTGACGCCCAGCACTTCGCCGCCGAACTGGTCGGCCGCTTCGAGCGAGAGCGCCAGGAATTGGCCGCCATCGCCCTGACGACCGACACATCGATCCTGACCGCGATCGCCAACGATTATGCTTATGACGTTGTGTTCTCGAAGCAGGTGCGCGCCCTGGGGCATCCCGGCGATATTTTGCTGGCCATTTCGACCTCGGGCAATTCGAAGAATGTGATTGAAGCGATCAAGGCCGCTCACGAGCAGGACATGAAAATTATCGCGCTTACCGGCAAGGGCGGCGGCCAGATCGGCGACATGCTGCGCGAAGGCGATATTCATCTGTGCGCACCGGCCGACCGCACCGCCCGCACGCAGGAAACGCATCTGACGATCATCCACGCGTTGTGCGATGGGATCGATGTCTCGCTGCTCGGAGACGATGCATGAAACTGAACGCCAAACGCACGCTCGTCAGCGCCATCGCCGCCGTCTGCCTGACGACTCAACTGACTGCCTGTATCGAAACCGCCATCGTCGGCGCCGTCGCTGCCGGCGCCATCGTACTGTCGGATCGCCGCTCGGTGGCGGTGTATTCGAAAGACGCCTGGATCGACGTGCAGGCGGCGACGCCGCTTAACGAGATCGGCCCGGTCAGCACGACGCATATCATCGCCAATGCCTTCAACAGCCGCGTGTTATTAACCGGCGAAGTCGCCACCGAGACGGACAAGCAAAAAGCCACGGATGTGGTTAAAGCGATTCCCGGCGTCAAGGGCGTCGACAATCAACTCGTCGTCGGTCCGATCACTTCGCTGGAAGTACGTAACAACGATGCGTTCATCACATCCAAGGTAAAGAGTCGCCTGATCGGCGACAACCCGGAATTGGGCAACGCCATGAAGGTCATCACCGAGAATGGCGTGGTCTTTGTTTTGGGCATGCTGACGCAGAGCGAACTTGAGCGCGGTATTGAAATTGCGCGCACCACCTCGGGCGTGCAGCGTGTCGTCAAAACCAGCCTGATCACCATCATTCAGGAACCACAGGCGAAAGCGCTGGATCAGGAAGCGAAGGAAGATGCGGCGAAGACGCAGGGTACCGTCACACCGTTACCGGATGGCGGACAGATGCAAACACCGCCGCAGACTCAACCCCAGACTCAACCCATCACGCAACCAACCACGCAGGGTGTTAATTAAACAGGCGCTAAATGCCCTGCAGCAACTTGGCCTCTGCCGCTGCAATAGCGGTGGGGGTTCCCAACAAAACCACGACATCGCCTTCCTGAAGCCGGGTTTCCGGACCCGGCTCCAGACCGCGGATGCCATGACGACGGATCGCGCTGACCTCCACATTGCGTAAGGCCAAAGCTTCCAGGCTCTGGTTAATGGCAAAGGCGCCAGGCTCAATCAATATCGAACTCATGCGTGCGGAATCGGCCTCACTCTCTTCGGGTTCGTCCGACTCGCCCTTGAAGAACCCGCGCAGCAGTCGATAGCGCGTATTACGCGCTTGCTGCGCGTTGCGCATGACCCGATTAAGCGGCACCCCCAGCAGCAGCAAGGCATGCGAACCCAGCATCAGGCTGGCCTCTAGTGTATCGGGTACGACTTCGGCTGCACCGGCTGCAAGCAACCGGGCCAGATCCCGCTCGTCCTCCGTGCGCACGAGCACCGGCAGATCCGGGCGTAACTCCCGACAGTAGTGCAGCACTTTCTCGGCCTTTGGCGTGTCGGCAAAGGTGATGACGACAACGCTAGCGCGCTTGACGCCAGCAGCGATCAAGTTTTCACGGCGTCCGGCGTCGCCGAACATCACCGTCTCGCCGCCCTTGGCCGCTTCACGCACGCGCTCCGGGTCGAGATCGAGCGCAACGTAACCGATATTTTCCTGGTTCAGAATCCGCGCCAGCAACTGACCGCTGCGGCCAAAGCCGCAGAGTAAAGCATGTTTTTGCGTGGCGATCGACGCGGCGGCCAGTTGCGTGAGCTGCATGGAACGGGTCAACCATTCGCCGGCCGAGAAGCGGATGACTAGGCGATCGCACCAGTGCACAATAATCGGCGCCAGCATCATGGAAATAAGCAACGCCGCCAAGACCAGCTGGATCATCGGGCGCTGGGCTAATTTCGCGGTGGCAATTTCGGTCAGCAACACGAAACCGAACTCACCACCGGCGGCCAGCCAAAGCGCCGAGCGCATGGCCGTTGACTGGCTGCCGCCAAAAAACCGGGACAGCGTGAAGACGATCAGGGCTTTGACGAGCAAGATAGCGATAATCAGAATCAGCACCAGCCAGAACTGATTCCAGATGACCGTCGGGTTCAGCATCATGCCGATGGTAACGAAGAACAATCCCATCAGAACATCGCGGAATGGTTTGATGTCTTCTTCCACCTGATGGCGGTATTCGGTTTCCGAAATCAACATGCCGGCCACAAAAGCGCCCAGCGCCA
>CAZSAE010000085.1:0-5557 GCA_964604765.1 uncultured Dechloromonas sp. | reverse complement strand
GCGTCCCCGCAGGTCTGGGCAGATCAAAAACGCCAAAGGAGTGGTCAGATTGCCGATGGAAGCCACGGCTACCCGAAGCCGCCCTCCCGCAGCACAAGGATCCGATAGGCCGGTCTCCGGGCTCGCGCGGGGCAGGGCATCCCTGCCGAACGTGCCGCCTTCCCAGATCCGAAGATCCAGTGGCTTGAGGCACGACACAGCGCTTACCGTTGCGGGGGCAGCACCGGGATAGCAATTTACTTGCGTCACCGGTTTCCCGTTTAACTCTGTGGCAGTTCTACTACCGCAGAGCACCGATCGGAAGGCTCTGCCACTTGCGCAGCAGAGCGGAGCGGATTCTATCATTCAATCAGGCGGAAATAGCTAGTCGATTGAATTTATTAAATTTAATCAAAACGCAGTTGACCCTGTGCCTGCTGCGTCCTATAGTGCGCGCCATGGATAGCAATCTTTCGCTGCTGGAACAGAAACTGGACCAGCTAATCTCTCTATTGGAAAAATCCCGTTCGCTAAACGAGGATCTGCGCGCGCGCCTGACAGCAACCGAGACACGTTGCCAACAGCTGGAAACGCAAATGGACGCAGCGCGCAACAAGCTCGAGCAGGTAGTCGCTCACCTGCCGGAAACGACGAGTCTGTCATGAGCACCGTAAATCATCTGGATGTGATTCTGTTCGGCCGTGAGTACCGTCTGGCCTGCCCGCCCGAACAGCAAGCTGCTTTGCAGGCAGCCGTGGCGCTGGTCAATACGAAGATGCAGGAAGTCGCCAGCAAGGGGCGTCAGGTTTCGACCGAACGGGCTGCCATTATGGCGGCGCTGACATTGGCGCATGACCTGCTTGAATCCCAAAAATCGGGCGGCACCACCAGCGCTACGAGCAGCGTTGACACCAGCGAAACGAAGCGTAAAGTGGAGCGTATGGTTCAACGCGCTGATGAAGCGATCGAAACACATCAAAACGCGCTGTTCTAGTTCTCGCTGTTCTAGTTCTTTTTCCTTCTTAATGCCCCACGCGGCGCATGACATCTTGCGTTTGCTTGAACCAATGCTTATAGCATTGGCCGGCGGCCATTACACCGCTGTTGTGATCGCCCCTTGCGGGCGAACCTGATGCGGCGCGCTGCCAGCCTCACTGAACCCAGGTTCAGAGACCTAGGTGTTATTGCGTTCGCGAGGGGCACCCTCATCCAGCTGCTTCTGAATAGCGTGCTGGCCAGCCAGCAGGTGCGCACGCATGGCGGCTTCGGCGCCTTCGGCATCGCGATCGAGCATGGCGGCCAGAATCAGCCGGTGTTCGGCCAGCGAAGAATCCAGTCGACCAGCGCGCGACAACGAGTTGAGCCGCGACAACTTAAGCACCTTGCGCAGATCGTTGATGATCTGAATGAGCCAGCGGTTAGCGGCCTGTTCCTGCACCAACCGGTGAAACTCCTGATTAACCTCGAAAAACTGGCGAATCTCCCCCGCCAATGCGGCCTGTTCCAGCGAATCATGGCAGCTTTGTAGCTGCGATGCTGCCGCTTCGGTCAATTTACGAGTCGCTTCAAAAGCGCAACGCCCTTCCAGCATGGCCAGCACGGGATAAATTTCGGATGCATCTTCCCTGGAAATCTCGGAGACATAGCAACCACGGCGCGGTTTGAGCGTCACCAGTCCCTCGGCGGCCAGGACTTTGAGCGCTTCGCGCAATGGAGTCCGGGAAATACCGTAGCGGGCTACCAGCGCCAGTTCGTCGATCCATTCGCCGGGTTGCAGGACGTGATCAAAAATCTCCTCGCGCAGGCGATCGGCCACCTCCTGATAAAGCGCTGCTGAAACAATGGGTTGCGACGCCTTCGGTGTGCGTTTTTTAGCGGATTTTGGCGAAGTTGCGCCCATAATTATGAATAACGTATGATTCGGTTATCGACATGGCTGACGGCCCATAGTCTGCCATAGTTTGTTGTTTTCACTGAAACCACCCTCCCAAAACGAGAAGGTGGTGGTCGCGCCTTCGCGACGTTTTGCGTTGCAACTACCTGTTTTTACCCATTGCCGAGTGAGGTTCGTCATGAGCAATTCGAACAAAGCCACCCCAGACGCCATCGAGGCATGGAAAAAGGCGGCCGCCAAACAATCGCCGGATGGCGATCTGAGCCGCCTGGACTGGCATACCCCCGAAGGCCTGACGGTTAAACCGCTCTATACCAAGGCGGATACCGAGAGTCTGCCAAACACCGATACCCTGCCGGGCTTCGCGCCGTTCCTGCGTGGTCCGCAGCCAACGATGTACGCCGTGAAACCCTGGACGATTCGTCAGTACGCCGGTTTCTCGACGGCCGAGGAATCGAACGCCTTCTACCGCAAAGCGCTGGCTGCTGGTGGGCAGGGCGTCTCGGTCGCCTTCGATCTGGCGACGCACCGTGGCTACGACTCGGATAATCCCCGCGTGGTCGGTGACGTCGGCAAGGCCGGCGTGGCCATTGACTCGGTCGAAGACATGAAAATTTTGTTCGACGGCATTCCGCTCGACAAGATTTCGGTCTCGATGACCATGAACGGCGCCGTGCTGCCGATTCTGGCCGGCTACATCGTCGCCGCCGAAGAACAAGGGGTATCGCAGGACAAGCTGTCCGGCACGATCCAGAACGACATCCTCAAGGAGTTCATGGTTCGTAACACCTATATTTACCCGCCGACCCCGTCGATGAAGATTATTTCGGACATCTTCGGTTACACGGCGCAGCACATGCCGAAGTTCAACTCGATCTCAATCTCGGGTTATCACATCCAGGAAGCCGGCGCGAACCAGGCGATTGAGCTGGCCTTCACGCTGGCCGATGGCCGCGAGTACGTCCGCACCGGTATCGCCTCGGGTCTGGACGTGGACGCCTTCGCCGGCCGCCTGTCGTTCTTCTGGGCCGTGGGCATGAATTTCTATCTGGAAATCGCCAAGATGCGCGCCGCCCGTCTACTCTGGCACCGCGTGATGAGCGAGTTCAACCCAAAGAGTGCCAAATCAATGATGCTGCGTACCCACTCGCAGACTTCGGGTTGGTCGCTCACCGAACAAGATCCGTACAACAACGTCGTCCGTACGACGATTGAGGCCTTGGCCGCGGTATTTGGCGGTACGCAGTCGTTACACACCAATGCGCTCGATGAAGCCATCGCCCTACCGACGGAGTTCTCGGCCCGCATCGCCCGGAACACACAGCTGATCATTCAGGAAGAAACCCACATCACCAACGTGATCGATCCGTGGGCCGGCTCCTACATGATGGAAAAGCTGACGCAGGACATGGCCGACAAGGCCTGGGCCATCATGGAAGAAATCGAAGCCATGGGCGGCATGACCAAGGCTGTGGAATCGGGTTGGGCCAAAATGCAGGTCGAAACCTGTGCCGCCGAGAAGCAGGCGCGTATTGACTCGGGCAAGGACGTCATTGTCGGCGTCAACAAGTACAAGCTGGCCAAGGAAGACGAGATCGATATTCTCGATATCGACAACCATGCCGTGCGCGATGCGCAGGTCGCCCGTCTGCAGAAGATCCGCGCCACACGCGACAGCAAAGCTGTTGAAGCCGCACTGAACGCGCTCACCGAATGCGCCAAGACCGGTCAGGGCAACCTGCTCGATCTGACCGTCAAGGCGATCCGCTTGCGCGCCACAGTAGGCGAAGTTTCCGACGCGCTGGAAACGGTCTTCGGCCGTTTCCGCGCCAACAACCAAACCATTTCCGGGGTGTACGGAGGCGTTGTGCAAGGTCAGGACAGCTGGGAAGAAATCAAGCAGGACATCGAACAATTCGTTAAGGAAGAGGGTCGTCGTCCGCGCATCATGATCGCCAAGCTGGGCCAGGATGGTCACGATCGCGGCGCCAAGGTGGTCGCTACAGCTTTCGCCGATCTGGGCTTCGACATCGATATGGGTCCGCTGTTCCAGACCCCGGAAGAAGCCGCCCGCCAGGCGATTGAGAACGACGTGCATGCCATCGGCGTGTCGTCGCTGGCCGCCGGTCACAAAACGCTGTTACCGGCGCTCGTCAGGGCGCTGCAGGATCAGGGTTCGGACGACATCATCGTCTTCGCCGGCGGCGTGATTCCGGCCCAGGATTATGACACGCTCTACAAGGCGGGCGCCAAGGCCATCTTCGGCCCGGGCACGCGCATTGAGGATTCGGCGCGCACCGTGCTGGCCGAGATCCGCAAAGCCAAGTCCAAGTAAGTCCTGCCCTTGTCCTATTCGCCCGCATGAACGCGCCAGCGCATCCTTCGGCCGCAGAAATCGCCGTACTCACCGACGCCGATCAGGCGCTGGTGAGTGGTGTGCTTGCCGGCCAACGACGCGCACTGGCCAAAGCGATCACGCTCATCGAATCAACGCGCGAAGATCATCAAATCCGCGCGCAACAGGTATTGAACGCGCTGTTGCCGAAAACCGGTAACGCCATTCGCATCGGCATCTCGGGTGTTCCCGGTGCCGGCAAGTCGACCTTCATCGAAGCACTCGGCATGTGGCTCATCAAACAGGGCCACAAACTGGCCGTGCTGGCAGTCGATCCTTCGTCGAGCGTTTCTGGTGGTTCGATTCTCGGCGACAAGACCCGCATGGAACAACTGTCGGCGCGTGAAGAAGCGTTCATTCGTCCGAGTCCCTCGTCGGGCTCGCTCGGCGGCGTCGCCGAAAAAACCCGCGAAGCCATGCTGCTCTGCGAAGCCTCAGGCTACGACGTCATCATCGTCGAAACGGTCGGCGTCGGCCAGTCGGAAACGACCGTGGCTGGCATGGTCGATATGTTCTGTCTACTGCAACTGCCCAACGCCGGCGATGACCTGCAGGCCATCAAGAAGGGTATCGTCGAGATCGCCGACCTCGTGGTTATTAATAAAGCCGATATCGACCCGCGCGCTGCGGCCGTCACCGCCGCCCAGTGGAAAAATGCGCTGAGCCTGCTACGTCCGACCAGCCCGAACTGGCAGCCGCCGGTCATTGCGCTGAGTGCCCTGCACCACGAGGGCATTGAAAAATTCTGGGACGCAATCGACAACTACCGCCAGGCCCTGGTGCCGACCGGTGAATTCG
The DNA here is from genome assembly GCA_964604765.1 of uncultured Dechloromonas sp. Taxonomy (GTDB): domain Bacteria; phylum Pseudomonadota; class Gammaproteobacteria; order Burkholderiales; family Rhodocyclaceae; genus Fluviibacter. The sequence continues at coordinate 491 of CAZSAE010000085.1, read as the reverse complement.
ATGCGCGGCGCCGGCATCAGGCACAAGCCTGGATGTGGAGCCTGATCGATTCCGGCCTGCGTCGCGCCTTCCATGCCAATCCCACCGTGCTTGCCAGTCTGCCCGCCATCAAGCAGGCCGTCGATGAGGCACGCCAGACCCCGGCTTCGGCCGCGCGCCAGCTACTCGGCGCCTTTATCAACGCCAATGTTGGCACAACCCTTGCACAAACATCGCCAACGACGCACGGTCTCGGCGCGTAATTCCGGATATCACCTAAGGAGTCCCACTATGCACGACATCATCCATCAGCTCGAACAGAAGCGCGAACAAGCGCGTCTGGGCGGCGGCCAGAAGCGTATCGACGCGCAACACGCCAAGGGCAAATTGAGCGCCCGCGAACGCATCGAACTGTTCCTGGATCCGGATTCGTTCGAAGAGTGGGATATGTTCAAGGAACATCGCTGCACCGACTTCGGCATGGAAAATCAATCGCTGCCGGGCGACGGCGT
>CAZSAE010000084.1:0-5578 GCA_964604765.1 uncultured Dechloromonas sp. | reverse complement strand
ATCTATGGCAGGATAGGCTTGCCGCCGGTGTTTGTCTTACAGATGGTTGGAACGGGCAGATCTTTTGTATTGATACAAAACCTAGTGAGAATGTCGGGTAATCCGCTATTCGGCGGACAAAGCGGACATCATGCCATCTCAGACCGATAGTCGGCTCCCGGCCAGGAGCGGAAGTTCATCCTGAACCAACGAAATGGTTGCTTTCTAAAGTTTTGCAGACACTCATTGGGTTGACAGCCTTGCTCCGACCCTACCGGCCAACCAAAGGCACCCAAGAGAAATCATTCAATGCAGTCAGGCTCTCTTCAGGGTTCTGGTCAGAACGCAAGGCGAAAGAACTGAAACCGCATCTGCTTAGAAAATAAATCTGATCCCTGAGTACGTCGCCCGTTGCGCGCAACTCTCCGGTATAGCCCAAACGATCACGCAACATTTTTCCATGGGAATAACCCCGACCATCGGTAAAAACCGGGAACTGCACAGCGATAATTGGCAATGTCTGGACGATGGAGATCAGCGATTCTGGATCATCATCCGGCCACAACCAGACGCCAACCTTGTGCCCCTGCTCGGCCAAGTTTTCGCCGTCAGTTTGCCATAACGGCATGGTCAGAACGAGATGCTGCCCTGGCAACGCAGTGGCAGCATTCAATGCTTCATCGTCAGAAATCATTCGCCACGAGTCTGTTGCGACGATACCGTTCAAGTTAATGAGTGCTGCCATCTTTTGCTCCATAAACGCCCGTTTTGAAAGGCTCCACACCAATGCGGGAAAACGTGTCAATAAAGATCTCATCCTCATGCCGATTAGCGATATACACGCCAATAATCCTCTCGATGACATCAGGAATGTCATTTGCGGCGAATGATGGCCCAATAACCTTTCCAATATGTGAGGCATTTCCCTCTCGACCACCCAGCGTGATCTGATACCACTCTTCGTTGTTCTTATCGACGCCGAGAATCCCGATGTGACCAATATGGTGGTGCCCGCATGAATTGACGCATCCAGAGATATTCAATTCCAGGGGACCAAGATCGAACAAATAATCCAAGTCATCAAAGCGCTTCTGGATAGCAACAGCAACGGGAATCGACTTAGCATTTGCCAGAGAGCAGAAATCACCACCCGGACAGCAGACCACGTCAGTCAGCAAGCCGATGTTGGGCGTAGCCAATCCCTCCGCCGCAGCTAGATTCCACAGCTCGTAGAGCTTGCTGCGAGGCACATGAGGCAGAAGGAGATTTTGCTCATGGGTAACGCGCACTTCACCCAAGCTGAATCGATCAGCTAATTCGGCCACGAAATCCATTTGCCTTGCGGTGGCGTCACCTGGCGGCACACCAGCTTTCTTCAAAGACAAGGTCACTATCGCGTAATCGAGGTATTGGTGGTTCGAGACATTCTGTTTTTTCCAGCGAGCGAACTCGCGCTGGAGATTCAGGGATCCGGAATCGCCCAATTCACCATACAGCGAATCGCCTTCACCTAGACTCTGATATGCCGGTATCTCAAAAAATTTTGTCATGGCGGAAATTGCTTCCGCTCTAATGGTTCCGGGTCCACCACGAAGATGCTGCCACTCGGCGTTAACCTCTTTGGCAAATCCTTCAACGGTTAAGTCCTTAACCAGAATTTTGATGCGCGCTTTGTATTTGTTGTCCCGGCGACCATGACGGTTATATACCCGCAGAATGGCATCGAAGTAATTCAGCAATTCTTCTTTAGGTAAAAACGTGTTGACGCTTTGTGCGAGCATGGGTGTTCGTCCCATGCCGCCCCCGACAAAGATTTCAAAGCCATCTTCACCAGATTCTGATCGTTTGGCACGCACACCAATGTCGTAAAAGCGAACGGCGGCGCGATCCTCCGCCCCGCCGGCGAAGGCAATCTTGAACTTGCGCGGCAGGAACATGAATTCCGGCGCAAGCGTGGACCATTGCCGCGCGATTTCGCAATACGGCCGCGTATCAAAGATTTCATCTTCGCCAACGCCAGCAAATGAATCGCAGGTGATGTTACGAATGCAATTGCCCGATGTCTGGATCGCGTGCATCTGTACAGTTGCAAGTTCGGCCAAAATATCCGGTGCCTCATTGAGACGTACCCAATTGAACTGGATATTGCATCGGGTCGTAAAGTGTCCGTATCCACGATCGTAAGTTCGAGCGATGTGCGCCAGCATGCGCATCTGTCGACTAGAGAGCAGACCATAAGGAATCGCAATGCGCAGCATCGGTGAATGACGCTGGACATACAGGCCGTTTTGTAAGCGCAAAGGACGGAAGTCGTCTTCGCTGAGACGTCCGCTTAAAAAGCGCTCCGTCTGCCCACGAAACTGTGCGACCCGGTCATCAACTAGCTTCTGGTCAACGTCGTTGTAAAGATACATGGCGAAATCCAATGGAAATTATCAATGCGTTGGCCGCAGTACATCACCTCACGGTTAATAGGAACAGGTTCAGAATGGTGCTTATTTGATAGGTACAGATTCACCATAGCTGATACCATTACCCCATGAGCCGCTATCAACAACTCGCCGAGCAAACTGAGACCCTGATCCTTAATGGCGTGCTACGCCCTGGCGAACGACTCCCTTCGGTACGGCAGGCATGCCGTATTCACGATGTGAGCCCTATTACCGTGACCCAGGCCTACTACATCCTTGAAGGCCGGGGACTCATCGAGGCGCGACCAAAATCTGGTTACTTTGTGCGCGCCCGATTAGGCCAGAACCTATCCGAACCTGAAATGACACACCCAGTAGGTGGATCCACACAACTACAGGTAAGTGATTTCATTTTTCAGATACTGGATAGTGTTCGTGATCCTTCCGTGGTGCCACTGGGCTCCAGCTTTCCCAGCCCGTTTCTTTACCCGCTCGACAAACTCGGTCGATTTTTAGCAACCGCAGCCCGCAAGTTCGACCCATTGGCCACTGTGACAGATCTGCCCCCTGGTAATGAGGAACTGCGGCGACAACTGGCTTTGCGCTACCTGACTCAAGGGGCAACGGTTTCTCCACAGGAAATTGTCATTACATCCGGTGCGATGGAAGGGTTGAATCTCTGCTTGCAGGCGGTAACCCAGCCCGGTGATTTGATTGCGATTGAATCCCCAACCTTCTACGCCGGGCTGCAAGCCAGCGAACGGCTTGGTCTGAAAGTCATCGAGATTCCCAGCCATCCGCGTGAAGGGGTCAGCCTGTCTGCATTGGAAGACACCCTCAGGCATCACCCCATCAAAGCCTGTCTGTTCATGCTCAATTTTGCGAATCCAACGGGTAGCCGCGTTTCGGATGAGAATAAAAAAGCGCTTCTGGAATTGCTCCGGCGTTACGATGTGCCGCTCATCGAAGATGATGTGTACAACGAACTTCATTTCGGGCCCCAGGCACCCTTATGCAGCAAGGCAGAAGACAAAACCGGCCTGGTCATGCATGTGTCATCGTTCTCGAAATGCCTGGCCCCTGGCTATCGGATTGGCTGGGTTGCAGCCGGACGCTATGCAAGCCGCATTCAGCGCCAGAAACTATCGTCGAGTCTGGCGACCACGGTTCCTGTGCAAATTGCGCTGGCTGAATACCTGAAACACGGTGGCTTGGAAAATCACTTGCGCCACTTGCGACAAACGCTGGCGTTGCAGGAAGTAGAGATGGTTCAAGCCGTTGAGCGTCATTTTCCGACCGGAACCAAGCTGGCGCGACCACAAGGTGGATATTTTCTCTGGCTTGAACTACCTCCCCACGTTGACACACTGTTGCTGCACCAGCAGGCGCTGGAACGCGGCATCAGCATTGCCCCCGGCCCAATCTTCTCAGCCAAGCGGGAGTTCAAAAACTATCTGCGCCTTAATTTCGGGCATCCTGACTCACAACGTCTAGACGCCGCCATGGCAAGCTTGGGTGAGTTGATCACCCAACAATCTGTACCTATCAAATAAGCGGCATTCTGAGCCTGTTCCTATCCCCGTCACGGTGATGTACTAGCACCAACATATCAAAGGGGCTAAAAATGGAACGGCCAGTCAAGAAAGCTCAGGAAGCTCGCATCGAGTTTTACCGTCAGAAAGGCAAGGTACACGCCCGGTCTACAAAGGGATATTTCAATACCCTGCGCTGGACCATGTTTCTGCTGACTCAGGCAATCTTTTATGGCGCATGCTGGCTGACCTCGGACAGCAACGGCATTACCCGTCAGGCTATTCTGTTCGATATCCCTCACGAAAAACTGTATTTCTTTGGCACGGTACTTTGGCCGCAGGATGCACTGGCTTTCGCGTACATCATGATTGTCGCAGCGATTGCGCTGTTCTTTGTCACCGCCATCGCCGGGCGGCTTTTCTGCGGATTTGCCTGTCCGCAAACCGTGTACACGATGTTGTTTACCTGGATCGAAGAAAAAGTGGAAGGGGATCACCTTGCCCGCATGCGACTGGATCAAGGTCCGATGAGCAGCAAGAAACTGCTGATCAAGTCCACGAAGCAGCTCCTGTGGATTCTGGTAGCGGCGTGGACGGGGATCACTTTTGTGGGCTATTTCACGCCTATTCGCGAATTACTCGCCGCCATTCCCAGCTGGGACCTTGGGCCATGGGAAGGCTTCTGGGTTATCTTTTACGCGGTCTTCATGTACCTACAAGCTGGCTATGCGCGTGAAGCCGTGTGCCAACACATGTGCCCCTACTCAAGGTTTCAAGGAGTCATGGTGGATGCCAACACCAAGACAGTCGCTTACGACATCAACCGCGGCGAACCCAGAAGCAACAAACGCAATGCTTCCGGTGCTGGTGATTGCATTGATTGCGGCATCTGTGTACAGGTATGCCCTACGGGTATTGATATCCGCAACGGTTCCCAGTATCAATGCATCAACTGCGGCCTGTGCATTGATGCGTGTAACGATGTGATGAAGAAGATTGCCAAGCCACTCGGTCTGATTCGCTTTATGTCAGAAAACCAGTTGGTACAAACACCGAAAAAACAGAATCGGTTCCGCCTGGCCGCCTACGGTTGTCTTCTGATCATCTTCACTGGACTGGCCGTTTGGACGTTATCGAATCGGGAGCTGCTACTCGTTAATGTAATTCGGGACCGCGGTCCGCTCTATCGTGAAACAGCCGATGGCCGTATTGAAAACGTTTACACCCTCAAACTCATGAATCTGGACGATCAAGCCCACAGCTACACCATAGATCCACAAGGTCTGCCGGGCATGACTCTGGTGGGCACGTCGGAATTTAATGTGGCCGCAGGGTCTATCCAGCCAGCAACCGTGACCATTTCTGCGCCGGGCGACGCTGCACCATCAGGAGCAAACCCCATCAAACTGGTGATCAGCTCACAAGACTCAGCGCACTTAACTGCGAAGGAAAAGACGGTCTTTTTCTTGCCGTAATTGAAAGTTGCGGTTATGAATCGACTGGGGTTTCTAGGCGCAATTGATCTGATATCAGAACCTCCTTAACGTCTGCTCCGCTCAGTCAGCTACCTTTGCCACACCCGAGCGACGAAGGTCTGCTGAGGGTCGTTAGCTGCCAGACATAACATCTGAAGATTTTGTTTGTCCCGAATTTGTC
>CAZSAE010000083.1:0-5665 GCA_964604765.1 uncultured Dechloromonas sp. | reverse complement strand
CTCCTGATATGGCCATAACGCGGCCAACTACGACCAACGCTTTCATTCTACGCCTAAGCACTTCAATTGATGCCACCCATGCCACCAACCTCAGACCGCGCTCAAAACACGCCCTACTACGACGCCCCGATCTGGCTTGTCGGCTTTCGCCCATTCTTTATCGCCACCTGGATCAGCGGCGCTTTGCTGCCCTTGTGGTGGGTGCTCCTGGTCAGCGGTGTTGTGCCGGCGCCCAACCCGTTATTCAACCCAGTAAACGGCGCCCTGCATTGGCACATGCACGAGATGTTTTTTGGTTTTGGCTGGGCGCTATTGGGTGGCTTTCTGCTGACCGCAACAAAAAACTGGGTAAGCATCCGTGGGCGGCACGGCCGAACGCTGATCCTGCTGATCGCCCTCTGGCTACTGGATCGGTTCGTGATGGCCTATGGCGGCGATTGGCCCGTTGCGGCGGTGGTTGCCCTGTCGTTACCGTTTATGGTCTTGATCATCGCGTTGCTGGAAATCGACCTGATCCGCAATCGCGCCAACGATAGCTATCGGGATAACGTGTATTTTATTCTCGCCCTACCGTTATTCGTGGTGGCGAAGTTAGCGCTGCTCAATGGCGAGCTCGACCCAGCGATCGGTTGGTCTATGGCCTTGGGACTGTTTCGACTGTGTTTTCTGGTGATGCTGGAGCGCACGCTGGAGGGCTTCATGAAAGGTGCCTTCGGCGTCACGCTTCGGCGTGTTGCCGTGCTGGATCACACCATCAAAATGCTGGGATTCTTGCTGGTGTTTGCCTATTGGTTGCCACCACGGGTGCAATCGGCGGCCTGCCTATTGCTGGCCACGCTCTTGTTGCTGCGCTGGTTGACCTGGCATCCTTTCAAGGCGTTGCGCCGAATCGACGTCGGCGTCATGTACTTGGGCTATTTGGCGATCATCGTCAACTTGATCTTACAGGCGCTGCACCCCGCCTATGACGGCCTATCGCGTTCGCTCGTCGTGCACGTCTTCACGCTCGGTGCCATGGGTCTGATTGCACCAGGCATGATTGTTCGAATCAGTAACGGCCACACCGGCCGCAAAGTGGTGTTTAAAGCCTGGGACAAATTGGCGATCTACCTCATGCTCGGTGCACTGATCGCCCGGGTGTTGTTACCCATGCTGGCGCCGAATCACTATGGGCAATGGCTCGCTGTAGCGGCGCTCTGCTGGCTGGTCGCCTTTGGCATCGTCGGCATTCGGTACACGCCGATGCTTTTGAAACCCCGGGTGGATGGGCGAGTGCATTGAACTCCCCTTCCCGCTTCGGTATGTTTCAAGCTCACTGCATTTATAAGATCAAACGACCATGACTCAACAACGCCCCAAAATTCTCGTCGCCCGCAAGATCTTTGCCGAGGGCCTAGCGCGACTACAAGCCGTATGCGACATCGATTACAACGAGAGCGATACGATCTATCCCTCAGCCGTGCTGGCGGAGAAGCTAGCCAGGGTTCAAGGCGCCTTGGTCACCGGCAGCGAGCGCATCGACGCCACAACGTTGGCACGTGCCCAGACGTTGAAAATCGTGTCGAACATGATGGTGGGTTATAACAACTTTGATCTCCCGGCGATGAGCGCCGCCGGTGTAATGGCCACCAATACGCCCGATGTACTGACCGACACCACGGCGGACTTGGCTTTCGGTCTGATTCTGTCGACGGCGCGACGTATGGCTGAATCCGAGCACTGGCTGCGCGCCGGTCACTGGCAGAATTGGGCACTGGATCAATGGCTGGGGCAAGATGTCCATGGCGCCACGCTAGGCATTATCGGCATGGGGCGTATCGGTCAGGCCATCGCCAAGCGCGCTGCGGGTTTTGCGATGCGGGTGCAGTACCACAACCGCAGCCGCTTGCCCGAAACGACGGAGGCCGCGCTGAACGCGCGCTATACCGACTTTGAAACGCTGCTGAAAACGTCCGACATCGTGGTGCTGCTCGTACCCTACTCTGAGGCCACACACCACCTCATTGACGCGAAGGCGTTGCGGTTGATGAAGCCGAGCGCAAACCTGATTAATATCGGGCGCGGTGGCCTGGTTGATGATGCGGCGCTGGCCGAGGCGCTACGCCAAGGCGTGATCGCTGGTGCCGGGCTCGATGTGTTCGAGAATGAGCCACGCGTGAATCCGGCACTACTGACCGTGCCCAATGTGACGCTGACGCCGCATATCGGCAGCGCGACCCGGGCAACGCGCAGCGCAATGATGCATCTGGCGATTGATAACCTGCTGGCCGGTCTGGCGGGTCAGCGACCGCCGAATCTACTTAATCCCTAAATCCTTAAACTCGAGCGTCTTCGCTGTAGAGGTATTTCTGAAAGCCACTGAAGACTTCGCCAATTTGTTGCGGCGGCCCTAGGTCTTTGATCGCATCATCAATAGAGTCGTGATACTTCAATTTCAGCAGGGGTGACAGCTTCGATTGGTCCAGCTCATCAACGCCTTCGGCGACATAGTGTGCCAGCACAAAGTCCAGAAACACTTTCTCCTTCGGGTTGAAATGCTCACTGATCTTGGCCATGGCCTGCTGAGAACGCTGCTCGCGCGTCAGCGGCGCCATGGCATAGGCCACATAAGCCAGCACATCAAACAGATCGCTTTTTTCAGCGTCAATGATCTTCTGCATTTCCGCTAACTGATCTTTGCCAAAACCCTTCTCCGACAGACCGGCCAACAGCTTACGGCGCGTGTCCGGCATGCTCCACATTGCCCGGAGTTCGGCTTCATCCCTAAAAAACTCTGGTAGCTTGCCGAACAATGTCTCCATGAACTGTTGCGCCGACATCGGCGTGCCATCCGGGTGCCAGAAACTGGTTACCACCATGTGTTGAATCTTACGAGCCTTACCGTCGGCCAGTTGCACCTTAGCCTTATGCGGCTTCACATACTCTGGCTTCGGTTGCTTGGCCCCGGGCGGATCGTTCGGTTTCTCGCCTGGTTTGCGGCGTTCTGTTTCTTCTGGCGCTATCGGCTCGCCATCCCACTCGGGGTCGCTGAAATGATGGTGCGCCTTCACAAAGTCATAGATCGTGAAGTAATCCTTGCCGTCATATAAGCGCGTGCCACGCCCCACAATTTGTTTGAATTCAATCATGGAGTTCACCGGACGCAGCAAGACAATGTTGCGTACATTGCGCGCGTCCACACCGGTCGATAGCTTTTGCGAGGTGGTCAGAATCGTCGGAATCGTCTTTTCGTTGTCCTGAAAATCGCGCAGGTGCTGATCGCCCAGCGCCCCATCGGCCGCCGTTACACGCTGACAATAGTTGGGGTCTGAGCTTTGCTTCGTCTGATTGATCAAATCGCGAATCGCCAGCGCATGGTCCTGCGTGGCACAGAACACCAACGTCTTTTCGCGCTGATCGATCTCATTCATAAAGATCTTGACCCGGGCCTTCTCGCGTTCCTTGATCTCGATGATCTTGTTGAAATCGGGTTCGGTGTAGCGCTTGCCGGCTTCCAGCTCCCCCTCCACCAGTGTGTCGTCGGGCGTATAGACGTATTCATCCAGCGAGGTCGTCACCTGCTTCACGCGGAACGGCGTCAGATAGCCATCGTTGATGCCCTCTTTCAACGAGTACACAAACAACGGTTCACCAAAATAAGCGTAGGTGTCGGCGTTTTCCTGGCGCTTTGGCGTCGCCGTCAGACCCAGCTGCACCGCCGGGCTGAAGTACTCGAGAATGCCGCGCCAGTTGCTCTCATCATTGGCGCCACCGCGGTGGCATTCATCAATGATGATCAGGTCAAAAAAGTCCGCCGGGTATTCGCCAAAATACGGCGAGGGGTGACCCTCCTTGACCGGGCCCGTCATAAAGGTCTGAAAGATCGTGAAGAAGATACTGCCATTCTTGGGCACCTTGCCCTTCTTGCGAATATCCGCCGGATCAATACGCACCAGCGCATCCTCCGGAAAAGCGGAGAATGAATTGAACGCCTGGTCGGCCAACGTATTGCGGTCCGCCAGAAACAGAATGCGTGGGCGGCGAGCGGGTTCACCGCTTGAGTGCCAATCCGTCAGATTCCAGCGGCTATAGAACAGCTTCCAGGCAATCTGGAACGCGATAAAAGTTTTACCCGTACCGGTCGCCAGCGTCAGCAACAAGCGGTTCTGGTCATGGGCAATGGCATCGAGCACCCGGCTCACCGCCAGCTCCTGGTAATAACGCCCCTGAAACGTGCCGCCCTTGTCTTCAAACGGCACTTTGGCAAACCGGTCCCGCCAGGCATTGGCCTCGGCAAAGGTCGCATCCCACAAATCTTGCGGCGTCGGATAGCGCGGCAACGCCCCTTCTTTGCCCGTCTGCATATCAATGCCGTAAATCCCCTGCCCATTGGTGGCATAGGTAAATCGGAGTCCGAGCTTGCCTGCGTAATCCTTCGCCTGACCAACGCCCTCCGTCAACTGCTTATCAAATGCCTTGGCCTCCACCACCGCCAGCTTGGTATTGCGGTACTCCAGCACATAGTCGGCGGTCAGCGCCTTGCCGCGCACTCCGGCGCCTTCAAGCCGGCCCAATGTAATCGGATATTCACGGCGTACCCGGCTACCCGGCACCACACCCCACCCCGCTTCAACGAGAGCAGGGTCAATATATTCGGCACGGGTTTCGGCTTCGTTCACGCCAACAACCTTTTAGGCAATGCCTAAAAAGAAAGCTAAAGACCGATTGACTGCAACCAACGTCGATTGGTCAACCTTCCCAAAAGCTGCACCTACTTTTGCACGACTGATAGATTGGGGCTTATCGACCATAATCTGTGATGGCACTTGCAACCCATTCGATTTGCTTGGCTCTACAGTAATCCGAAAAAGCGGCGCCTCACGCAAGTCGCTGGTCACTGGAAGAACAACCACAGAAGGATGCTCATCAAACATATCGGATTGGATAACCAATGCGGGTCTTGGTTTACCTACATCGCCTTGCAAGGCAACCGTGACCAAACTACCGCGCTTCATACCCAACCTTCGGTATCCGCAACACTCGCCAGCTCATCAATGATCTGCTGCTCTTGTGGATCATGACGCAGCAACAAAGACTGACGACGACACTCCGCGGCTAGATCGCTACGGCGACGATCTGGCACCCAAATTTGAACCAAACGCAACCCGGACTCACGCAAAGCTGCGCGGTGCTTTTGTACACGAAGCGAAATCGTGGCACCCATGACAACCTCCTAGGTTTTTCATCATGTTACATGAAACTTATGATAAGCAACTTTTTGGTTTCATGCAACAATTTTAAACTCCGATATCTTCGTTCCAGAGCTCGGGCTTGGCCGCTATAAATTCCCGCATGAGCGCAATACAGGTCGGATCCTGCACCACCTCAATCACCACACCACGGGCGCGCAGCAGGTCTTCCTCGCCCATAAAGGTCTGGTTTTCACCAATCACCACCTTGGGAATGCCATACAGCAGAATCGCCCCCGTACACATGGCACAGGGCGAAAGCGTCGTATACAGCACCGACTCCTTATACACGCTCGCCGGTAGACGACCGGCGTTTTCCAGGGCATCCATCTCGCCATGCAAAATCGCACTGCCCTGCTGCACCCGACGATTATGACCGCGCCCGATGATCTGACCGTTACGTACCAGCACCGAGCCAATCGGAATACCGCCTTCGG
>CAZSAE010000082.1:0-5690 GCA_964604765.1 uncultured Dechloromonas sp. | reverse complement strand
TAGCGGCGACCTTCTTGGCGGCTGGTTTCTTAGCAGCAACCTTCTTCGCTGCCGGCTTCTTAGCAGCTACTTTTTTAGCAGCAGGCTTTTTTGCAGCGGCTTTTTTAGCAGCAGGCTTTTTTGCAGCCAGCGTTGCAGCCAGCGTCGTGAACGAAGTGGTTTCAGTTGACATCTTGACGTCTCCTTCCAGAAGGGATTTGGTAAGCACAGTTTATACACTTATTGAAGTGTGTAAAGATTTTTTTGTGCATTTCTTCAATTAATTGAATCAAGTGTGGCATTTTTTTCATGCATGCATCGAATGCTCTTAGCTAACTTTGCATGCAATGCTTCGCTGATTGCACCAACAAAAATCTTCAGCGTAAAAATTTCCACGGATAATACGGTGTGTAATTCATCGATTCACCACCATTATTTATGAGTGCGCCATGTCATCTGAACAACAAGCCCTACTGAAAAAATCCGTTGCCATCGCTGCTGCCGATTACGTTGCAGCGAACCTGCCAAAAGGCTCCATTCTGGGGGTTGGCACGGGATCAACGGCCAATCTGTTCATCGATGCGCTGGTGCCTATCCGAGAAAAAATTAGAGGAGCCGTGGCCAGCTCCAAAGCGACGGCAGAGAAACTCACCGCAATCGGTATCCCGCTATTTGATCTCAACGACATCGACTCGCTGCCGATCTATGTCGACGGTGCCGACGAAATCGATCCGGGCTTCGCCATGATCAAGGGAGGGGGTGGCGCACTGACTCGGGAAAAAATTATTGCCGATGTCGCCGATCAATTTGTTTGTATCGCCGATGCCTCGAAGTGCGTCGACGTGCTCGGGAATTTTCCGCTGCCGATTGAAGTCATTCCGATGGCCACCGCTCAGGTGGCGCGTGCTGTGCACAAGCTGGGCGGCACGCCTGTGCTGCGCGCTGGTTTTATCACGGACAACGGCAATCAGATTCTGGATGTCTCGGGTCTGTCGATTACCGATCCAGTGAACTTTGAATCCACGCTCAACCAAATCGTTGGCACGGTTACCAACGGTCTGTTCGCGCGTCGCGGAGCTGACCTACTCCTTCTCGGCACCACGAACGGCGTCGAAACGCGAACCCGCTGCTGAGTATCTTCGGCAACCAATACAAAAGGGGCCTGGCAAAACCAGACCCCTTTTTTCTTTCTGCCAGATCGTATGAGCGATCCAGCATTCGGAACTTACGCTTTCGGTGGCGAATAACCCTCAACCTGATCGGCGCCTTCACCGAAGAAATGCTTCTCACACTGCTCGCGCAGATACTCGCGATGACGCGCGTCAGCCAAATTGAGCCGGTTCTCGTTGATAATCATGGTCTGCAGTTTCACCCACTGTTGCCAGGCTTCTTTGGAAACCGAATCAAACAGTTTCTTACCCATCGCGCCAGGCATCGGTGGAAAATCCAGACCTTCGGCTTCCTTGCCCAGTTTGATGCAATGTACGGTACGTGCCATATCAAATTCCCTGTGCTGTCGTTTATTAGAGAGTCTTCACAAAAACTTTGGAGTTGCGCTGATAGTTGTACATCTCACGCTTGCGGTCCGGTAGGTCTTCCACCGTTGTCGACTTATAGCCACGCTCGATAAACCAATGCGACGTTCGGGTGGTCAGCACATAAAGATGGCGAATCCCTTGGGCGCGAGCCCGACCCTCGATGGCCTGCATCAGCCGTTCGCCATAACCCCATTCCCGATGATCAGCATCAACCGCCAAACACGCCAGCTCGGCGTTTTCGTTATCCAGGATATAGAGCGCGGCGCAGCCGACGATCACGTTATCGTGTTCCAACACCGTAAACTGGCTAACTTCCTGTTCGATCCGTTCTCTAGGGCGCGGCACCAGGGTGCCATCCTGCTCCAACGGTTCGATAATCGCCAGCAGGCCGGCAATATCGTCCGGCCGGGCATCGCGCAGACGATCTAGCGATGCTCGAGTGACGATCGTGCCCACGCCATCATGCGTGAACAACTCGAGAATCATCGAGCCATCGTCCGCGTAGCCAACCAGATGCACCCGACCGACACCGGCGCGACAGGCGCGCACCGAGCAAGGCAAGAAGCGCTTGAGATCATTTGACAGCCATTCGCCACGCTTGACTAGCTGCTCGGCGGCATCGGCCGTCAGCTCTTCGATAAGCGTGCCGTCTTCTTCGATGGCACCAGCGGTATCGCCGATATAAATGAGTTTGTCGGCGCGCAACGACGTTGCCACCGCTTCCGCCGCTTCCTCCATGGCCAGATTGAAGATCTCGCCGGACGGGCTGGCGCCCTGGCACGACAGCAGGACGATGTTGCCAAGTCCGAGCTGCGCGCGAATTCCCTCGGCATCGACCTTGCGTACGATGCCCGCATATTGCATGTCGACGCCGTCAATCACACCCAGCGGACGCGCCGTTAAAAAGTTGCCGCCGACCACACGAATGGTGCTGCCGGCCATTGGCGTATTGGGCAAGCCCTGTGAGAGCAATGCCTCGATCTCGATATACACGCTACCCACGGCATGCAACACGCAATCGAGCGTCGCCGCATCGGTGATACGGTAGTTACCGTGAAATTTCGAAGGCAGGCCACGGTCCTGTAGCTCTTCCTCGATCTGCGGGCGAGCCCCGTGCACCAGAACCAGACGGATACCGAGGCTGGCCAGCAGATTGATATCGTAGGCAAAAGTTTTGGCGAAAGGACCGCTGATCGCCTTGCCACCGACGGCGATGACAAAGGTCTTCCCTCGGAAGCTATTAATATAGGGCGCAACCGAACGGAACCAGGCAACAAAATTCGGGTCAGGCACGGCAATCTCCGCCAGCAGAATTCAAGCGCCCAATATTACCGCACATCCGCCATGCATACGCAGCCAGATTCACCGCAAATCGCCTGCGATCGCCTGCGTGACGGCTAGCGCGACCGGGCCCGCCGTCTCAGTTCGAAAAACCCGCGGCCCGAGTCGCAAACAGATAAACCCGGCCGCTTTCGCCGCGTCGATTTCCTCTGGCGCAAAGCCGCCCTCCGGTCCGATCAACATCGTCAGCGACTTGAGCCCCTGCTGTCGTTCGAGCCATGCCGGATAACTCTCGGTCGCATCCGGGTCCAGCATGATGCGTGTGTCGTCCATCGGTGCCTGCAACGCCTCGCTCAGTGGCCGTACCGGTACCAGTTCCGGCAGACGATTCAGGCCGCACTGCTCGGCCGCTGCCACGATGACCCCCTGCCAATGGGCGTGACGCTTGCTGGCACGTTCCGCATCAAGCCGCATCACACAGCGTCGCGTTTCGACCGGCACACAGCGATACACGCCTAACTCCACTGATTTCTGCCACGTGTAATCCATGCGTTCAGCCGCCGATACTCCTTGCCACAATGAAATGCGTAAGGGGCTGGCGCGGTCATCCGGCTGAAACGTATTGAGCTGCACCTGCACATCTCGCTGTTTGCTGGCGCGCGACTGCTTGCCATGTCGCTTAGCTTTCGATGGCTCAGGCTCTATGCTTGCTTGTGGCAACAACACGCCTTCGTAAGCGCCGCCTTCACCGTTGAACAAAACCAGCGGGTCGCCCGCCTGCAAACGCAAAACCCGCACGGCGTGATTCGCCACCGCTTCAGGTAACGTCACGCAATCGCCGACGGCGAGTGGTTGAGGCACATAGAACCGAGGAATAACCATGCTTGTATTATAGAGCGCATGGTTGGACCTCTCATCTCTGATACGGCACTTTGGGCCGGCTGCGCTCAATCTGTCGCCGCTCTGTTGCGGGACATTGCCGCACGGGAAGTCTTGCCTCGCTGGCAATCGGTGCGCATCGATCACAAAGCCGATGGCAGTTTACTCAGCGAAGCCGACACGGCCGTGCAACAGGCATTGGCCCAGACGCTGCCGACCATCTATCCGGCGCCGCTGCTGGGCGAAGAGAGCGCACCCACCGAACAGTTAGCGTTATGGCACGCCGCAAACACCTCGGACACAAGCGTGTGGATCGCCGACCCCATCGACGGCACCACGAACTTCGTATCGGGTCTACCCTGGTACGCTATTTCCGTCGCCTTGATGCACCAGGGTCAGGTCGTGCTCGGTGTCACTTATACGCCGGCACTCAATACGCTCTGGCTTGCTTCGCTGGGTGGTGGCGCCTTCATGAATGATCAGCGGCTGGTGCTACCCCAGACCCATCAGCTGCTGCGATCCGCACTCGTCGGCGTCGATATGACGTACCTGCCCGCTCAATTAAGAATGGCCATTGCCAATTGCTCGCCCTCGGGGCTAAGCCGTGACACGGATCAACTAGCCCCCTGGCGAGGTTGGCGCAGCCTGGGCGCCAGCACACTGGAGTGGTGCGCCTTGGCGTCCGGGCAGATCCAAGCCTACGTGCACGGTGGTCAAATGCCGTGGGATGCCGCCGCCGGCCGTCTCATTCTGTCTGAAGCCGGTGGCTATAGCGCCGCACTTTCCGCCATCATGTCGCTGCCGATCACCTATGCCGGCCCACCAGACTTTTTACCGCCCACGGCCTACGCGGCAGCAGCGCCTGGCGTATGGCAGGACTGGCAATATTGGCTGCGTGAACATCGCGGCTGAGCACGCGGCAGTTCTGGCAAACCCAGTACAATACCGAATAATAATTTCATCGTCCGGCCTTCATCATGCGCATTCCTCTGTCCCGTTTTCTGATCGAACAGCAACGCACGCACAATAATCTGGACCCGAACCTGCGCTTATTGATCGAAGTCGTGGCGCGTGCCTGCAAAGCGATCGCCATCGCCATCGGCAAAGGCAACCTCGGCGAAGCCATGGGCAGCGCCGGTACCGACAACGTGCAGGGCGAAGTTCAGAAAAAGCTGGACGTGATCTCGAACGAGATCCTACTCGACGCCAACGAGTGGGGCGGCCACCTCGCCGCCATGGCTTCGGAAGAGATGGACCTGCCCTTCTGCATTCCGAATCGCTACCCGAAGGGCGAATACCTGCTGGTATTCGACCCACTCGATGGCTCTTCCAATATTGATGTCAATATTTCGGTCGGCACGATCTTCTCGGTGCTCAAAGCGCCGGAAGGCATCGACTGTGCCAACGGCGAAGCCTTCCTGCAGAAAGGCGCCCAACAGGTTGCCGCCGGTTATGCCGTCTACGGCCCCAATACGCAATTAGTGCTGACCTTCGGACACGGCGTGCATGTCTTCACGCTGGATCGCGAAATCGGCACCTTCCGCCTGACCCAGGAAAACCTGACGATCCCGGCCGACACCCGCGAATTCGCGATCAATATGTCGAATCAGCGCCACTGGGAAGCCCCCGTGCAGCGTTACGTCGAAGAAATGCTGGCCGGTAAGACCGGTCCTCGTGGCGAAGACTTCAATATGCGCTGGGTCGCCTCCATGGTGGCCGACGTGCACCGCATCCTGTCGCGCGGTGGCATTTTCATGTACCCGATGGATGCCAAAATGGCGCAACAGGGCGGCAAACTCCGTTTGCTGTATGAAGCCAACCCGATGGCGTTTCTGGTCGAACAGGCTGGCGGCGCCGCCACAACCGGCCGCGAACGCATTCTGGATCTGCAACCGACCACCCTGCACCAGCGCGTACCGGTCATTCTCGGCTCGAAGAACGAGGTCGAACGCGTGACCTCGTATCATGCTGAATAAGTAAGCCACGTTAAACCTGAGGTCTGCCAACTACTTG
>CAZSAE010000081.1:3450-5764 GCA_964604765.1 uncultured Dechloromonas sp. | reverse complement strand
GCGACCCCTTGCACCCCATGCAAGTGCGCTACCAGGCTGCGCTACGCCCCGACACGGCCGCCATTGTACGGCAATAACGCTGCCGGCTCAATGAAAACTCAGTGAAACTCAACGTTTGAGTAGCTCAATCACGCTTTCAAGCGTCGCTCTCAGGTCATTCGGCACGTTCGTTGTCGGAGTTTGCACCGAGGACGTTGGCGATACAGCCGCATGTGTATTGCCATTGGCGTGCCCATTACCGTTGGCGCCGTTACCATTCGGATGGCTCAACTGAATACGCGCACCATGAATGGTGTATCCCTGGTCGTACAGTAATTCACGGATACGCCGCACCAACAGCACTTCATGGTGTTGATAATAGCGACGGTTACCGCGACGCTTAAGCGGTTTGAGTTGGGTGAATTCCTGCTCCCAGTAGCGCAAGACGTGTGCTTTGACGCCGCACAGTTCGCTGACCTCGCCAATCGTGAAATAACGTTTGGCGGGAATGGGGGGCAGTGGTGACGAAGGCGACTGCGCCGACGGCGCGACCGCAGGCGCACCCTGCAGCACCGGCTGGCTAAATAGATCAGTCATGGTTTATGCCAGCGTGGCTTTAATGACGGCTCGACTGCTGGATACGCTCGACTTCATCCTTGAGTTTCTGGCTGGGATGAAAGGTCACGACGCGGCGCGCCGAAATGGGAATTTCTTCGCCGGTCTTCGGGTTGCGGCCCGGGCGCTGCGGTTTATCCCGCAGCTGGAAATTACCGAAACCCGACAGCTTGACCCATTGACCTGCCGTCAAGGTATCGGCGATCTCGGTGAAAAAAGCCTCCACCATATCCTTCGATTCGCGCTTATTGAGGCCGAGATTCTCGAAGAGGATGTCGGAAACTTCTGCCTTGGTCAGTGTCGTCATGATGCCAGTCTTTCGAAAACATGGGGCAGACCACGCGGCCCACCCAGTCAATTTACAGTAAACAATTTTAGCGGATTTTTAGCTTCTGAGCGTTGCACCGGCGGCCGTCAGGCGCTCCAGCAACTGGGCCATTACCGCGTCAACCTTTTGATCTTCAAGGGTTCCCTGAGTATCCTGCAAGGTAAAGCGGAACGCAAGGCTTTTCGCTCCCTCCGGTATGCCTTTGCCCTGATACTGGTCAAACAGACTGATGTCGCGGAGCACCGTCGGTGCATCCTGCCAGAGTTGGTCGAGGAGACGTTGCACCGGGACAGCGGCGTCGACGACGACAGCCAGATCACGCAATACGGCCTGAAACGGCGATACCGGCGCATAAACGGGGACGACGGCCGGAGCGAGTACGTCAATATCCAGCTCAAACAGAATCGGCGCTGATTCCAGTTCGTATTTCTGCACCCAGCGCGGATGCAGCTCGCCCAGCCAGCCAGCGGGTTGACCGTTGCGCAATACGCGCGCCGAGCGGCCCGGATGGAACGCCGGATGAACCGCCGCTGCAAAGCTCAAATGACCGCTGGTACTTAGCGCCTCGACATCGGCTTTCACGTCAAAAAAATCGGCCGGACGCGTTTTGACACCCCATTGCTCGGGCACCACGGCGCCCCAACTCAGGCCACCGATGCGTAGTGTCTGCCGATAGCCGTCGACCTGACCGGCGCTATGCGCCGTAGCACGTTCGAACACGCGCCCCGTCTCGAAAATCTGCAAACGTGCCTGACGACGGCGTTGATTGTGAATCAGCGTGTTGATCAGTCCGCCGATGAGCGTGGAACGCATCACCGACAGATGGCTGGCGATCGGGTTGGCCAACACCACCGGCGCTGGGTTGGCCGCGAAATCCTGTTCCCAGGTTTCGGGCGTAAAAGCCAGATTGATGACTTCCTGGTAGCCACGCTCGACCAACGTATCGCGCAGTGCGCTTAACGGGCGCTGCGTTTCCGTCTGCGCCTGCATGGCCATCGGGCCGACCGGTGGTTTGGCCGGGATGTGATCGTAGCCAATGACGCGGGCGACCTCTTCGATGAGATCTTCTTCGATCTCCAGATCATGGCGCCAGCTTGGCGGCACGATGATCACACCGTCATCCGCCAGCGTAGGCTTGAAGCCGAGGCGCTTGAAAATGCCTTCGATGTCGCTGTTGGTCGGTTCGATGCCGAGTACTTTGCGAATGCGGCCGAAACGCGCCTTGACGGGTTTGCGTTCGGGCAATGCCGTGACCTGATCGACCACCGGACCCGGTTCACCGCCACAGATGTCGAGAATCAGTTGCGTGATGCGCTCGACACCCGTCACCGTATCGGCAAAATCGACACCGCGTTCAAAGCGGTGGCCGGCATCCGTGTTGAGCGTCAGCCA
>CAZSAE010000081.1:0-3350 GCA_964604765.1 uncultured Dechloromonas sp. | reverse complement strand
CAAAATCGACACCGCGTTCAAAGCGGTGGCCGGCATCCGTGTTGAGCGTCAGCCAACGGCTACGGCCCTGAATCGCCGAAGGCAGCCAATAGGCCGCTTCGACAAATACATCGGTTGTGTCATCGGTACAGGCCGTCCGTTCGCCGCCCATGATGCCGGCCAGGCTGATGGCGCCGTTGGTGTCGGCGATCACGCCATAGCGTTCATCCAGCGTGACCGCATTACCGCCGAGCAAGGTGAGTTGTTCTTCAGGCTTCGCCCAGCGCACCGTAAGCTCACCCTGCACACTGTTCAGATCGAATACGTGATTCGGACGGTTCAGTTCCAGCATCACGTAGTTGGAAATATCGACCAACGCGCTGATCGAGCGCAGGCCGCAACGTTCCAGACTCTGCACCATCCAGGCCGGTGTTTGGGCTTGGGCATTCACGCCCTTGATGATGCGGCCGGTGAAACGACCACAAAGGTCTGCAGCTTCAATACGCACCGGCAGCGTTTGCTGATGCGTTGGCGTCACAGGCTTGATATCGGGTGTGTTGAACGGCGTATTGGTCAGGGCCGAGACTTCGCGCGCCAGACCCAGCAGTCCGAGACAATCCGGACGATTCGGCGTGAGCTTGAGTTCGATGCAGATGTCGTCGAGACCGAGCAGTTCGCGTAGCGAGGTGCCCGGTTTGGCATCGGCGGCCAAAATCATGAGGCCGTCGCTCTCCTTGGCCATACCGAGTTCGACGGCGGCGCACAGCATGCCGGCCGACGGTACGCCACGAACTTTGGCTTCCTTGATCTTGAAATCGCCCGGCAACACGGCGCCCGGCAATGCGCACGGCACCTTGAGGCCGACGGCCACGTTGCTGGCGCCACAGACGATCTGACGCGGCGTTGCTTCGCCGGCATCAACCTCGCATACATTCAGTCGATCGGCATCCGGATGCTTGGTCACGGCGAGCACATGTCCGACGACCACATTGTTAAACGGGGGCGCCACGGGGCCGCGCTCTTCCACTTCCAAACCGGCCATAGTGAGCAGCTCGGCCAGCGCTTCGGACGAGAGATCCGGATTGACGAACTGACGCAGCCAGGATTCCGAGAATTTCATGCTTGAAGTCTTTCGCTAAAACTCGACTGTGAACGACGCGCCACTCAGGCAGCGAACTGATTCAGGAAACGGATATCGCCTTCGAAGAACAGGCGCAGGTCGTTGATGCCATAACGCAGCATGGTCAGGCGATCCGGACCCATACCGAAGGCGAAACCGACATAACGCTCCGCATCGATACCGGCCTCGGCGAGCACATTCGGATGCACCATGCCGCAGCCGGCCACTTCCAGCCAGCGCCCCTTGAGCGGGCCTTCGCCAAAGGCCACATCGATCTCGGCCGAGGGTTCGGTAAACGGAAAGAACGAGGGGCGGAAGCGCACTTCCAGCGCATCGGTTTCAAAGAACTGATGCAGGAAATCGATCATGACGCCCTTGAGACCCGCGAAGGTCACATGCTCGCCGACCCACAGGCCTTCGACCTGATGGAACATCGGTGAGTGTGTGGCGTCGGAATCGACACGATAAACCCGGCCCGGCGCAATGATGCGGATCTCCGGCATGCCTTCCTTGCCGCCATAGGTGGCGACATGGTTCTTCATGTAGCGCGCCTGAATCGGGCTGGTGTGGGTGCGCAACAGCACATCGGTCTGTACATTACCCTGCGTATCCTTGAGATAGAAGGTGTCGTGCATCGACCGTGCTGGATGATCGTCCGGCGTATTCAGCGCGGTGAAATTGAAGTAATCGGTTTCAATCTCCGGGCCTTCGGCGACCGAGAAACCCATCGACGCGAACAGATCTTCAATACGCTGTAAGCTGCGTGTCACCGGGTGCAAGCCACCGCGTGCAACGCCCCGCCCCGGCAACGTGACATCCAGCGCTTCTTCGGCCAGACGGGCAGTGAGTTGTTCTTCCTTCAGCGCCTCGCGCCGGGCGTTGATGGCGGCTTCCATCTGCGCCTTGATCTTGTTGATCTTGCCGCCAGCCTCCTTGCGCTCTTCGACAGGGAGGTTCACCAGACCTTTGAGCGCTTCGGTGACGATGCCGCTTTTGCCCAAATAACGCGCTTTAGTCACTTCCAGGGCATCACCGTCCTTGACGGCGGCCAGCGCTTCCGATAATTCGGACAAGAGGGCTTCGGAATTCAGCGACGACATAGTCAACCTCAGTTAAATACTCTCAGAACATCGACAAAATACAGTGGCGTATCGCGCACTGCACTTGGCTACTGCACTTTGCCGATGATCCGAAAAAAAAGGAGGCATACCGCCTCCTTTTTCGGATCGCGCTGCGATTTTTTTCGAATCGCCCTGCGATTACAGGCCGAGGCTTGCCTTGGCTTGATTGGCCAGTTGGGCAAACGCCGGCTTGTCGAACACAGCCAGATCGGCCAGCACCTTGCGATCGACTTCGATCGAGGCCTTCTTCAGACCGTTCATGAAACGGCTGTAGGTCAGACCCAGTTCACGCGATGCCGCGTTGATACGAGCGATCCACAGGGTACGGAACTGACGCTTGCGTTGACGACGGTCGCGGTACTGGTACTGACCGGCCTTCATCACCGCCTGCTTGGCGATACGGTAGACGTTCTTACGACGGCCGCGGTAACCCTTGGCCAGCTTCAGAATTTTCTGGTGGCGCGCGCGCGCCGTTACACCACGTTTAACGCGAGACATAGTCGATTCTCCTTATGCGTAGGGCAACATGGCTCGGATCGATGCTACATCCGAGGCGTTAACGGTTTCCGGACCGCGCAGTTGGCGCTTCGACTTAGTCGTTTTCTTGGTCAGGATGTGGCGCTTGAATGCGTGGCCGCGCTTGATGCTGCCGCTGCCACGAACGCGGAAACGCTTGGCTGCGCCGCTCTTCGTCTTCATCTTGGGCATGTATATGCTCCTTTATGACATGTCATCAGGTGACTTCCGGTGGAAGTGCTTGTTGACCCGATGCCACTTGTTTATGACCCGGTTGTTTGCACAACCCGATCAATCCTGCTGGAAACCGCTACCGCCTGATTTGATTCAAGCAGCTGCCGTTTCGTTACGTTCGTCTTTCGCTTTCGGTTTGGCTGTTGCCGGGGCCTTCTTGACCGGGGCAATCACCATCACCATCTGGCGACCTTCCATCTTCGGCATTTGTTCGACAACGCCAAGTTCAATCAGATCCGCTTTCACACGTTCCAATTGACGCATCCCGAACTCCTGATGCGACATTTCACGACCCCGGAAACGCAGGGTCACTTTGACCTTGTCCCCCTCGCCCAAGAAACGCACCATGTTGCGCATCTTGATCTGGTAATCGTTTTCGT
>CAZSAE010000080.1:0-5917 GCA_964604765.1 uncultured Dechloromonas sp. | reverse complement strand
ATTACGAATGCGCTGCTCTACCAACTGAGCTACATCGGCTCCAAGCGCGAAATTATAACAAAAATCAGGGCAAAATTTCGCGATTTGGCGGACCCGATTGCACCAACCACCCCTGGGCGACCGAAACTGCTGGTGCGAGATAGGCCTCCAGTGACACTTCGTGCGGTGCGTCTTCTGCGCTGGCGCGCGGCGCGCGCCACTGAACAGTCACTTTCGCATGGCACGGCTGCTCGGGCGAACAAGCGACGGTCCATGCCCGTTGAAACAGGATGCCCTGCACCGGTTGTTCGTCTGTGCCGGTCACCGGCAGACCGCCGGCCAGCCGAGTCAAGCGCAAGGACTCGACCCGATCATTCGCCAGACGAACCGCATGGTCATAGGCCGCTGTATCGGCCGTGCCGGCCAACAGCACGAGCTGCAATCGCGCCAATCCCATCAATCCGACTCCGAGTAGCACCAGGGCGACGAGCACCTCGATCAGGCTGAAGCCGCCGCTAGCTCTAGAGCTGACCATCATTCGCCGTCGCTCCAGCTACCGGGTACGGGCACAAAACGCCCAAGGGTGCTTTGCGCTCTTTGCAGCACGACCGGGTTGTAACTCAACACACCGCCCTGCGTGACATTCAAACGCTGCTCGGCAATGAGCGCACCGTCGATGCTGCCCATCCCCAACTGCACCTGGGTGATGGGCGCCATACTGTAAACAATGCCGGTCAGCCGCACCGAACCGCCGAGCTGCAAATTGCCTGAGGCAATGAGAATCACGGGCGCGTTCACGCTACCGATGGTTCCGCTGTCGATACGCGCGTCACCTTCCAGCCAGATGACGCGGCTGCCCGCTGCCGCCACCGCACCAGCGCAAGCGCCCTGACAGGCGATACGCGTCGATTGCTCACGGATAAAATTTTTGTCGGCACCGAACCATTGCCGAAAGAATACCTCGGCCGATTGCTGCGCGTAGGTTTTATCGTTCGCAACTTGCGCCTGATCGGGGTGACTACCCGGCACCGAGATGCGCTGTACCGAGGGATCATAAGTGATGCCGCCGCCCGCATGCAGGAGCATGCCGCGGACCGCTGGCGATTGATTGGTCAGCGTTACCGGCCCCGTGACGTCGATCGCGCTACGCGCGCTGAGCAAGGCATAAGGAATGCGGTGGATGCCGCCACGCATAGCCATGGTTTGCGAGACCGTTGCACGGCCCTTGCTACAGTCGCTGACACAGCCAGTGCTTTGCACTTGCAGACGGATGTCGGCGCCGCCCAATGACACCGCTTTGCATGCGACGCGGGCCTCGGCCGATTCACCCAGCGATTGAGTAAACGTTGGCGCGATAATGGCGTCGTAGGTGCCGACACCCTTGGTTTCGGCGAGCACGGTTTTGCGTTGCTCCGGATCGTTCAACCGCGACAACGCCACGGCCAGCCCGGAATCTGCGGCGGCATAAGCCAGTCGGCTGGCGTAGCCGTTACGGGTCATCTGCAGATCGACCAGCAGGTTCTTTTGCGAGAACAACAAGATCAAGGCGGCGCCCGCCAACAAAATGAGCGCCACCGGCAATACCGCCACGCCGCTTTGTGCTGGCCGTTGATGGCGACGTTGTGTCACAGCATGCTCCCGTTACGCAAGACCACGCGATCGACCAGCTGGCGCTCCGTTGTCGGATCGGATTTGAGTCGGGCAACGATGCGTATTTCAATGCTGATCAACGGGTTCTGCACGCTGCCGGCCTGCGTTGTCACCACCGTTGGCACAAAAGAGAACGTGCTCACCGTCATGAAGCCCGGGTCGGTAATAGTTTCGGGTGCTGAGGCCGTTCCGGTATGCATCTGGATCGTGCCGGCTTTCGCATCCAAAGCAAATTTAGCCTGGATCAACTTACCGTCGGGTTCGCGGTAGGCGTAAGTCATGGCGCTCCCGACCTTGCCCGTTTGCAGCGGCTCACCATCGATCAGGGGGCCGGCGGGTTGATCTTGCAGGAAACGATTCAGGTCTCCGAGGTCGCGCCCGGCTTCCGGGAACTGGCCGGCCCGGCGCAGATCCTGCACGATGATATCCATGACGGTGCGCGTGTCCTGCTCCAAACGCGTCACCTTAAGCGTCGTGGTGTTGCCGTCGACTAACTGATTCGTCAGTTGCAAGACACCGGCCAGAACGAGCAAGCCCAGCGCCATGGCGACCAGCGTTTCGATCAGGGAGATGCCGCGCTCTCCCTGGCGACTGAAATGATCGACGTGATCGGGCTTACTGCCAGCAGGCTGCTGGCTCATGGCGGGATTCCAAGCCTTGCACGCGAAGTGTCAGTACGGCACACGCAGCATCGCCCTGTCGATCGTCGTTCTGACCATCGCCCGGTAACGCGCGGGCGATCAGGGCATAGTCTTGCACACCGCTAGGCTGCAGGCTGAGTTGATAATGTTTGGCAACGCCGGGCGCGGTTGCCCAGCTTGAAGGCACGGCAGGCTTGGCGCCCAGTGTCGTCAGCCGCTGCTTCTCCACCGCCATCTGCATGCGCAGCAATTCGGCACGCGCGTCGGCACGATGACTGCGCTTGAGGTGATTCGTGTAGGCCGGATAGGCGATGCCGGCTAATGCGGCCACGATGACCATGACCACCAGCAGTTCAATTAACGAAAAGCCTGACGCATGAAGCGACCTGCGGTCTTGAGCACCGTAACGCCAACGCATCGGTTATTGCGGCGGCGGTTGCAATCGTTGCGGCTTGATCACTTTGCCGTTTTTACGATTCGGCCAAATGGCTAATACGTAACCGGACAACGCGTAAATCAGGAAGAAGCCGAACAGCCATCCCGGCGGGTAACTGGAAATCAACGCCAGGGCCAATGCAAACGCGGCGACCACAACGAATGGCACGCTCTTGCGCAGATTGATGTCTTTGAAAGAATAAAACTTGACGTTAGTGACCATGGTGACGCCCGCGAAAATGGTCAGCGGTGCGGCCAGCCAGGCGACATCTGGTCCGGCGATCTCCAGATCCCCCATGACCCAGATGAAACCGGCAACCAACGCCGCCGCCGCCGGGCTGGGCAGCCCCTGAAAATAACGCTTATCAACGACTTCCAGGGTTGTGTTGAAACGCGCCAGACGTAGGGCCGCACCGGCACAATAAAGGAAGGCGGCCATCCAGCCGAATTTGCCCATGCCGCGCAGTGCCCATTCGTAAACGATGAGCGCCGGTGCGGCACCAAAGGAGACCATATCGGCCAGCGAATCGTATTCAGCGCCAAAGGCGCTCTGCGTTTTGGTCATTCGGGCGACGCGACCGTCGAGCCCATCGAGCACCATGGCGATAAACACCGCAACTGCCGCCTGCTCAAAAGCGCCATTCATGGCCTGCACGATGGCGTAAAAACCGGCAAACAACGCGCCGGTCGTAAAAAGATTGGGCAGGATGTAAATACCCCGACGTTTGACGTCCGGGTTGAAAAGGGATTTACGCGGTTTCTTTTCGTTCAGCATTAGGGCGTTGGATTACGCAGCTTGATCCAGTTCGGCAATGACCGTGGATGAAGCATACACCTTATCACCAATGCTAACTTTGACCTTGGCGCTGAGCGGCAGATAGAAATCAACGCGCGAGCCGAAACGGATAAAGCCATAACGCTCGCCAGCGTTGTAGCGGTCACCGATTTCGGCGTAATTAAGAATACGACGCGCCACCAGGCCGGCGATCTGCACGCAGGTGATGTCCTGCCCATGCGGCGTACGCAGATGTAGTGCACACCGTTCGTTGTGCTCGGAAGCCTTGTCCAACGCTGCGTTCAGGAAGCTGCCGGCAATGTACCACTTGCCGACCACTTCACTCGCGGTCGGGATGCGATTCGAATGCACATTGAACACATTCATGAACACACTGACCTTGAGGGCGCGACGATTGAGCCAGGGGTCATCGGTTTCGGCGACAACGATGACGCGACCGTCGGCCGACGAGACCACGCTATTTGGCCCACCGGCAAGGACGCGCGGCGGATCACGGAAAAACTGAACGACAAACAGTGCGATCGGCCAGAGCAACCAGGCCAGACCACTGCCGAGAATAGAGGCCAGAACGGCCGCACCCACGGCCAGACCGATGAAGGGCCAGCCTTCTTTGGCGAGCAATGGATGCGGATAGTTCATGGACACTCTTTCGTTCGATGTTGACTACGAGAAACCGCAGCGAGCCGCCACAAGACTAGGCGCACGGAGCACAGCGACCGAGACATATCGTAAAGATAGGCGAGGAAGCGAGCACCGCGCAACAACGTCTGTGACGGCGCAGCCGGTTTATCCTTAGTTCTTGGACTGATCGACCAATTTATTCTTGGCAATCCACGGCATCATCGCACGCAGCTGGGCACCAACCACTTCGATCGGATGCGCGGCGTTCAAACGACGACGGGCGGTCATTTCCGGATAGTTGGTGCGGCCTTCCAGAATGAAGCGCTTGGCGTATTCGCCGTTCTGGATGTTACGCAGGCACTCACGCATGCCCTCACGTGCCTGTTCGGCGATCACGCGCTGACCGGTCACGTACTCACCGTACTCGGCGTTGTTCGAGATCGAGTAGTTCATATTGGCGATGCCGCCTTCGTACATCAGATCGACGATCAGCTTCAGTTCGTGCAGACACTCGAAGTAGGCCATTTCCGGGGCATAACCGGCTTCGGTCAGCGTTTCGAAACCCATCTTGACCAGCTCGACGGCGCCGCCGCACAGCACGGCCTGTTCGCCGAACAGATCAGTTTCGGTTTCTTCGCGGAACGAGGTTTCGATGACGCCACCCTTGGTGCCGCCATTGGCTGCCGCGTACGACAGCGCGATGTCACGCGCCTTGCCCGACTTATCCTGATAAATCGCGATCAGCGACGGCACACCGCCGCCCTTGAGGTATTCCGAACGCACGGTATGGCCCGGGCCTTTCGGCGCAACCATGATCACGTCGACGTCTTCGCGCGGCACGACCTGGTTGTAATGCACGTTGAAGCCGTGGGCGAAGGCCAGAGCAGCGCCCTTCTTCATGTTAGGTGCGACGTCTTTGTTGTAAACGTCCGGAATATTTTCGTCCGGCAGCAACATCATAACGACGTCGGCGTTCTTGACGGCGGTCGCGATCTCTTCAACCTTCAGACCGGCGCCTTCGGCCTTGGCCCACGACGCGCCGCCCTTACGTAGCGCCACAGTGACGTTGACGCCCGAGTCACGCAGGTTCTGTGCGTGCGCGTGACCTTGTGAACCGTAACCAACGATGGTGACTTGCTTGCCCTTGATCAGCGAGAGGTCAGCGTCCTTGTCGTAATAAACCTTCATGATGTTCCTTTCGGGAAAAATTCAGCAATAGAAAAAGTTAAACCTTGAGCATGCGGTCGCCACGGCCGATGCCGGAAACGCCCGAACGGACGGTTTCCAGAATCAGCACCGGGTCGATCGCCGCGATGAACGAATCCAGTTTATTCGAAGTACCGGTCAGTTCGATAACGTAGGCCGAGTCGGTCACGTCAATAATGTGACCGCGGAAGATATCAGCCAGTCGCTTCATCTCCTCGCGATCCTTACCGGTGGCGCGCACCTTGATCATGAGCAATTCGCGCTCGACGTGCGGCGCTTCGGACAGATCGATGACCTTGACCACGTCGACCAGCTTGTTGAGCTGCTTGGTAATCTGTTCAATGATGTCTTCGTTGCCGAAGGTCACCAGCGTCATGCGTGACAACGACGGATCTTCCGTCGGCGCCACGGTCAGCGACTGGATGTTGTAACCACGTGCCGAGAACAGACCTGCCACGCGTGACAGGGCGCCCGATTCGTTTTCCAGAAGGATGGAAATGATGTGTCGCATATCGGGCTCCTTACAGGTGATCATCAGCCAGAACCATATCGGTCAGGCCCTTGCCGGCCGACACCATCGGGAAGACGT
>CAZSAE010000079.1:0-6073 GCA_964604765.1 uncultured Dechloromonas sp. | reverse complement strand
TCGCATTCCTGGGTTGCCTGTTCGCCGCAGCCATCAACCTGGCGCGCTGGGCCGGCTGGAAGCCATGGCAATGTTTCAAGCAACCCATGGTCTGGGTGCTCCAGTTGGGTTATCTGTGGATTCCCCTGACGTTGATCGCGATGGGATTGAATGCACTCGCGATCATCCCAAGGTCGCTACCCATGCACGCGCTTGGTGTAGGCGCCATGGGCCTGATCATCGCCGGCATGATCACCCGAACGGCTATGGGGCATACCGGTCGCCCAATTCTGGCGACGCGCGTTGAAACGGCGGTCTTCGTGCTCATTGCTCTCAGCGGATTATTACGTGTCGTCGCGGCCATCCCTGATCTGCTGAATCCGGCAGCGACGCCGTCTTTCTTGCTGGCTTCCGGCTTCTGCTGGGCAACGGCCTTTATACTGTATCTGAGCCGGTATGCTCCTTGGTTGTTCCGGCCCCGTCTGGACGGTCGTCCAGGCTGACAGGGTGTCGCCTACCCCGAAAGGGGTAGTCACCCTACACCGGATAAGCTGTATTTCAGGATTCAAACCAACGCATAATTCAACTGTCATCACCACAGCGCTCTTCGGGCTAACCCCCTTTTAGATCCGCTGGCTTTTGAGGCAAGGCCTAGAGAAAACGAGGATAGGATGAAAACGCTCACTGACCCGCACGGCCGGAGTTTTAGCTATTTGCGCCTATCCATCACCGACATCTGCAACTACCGTTGCCAATATTGCCTACCGGACGGCTACCAAAAGACCGGAAACACCCAGTTCCTGAACGCGGATGAAATCGAAAATCTGGTCATAGGCCTGGCCGGGCTTGGGCTGTGGAAAGTGCGTCTGACAGGTGGTGAGCCCACCGTACGCAAAGACTTTGCCGAGATTGCCGCCCGTGTTTCGGCAATTCCGGGTATCCGCCGCCTAGCAACCACCACCAACGGCTATCGACTCGCCGAAAATGCGCAGCTGTGGCGCGACGCCGGTATTTCGGCCATCAACGTGAGTGTGGACAGCCTGGATCGCCAGCGTTTTGCCGACATTACGGGGCACGACCACCTACCCAGAGTGCTCGACGGCATCAGGGCGGCGCAGGACGCCGGTTTCGACAAGATCAAGGTCAACACGGTCTTGCTGCGTGGCGTCAACGACCATGAGCTCGAGGCTTTTCTGGAATGGATCCGTCTTGAAGACATCAGCATCCGCTTCATTGAGCTGATGGAAACGGGGTCGAACAAGGAATATTTCGCCCGACACCATATCCGCGGCCAGGACATCAAGGCCCGGCTAACCAATCTTGGTTGGTCCGAAATGGCCCGAGAAGAAGGCGCCGGTCCGGCGCAGGAGTTTTCCCATCCGGATTTCCGAGGCCAAATCGGCATCATCGCGCCTTATTCGAAGGATTTCTGCAACACCTGTAACCGACTGCGTGTCACGGCCACGGGGCAGTTGCGCCTCTGCCTGTTCGGTAACGGTGGCCACTCCTTACGTCATCTGCTGCAACATCGCGATCAGCGCGATGAATTGCAGCAAACCATGGCCGGGCTTCTGGTGCAGAAAGCGCCGTCGCATCTGCTGCACTTCCACCAAACGGGTAGCACGCCTCACCTGGCCTCTTTGGGCGGTTAAAAAATGACGCAGGGATTTCACATGATCGATGTGGGCGGCAAAGCGCCCACCCACCGGATCGCCATTGCCGAGGGGCGTATCGTCGTCGGCCCGCATGCCTTTGCGCTGATCCGCGATCGCGCGCTCCCCAAGGGCGATGTGCTTGTGCTCGCCGAAATCGCCGGTATCCAGGGCGCCAAATCGGCTAGCCAGCTTATCCCGCTCTGTCACCCGATGGGCTTGGATCAAGTACAGATTCGCACCGAACTGGAAGAGGACGACGCTGCCGTACGCGTATTCTGCACCGCTTCGACCCATGCCAAGACCGGCGTCGAAATGGAAGCGCTGGCCGGCGCCAACGCCGCCCTGCTGACGATCTGGGATCTAACCAAGATGGTTGAACCCGATCTGTTGATCGATGGTGTCCGCCTACTGGCCAAGGTTGGCGGCAAATCGGGGCTCTGGCTTAATCCTACTGGCGTGCCAGACTGGGTTAAGGACAAGATATGTCCGCCTATGCCGCAAACCTTACAGGGCATCGCCGTTGCCATTATCACGCTCAGCGACCGTGCGGCGGCTGGTGTTTACGAGGACAAAGCCACGCCAGTCGCGCAAGCACTGCTCGAAAGTTTCGGCGCCACGGTCACCAATACTTATGTCATTCCCGACGAGCCGACGACGCTGACAAAGAAAATTCTCGATATCCAACAGGCAGGGCGCACCCGATTGATCATTACCACGGGTGGCACCGGCATCGCACCGCGCGATCAAACGCCGGACACCATCGCCCGCCTGGCCGACCGCATCATCCCGGGCATCGGAGAGCAGCTTCGGCTCTACGGATCGCAATTCACACCGTTCAGCTGGAGCAGCCGCAGCATCGGCGCCACCCTCGGCAACATGCTGATCCTTACCTTGCCGGGCAATCCTAAAGCCGTGCGCGAAGGTATTGAGTGCCTGCACAAACAGATTCCCCATTTAATCAATACGATCGACAACATCAAACATGATTAGTTATGCCGACGCACTGAAGCTGATTGCGCAGGAAGCCATTCCCCAGCCCGATCACCGGGTCGACCGTAACGAGGCATTGGGACAGATTGCAGCCGAAGACATCGTCGCGCGACTCAATATCCCTTCCTTTAACAATTCGGCGATGGATGGCTTCGCACTGCACGCCATCAAGACGTTCGGTGTGAGCGCGGATGCGCCGCGCCGATTCAAAGTCGGCCATTGCCTCGCTGCCGGCGACGTCCTGGAAACCGCCGACCAGAGCCTGGCCGTCGAAATCATGACCGGCGCCAAAATGCCACAAGGTTTCGACGCTGTCGTGCCGATCGAGAAGGTCAGAACCATTCAGGATGACAGCGGGCAAACCGTCGAAATCGAAATCCGGGCCCAACTGCAGCCCGGTGACAATGTGCGTTACGCTGGCGAGGATTTCAAAACCGGGCAACTCATCGCAACCCGGGGCACGCGACTACACGCTGGCCACATCGCCGCCATGGCGGCAACTGGCATTCATGAAGTGCGCGTCTTCCATATGCCCGAGATCGAAATTTTCACAACGGGCAAGGAAGTCAGTGACGCCTATCACATGCCGCTCAGGGATGGCGAAATCTACAACTCAAACACGCCCTATCTTTTATGCCAGTTCAAGGATGCCGGCATTCCGGCATCGTACGCCGGCAGTATCGGCGATGATGAGCAGGCTTTCGTCGACACGCTGAATGTGGGCACACATGCGCGTATCGTCATCAGCTCTGGCGCTGTCTCCATGGGCAAATGGGATTTCATTCCCGAGCTTCTGGAAAAGAATGGCGCCCGCATCATTTATCACGGCGTCGGCATCAAACCAGGCAAACCGATTCTCTTTGCCGTACTGAAGGATGGACGCTACTATTTTGGCCTGCCCGGCAACCCCGTTTCGACTGCCGTCGGACTGCGATTTTTCATCCAGCCGTTAATTCGACACTTGTTAGGCATGCCGGCTGAAGCATTCCACTATGCCGAGCTCCGCCATGACTTTCAGAAAAAAGGCGATCTGCGAAATTTCTTGAAGGCCCGGTTGGATAGCGACGATCACGGCCAGACCCATCTCACCATTCTGGATGGTCAGCAGTCGTTCAAGATTTCACCCTTACTCGATATGAATTGTTGGGCCGTCATCGGCGAAGGACAGAATGACCTGCGCAAGGGGGATTCCGTTTGCATCGCTCCAATGGCGCTTTTCCCCATGGCGTTTTAACCGAGGACTGACATGAATCCCCAAATGAACCTGTCAATCAAGATGTTCGGCGCTTTTAGAAAATACCATCCGGGCACCCTCGATGTCAGTGTTCCGGTGGGCTGTTCAGTCGCCGAGGTGAAGTCGGCCATGGTCGACGCCCTGCGCCAAGCCAACCCGGGGTTCTCCGACGATGACCTGGTCAACAAATCAGTGCTGGCCGATCATCAGCGGGTGCTGAGCGCCGATGAACGCATGAGCAGCCCAGCGGCGCTGGCGATCCTCCCCCCTGTGTGCGGCGGTTGATATGAGCGGACGCAACCATTTGAACGTTTCGGCAACACCGCTCTCCACCGAAGCAGCCGTCCGATTCGTGGCCGATGACGCGCACGGCGCGGCGGATATGTTTATCGGCACGGTACGTAATCACAACCTCGGCAAACCCGTCAAAGGCGTGTCGTATGATGTGTTTGACGAGCTGACATTACAGACCTTCGAAACCCTCGCCAGCGAGGCGCGCCAGAAATGGGGCGACAAGCTCAATATTTACATCGAGCACTTCAAGGGGCGCCTTGATATCGGCGGCATCAGCATCCTGATCGCGGTGAGCTCGCCGCACCGTGACGAATCCTTCAAGGCCTGTCGCTTCATCATCGAAGAAATCAAGCACCGGGCCCCCATCTGGAAGCAGGAACACTACCTGGACGGCGATAGTGAGTGGGTACAAGGACACGCCCTTTGCTCTCATGGCCCCGTATCTTATGACGACGAGCCGGCACACTGTCGCCACTGAAGTCGTTGGTGTCATTCTGGCGGGTGGCCGGTCGTCCCGAATGGGACGCGACAAGGCAGGCCTGTGTATCAACAATGAATCGCTGCTCTTGCGCGCCAGAAGAAGCCTCCTGGCGGCAGGTTGTGAACGCGTGTTGCTCAGTGGACCGCCGCGTCAGGGTTGGCCCGACGCCTGTATTCTCGATCAACTCACGGGTGCCGGCCCGGTGGGCGGCATCATCAGCGCTCTCGCGTGGGCGGTTGCCGACGGCATGCCGACCAAGAATCTCTTGTTTGTGCCGGTAGATGCGCCGCTGCTCTCGCCTGAACTGCTGGCGTCGATGCTACAGAAGACGGACAGCGGCGTGAATGGCTGCCGCACCCCCGGTTCACCGCTGCCAGTCGTGCTCAAAACAACGGAAGCTGTGCTAAAACAGTGTGCGGCGGCGCAAGTCGACCTCGAAGCCAAGCGCTCCTGGTCGGTGAAGCGATTTGTCGAACCGTTGCATCTAGTCGCGCTCGACGAGACGGATGCGATCGCACCCCAGTTGATCAACGTCAATACACCCGCGCAATGGGAAGGCCTGCTTCATGAACTTGAGACTCGCTCCTGAGCATCTCCGTTTCCGCATTTCCGCACAAGAGTTCGCTGATCTCGTCGCGCAGGGTCGCCTGGTCGGCATCACGACGCTGAGCAACGCTCTTTGTCTGGAATATGTCGTGTGCACCGACGCTGCCGCGACAGGCCAGGAAGGTGCATTGCTCGCATTCAAATCCCACCATGCGGCTGGCACCATGCATTGTGAGTTGATGGTTTTTGCTAACGGTATCGATCAACTCAGCTCCGGCAACGTCGGCAAGGACGGTATTCACGAATCAATCGCCTTCGATAATGGCGAAATGCTGACGGTCGGACTGGAAATCGATCTGCACAGCAAGAAAGGACGTTGATCCATCATGTGCAGCCGCTATGCCCGACAGACCGTGTTACCTGAAATTGGCGAAGCCGGTCAAGCCTTGCTGGCCCAGGCTCGTATTCTGGTCGTCGGCACCGGCGGCCTCGGTTCGCCGGCATTGCTCTATCTCGCTGCCGCCGGCGTCGGACTGCGCCGTCAAAACGGTTGTATCGGTCTGATTGATGACGACTGTGTCGATGCCAGCAACTTACAGCGCCAGATCATTTTTCGGGAAACCGATCAGGCAAGCCCCAAGGTGGACGCCGCCGTCAAACATCTGGCCGCGCTGAACAGCGAGACACAACTCGTCAGCCATTCGACGCGTCTGACGGCTGCCAATGCCATGGAAATCCTCGGCAATTACGATGTCATCATCGATGGTTCGGACAATTTCACCACAAAGTACCTGCTTAACGACGCGGCGGCCAAGCTGGGCAAGCCGGTGGTCTACGGGTCGATCCTCGGCTTTGAAGGACAAGTCTCCGTGTTCTGGGCGCAACAAGGCCCCT
>CAZSAE010000078.1:0-6089 GCA_964604765.1 uncultured Dechloromonas sp. | reverse complement strand
AGGTGTAACCGATCCCCTGCGCGTCAAGCCAGGTGCGGGCCTTCTTCACCGTGTCCCTCATGGGAATAGTTGTACACACAAAAAATTGCCTTAACATGCCACGAGCACTCTCAAGCTCTACAGGTTTCCAACTCTATGTTTCAAGCAGCCATTTTGTACGCACGGTTCAGCACCATGGAGCAAGCCAAGGGCTATTCATTAGAACGGCAGCTTAGCGAAGGCAGAAGTTATATTGAGCAGAAGGGATGGTTTCTCGAGCAAGAGATTTCTGATCAAGGCAAAAGTGCTTTCCACGGATACAACCGCGTAGAAGGCTCGGAACTGCATAAGTTTGAGCAAGAGGCTAAAAACGGACTGCATACCGGCAAGGTCCTCGTCGTTGAGAACCTCGATCGCCTCAGCAGGCAAGGCGCAAAGCTTGCCGCACAGTTTATCTGGTCGCTGAACGAATGTGGTGTCTCCGTCGCGACGACCCATGACGACCAAATTTACAAGGCTGACAGCAGCGGAAACGATATGTTGGAACTGTTTTCCATCATTATCAAAGCGCAGCTATCGTACGAAGAATCATTCAAAAAAAGCGAACGCTCAAAATCTTCTTGGGCTAACCGCCACGCTAAAATCAGAGACGGAAGCAAAGCTACAACCGCAATCAAGGCTCCGGCATGGATCGATAAAAAAGATGGCATCTATGTGCTCAACGAGTACCGCACAAAGGTTCTCAATGAGATCTACGATCTGTACCTTGATGGTATCGGAATAGCCGTAATCACTCAAATCCTAAACAGTCGCAAAGAGCCAGTCTGGGCCGTGCGGAAGCGTGATGGCGAAGGAGGCTGGCATGAACCATATGTGCATCGCCTGCTTACTAAAAGAGCAGTCCTTGGAGAATACATAACGCTAGGCGGCGAAACACTCGCAAGCGACTATTTTCCGCAGGCAGTAAGTGCGGAAAAATTCAATCGCGTTCAAACTGCTTTAAAATCAAAAAGTCGTACGGGAGGTCACGCATACAAGCGTCTATCCAACCTGCTTTCAGGGATGGTCATTTGCGGCGCATGTGGGGGCAATGCAGCCTATGAAAACAAGGGCACAAACAACATTCATTATACTAAAAAAAACGGGGACCGAGTGACCTACAAAAGGCGGCACTATGAGCGCCTTCGCTGCAACAATGCTCGGAGAAAGCACGCCTGCTCAAACAACACATTATACGACTACAAGGTGATCGAGGGTGCCATTTTGGACAACCTTGGCGCATTGCTCGTCGAGGAGGAAGCAAGCGATAAACGGGCAAACATTTACCGAGAGCAGGTGGCTGAAATCACCCGCCAGATTGAGGTGCAAACCAAACGGCTCGATCATTTGATTGATGTCTTGGCCGAGGGCAGCAAGGCTATAACAACTCGCGTACTAGCTCTCGAAACTGAGATTGAGGAACTCAAAAAGGCGCTTGAAGAGGCGCAAATTAGGGCTAACGCTGAGGATGCCGAGCCTACAAAGAAGAGCCAATTTGAAATCGTAGAAGCTCTTCGAGCTGAAATTAATGATCCTGACGACGACAGGCGGTTCCTCGCACGAAGCAAAGTAAATACGGCACTAAAGCGAATTATCGATACGATCTATCTCGGTGAAGGCGGAAGCTTCCTTGTGTTCGGAGACGACAAAGACATTTGGATCATGTTCGGCCCAGATGGGGTTGATACGAGGATGAAACATGAGAAAACCTTACTCCAGTATGCCGATCTGCTGTCCTCGCCCGACTTAGGTTAATTGCTATGATTGACCTATGAATGCCATGCCTGCCGCGAACCTAATGCATGGCAGTTTGAGCCTCTTAAGATGGCGCCAAATCTGCGTTTTGCGGGCCTTGTAGACGTCTGGCGCAGCGTCAGCAGGCACGAGTAGCGACTAGGCTAAATAGCTGTATGCGCTTCTACGAATTTTCGACCATCAAACCCACCAAGCCCCTGAACCCGGCACAGGCCCGCATCGCCGCGCTCAAACGGAACGTCGATATGAGCAAGTCAGCTCTGAAACGTGAGAAAGACGCACAGCGCATGGCGCGGGAGCGTGAGGCTCATCGCAAAGCTCAGCAACGCCGCACAGGTTGACCATTGCAACTATACCTCTCTCGCCAAACGCAAGGCTTTGGCTGACCCCCAAACTTTGGCGGTGAAAACCGGCATTTTCCTACCGATCCGGCGTCCCATTGGCAGGCCAATTCATCTTGGGACACTCAAGAAAATGTCCATGAAGGGCCTGATTTTCGGCCATTTTCGGTAGGAAGGCCATTTGAGCCGACGTTACGTTGCCTTTCGTAAACCAAGGAAAGGCAACGTAATGAATACGCTTTCGAAGTTCACTTTCAAAACGCTGGCAAAGTCCCAGCCGTCCACCGACCCAATCCAACGACGCCGCGACAAGATCATTGCTGCCATCGAACAGCAGAAGCTGGTTCTGGCAGCTGCACTGAAGGGCGAAACGTTCAACGTGCCAACCAAAATCGAAGGCAAGCCTGCCAAGGCAGTAAGAGCGTGGTGGATTGCGCAAGACGGCGGTTTCTATGTGCAGTGTCGCTACGGCGCTCGGCCCTTGCTGCTCAATGCCACCAACAACGCCGTGTTCGTCAACAAACTCGACGAAGTTGCCGCAGTGCTCGCAGCCTTCGCCGCAGCCGCCAAGGCCGGTGAGTTGGACAAGGCCATGGCCGCCGTTGCCGAACGCAA
The DNA here is from genome assembly GCA_964604765.1 of uncultured Dechloromonas sp. Lineage (GTDB taxonomy): Bacteria > Pseudomonadota > Gammaproteobacteria > Burkholderiales > Rhodocyclaceae > Fluviibacter. Next base: position 3,360 of record CAZSAE010000078.1, on the reverse strand, counting down.
GAAGGGGTAATGGCCATGGATCAATACCGAGCATGGGTCCGCGTACAGCCCACAGGAACCGACACGGTGGTCGTCGATGCTTACACCGAGGAGGAGGCAAGGCAGTATTGCGAAAGCCTCCACGGCGTTGGCTGCATCATCTTTATGGCACGGCGCAAGCCTGAATTCGTGGAAGCCGAACGCAAGCGCGAACGGGAGGCAAGGCAATGAAGCAATACCGGCTCTGGGTTCGTCTCCCCAACGGCACCACCACCTATACCGTCATCACCGCCGAAAACGACATGGCTGCCAAGCAGCTCGGCGAAGCTATGTTCGGCAAGGGCAATGTCCTCAATTGGATGAGGGTCAGCCAATGACAGCGGCCCACATTGCCAAGCTCAATGACGCTGCTCGTACTTCGTTCATTGGCTGCCGTGTCGTGATCACCAAGGGCATTGCAGCCATGGACGATCTGGACGGCCTTTATGCCAAGGTTCGTGCCTTCAACGAATTCACCGAGCGTAACGACCCATATGGAGAGCACGATTTCGGCAGCGTCGAGCATGAGGGCCAGACCGTGTTCTGGCAAATTTCATATTTTGACGCTGATTTGCTCATGCACTCACCTAATCCCAGCGATCCAGCCGTGACCTGTAGGGTGCTGACGATCATGCTGGCCGAGGAATACTAGTCGCGTGGCACGATAACATTTCCATCTGGTCGTGTGGCAACCGCTGCCAGCTGCAATTCAGCGGGTTCACGAAGCCAAAGCTCAGTTGCCTGCTGCGCTGTAAAAGCTTCACCCGCATGGCACCGATTGAGCTGGCCCATGATCAACAGCACAGAACGATCAGGGATAACGTCGGGACTGATGGGCGTTTGATGGCGATACTGATGATCATTGCCCGTCGAACCAGTGCGCCACCACACCCACCCCGGCGTTGCAGTAGGATCGAATACGTCGTTGTCGTTATCTACCCAGAAAAAGACGCGACCATCCACTTCACAGAGCCCACAACGGTTACGTCGCTGCAAGTTTACATTGGCCACGCTCCCCATGGCTATAATCGGCTTCTGTGGACGAGAAGTCTCTGCTGTAGCCGTCCAACCGGGCGAGCGGTGGCTCAGAGCGGGGAGCACACAGGTCAGTTTGAAGATCAGGCGGTTGAGGTAGCTTTGGACGATCCTATCTGCAGAGAGCGTGGCAAGCTGGCCGTCATTCCGACAGTACCGATTTTCAAAGCTTTCCCGATTACCAAGAAAATAGTGCCTGTCAGCGTCAGTCCACGGCATGCAGCCTCCAACGAGCTTTTGATTCGTCTGATATGGCTATATCAAGCGGCAAGGCTGAGAAAGAGCCGCTCATACACTGCGCACAAGGGGTGGCATTAGATTAGATCAGGCGTGGTGCGGTTCTCCGTATGGCGTAAAAATTGCGCAGCAGATTTTTTGCCAACACATATGCCTTTCGGTAGCGCAAGTGGCTCGCAGGCCATAACGTGTTAAAATCGAACCCTGACCTGATTTTAACGGCCTGATTGGTTTTACCAAAAGGCAAGATTTTTTACCAAAACTGATCCAGAAAATAAGCCGGATTTGCCGCCAAAGGATAAATATCTGCAAAGGGATATGCAGATATGAATTGGGGAAAAAAGATCGCCGAAAACTCGATCAATAAGATCGTCAATGGTCCATATGACGTGACCGGAGTGCTAGCTTTTAAGGATGGCGAACGCATCTGCCGCAAGAAGGCCATAAAGCTGTTCGATGCATTCTTTCACAAGGCCGACCGCGTGTTTTTTGGCAGAGCAGCCGAGAAGGGCTATGGCATCAATCGGCTCTGCTTTCTCGAATTTGGCAAAAGTCAAAAGTGCATACACGCTCACTTCGTAGCGCAGTCTATGATCGATTCTGTGGTGTTCTCAGCCATCCTGAACGTACTGTGGAATACGCTTGATGCTGACACCGCCGAACTGAAATCCAACTGGATCACACCCATTCACGACAAGCTGGCCATAGCGGAATACGTCACCAAGGAGATGTGGCGCTTTCGAGATGATAGCATTGTCATCAACTGCGATCACCACAACGACGATCCCAGAGCTTACACCTCATTCTGCAATGACGCTCAGGCCCAGCGTATCGCAAATCACCTAACCGATGATTTGTTCGAAGCATCCCTTAGCTATGTACCGCTTCACATGCAGCAGGTCCGGGATAAGTTCAACGAACGCCAGCAAGCTCAAGCAGCCAAGGAAGATCAGCTTAAACAGCGCATGGCAAACTCAATGGCATCACTCAGGCAATTTCTCTCCCAAAGAACTTAGGCACATTCATCAAGGCTCTCTCAGGCACCGCATAGGCATTCTTTAAGGCAAATTATCAGGTTCGAACACAGCAACGGTCAGGGGTCGAAGTGCTAGGCATACGGCTCTCATAAGGCATCATTATGGCACATCGTGATGGCTCAAAATTGCAGGCACTCAGGGTAGGTTGTGGACATTTCCACCGCCTATCCTCGTTATACAATAAACAACAACACACTCCCTACATATCAAACACAATGAACTACAATGAGCATATACTGAACATTACAACACTCACATGATGAACCAACAATGACCACCATAGGCCACAGTGCCTCCATCACAGCCAATCACCTTTCCCCATTTGATAGCCACGCATATTCACAGCACGATCACATAGGGTTCACGCTTACCTACGCTCCCTAAGCGTTATCCAGCGTCGTTCATATAAATATGGATATGAACACATCACTCATCGATCACATCTATCTCATATTGCGCAATGCCCAGCTTACAACGACACGACAGGCGTTCAGCCGGGAGTATGTGGGCAAGAACCAGAACTGGTCTGCATATCAAGCTCACATGAAGCGCGACTTCTCCATAACGGGTGCGATCAATTGCTTGCGCTCGATACGCTTATGCAGAGAGCGTGATGCAGCGTTAGACCTTGTACAGCTATGTGCATTGCGTGAGGCTGAGGCTTTGCTGCTTGAGCATCTTAATGAACGCTACAGCGTTGCCGACATATGTGCTTGATTGGCAGATGGCCTGCTCTCGGGCACATATCGGTTCATGTACCCCTTCAAATACATTGCCGATGACGCCGCCGCACTTGCACATTCCCCTGTGCTCAGGGCTGCATTGCTGACATTCGAGTTTATCGACACCCATGGGCCGATTGAGCTCACACCCTCCAAGGCGCTCAAGCGTTATTTCGTGACATGGGCTGCTGAGGCCTTTGCATGGCCCTACTTCACAGCGGCAGAGCTCTATGCCGTCAATCGGGTTCTCAATGAACAGGACTTTCCGCCACTTGTCACAGTTCATGACCTGCTGCTGAGCACGAAACTAG